>DATEKG010000205.1:0-22605 GCA_035277565.1 Pseudolabrys sp.
GCGAATTCCGGTTGCGCGTCCCGTCAGCGGTCATGAGAAATGTCAAATTGCCCCTAACGGCGCGCCCGATTGCATCGCCGCTGCGAACACAATGTGCAAGGCAAAGGGCTTCGATTCGGGAAAAAGCCTCGACATGACCACTGCCGAGGTTTGTCCTCCAAAAGTCTGGATGGCGGGGCGTTCGAGCGGCCCTGAATGCAAGACCGAAACCTTCGTCTCCCGCGCGCTCTGCCAATAAAAGCCAATTTCGGGTAGTGTCTCAGTTTGAATTTGCGGCCTCTTGACGGTCCATTTTCCAAAGCGCCGCGTCCGTCTAATATATACAAACAGTCTAGGAGCACTAATTATGGACCCGCTCGAAGCTTGGGTCGATGAAAGCATCCGCCTGGCGCAAGCCCGAGGATATAATCCAACGGTATTTATCGATATGCGCCGACGTTATGAGACGGTGCCTGCAATGGAACGGCTGATGCAGAGTGGCCAAATACAAAGCGGCTTGGTCCGACTCAATGCGTTGGGTATGGCCCAAGAATGGTCTGTCGAGGCGGGCATACTTAGATTTTCCGATAGATTCACACCCGCCGCGCGGCAAGCTGCGCAATTCCGGCTAGACCACATTGACGATGAGGGATTGCGGTAAAATGCCCCGAGGCCCTAAAGGCGAGAAACGACCCGCTGACGTGATCGGCAATGCGGTCCACGTTATGCGAATCGCAACGGGTGAGATTGAGGAACAGCGCGGCAAGGCACCCAAGCGGGCGAAGGGCGGTCTTAACGGCGGTAAGGCGCGGGCCGCCTCCCTGACCCCGGAGCAACGCTCAGAAATTGCCCGCGCTGCGTCTTTGGCCCGCTGGAAGAAAAGCTAGGCCGCTTCTTCAAAGCCCTCTTCGATCAACCGCTCGCGGATATCGTCCTCAAAGTTGAGGCAGAGCTGAAGCGGCGACTCTTCTGGGTGAGCCTCGTTATAGTGGTCCACATCGATTTTGAGTTGGTGAAGTTCGCCGCCAATTCTGCGGCGTCTTTGAGCGAACGCGACTTCGATGTAGTCACGCGGATCTTTATCGATATCGCCCCAAAAGGTTAGCTGTTTGCCAGCAAACACATGACGCACTGCGTGTTTGGCGCGGTATTTCCGCCCGGCAGCGTCCGTTCGATAGTGCTCACGCAAGGCTTGCGCCATTTCCTCTTTGAATTGGCCGCGAACACTTTCCTCGCGAGGTTGCCAAAGCCTATTCTCCACGGCCCAAGCAAAAATGTCATCCAGCACTACAGGCGCTTCGCGCACTTCGCCGCGATAGCGGTCGAAGAGACGCTGCATTTGCTCGGTGTAATTGGCCATCTTCCAATCCTTTTTAGATTTAGACGGGGGCAACATGGCCCCAACCATCCACCATTGCTGTTCGGGTGATTATGTGGCGAATTTTTACTTGTAGCGGTCTGAATAAATCCCACCGCTCTGTTTTCTTTTGAAGTTGTCCAGCAACAATGCCGGGATGAACGCCGACCATTTTGGAAAACGCAACAACATCTCTCTTCGAAAAGAGAGGAGCTTTTCTAACAATAAAAGATTTCATCTTTTCTTGTGGAACACAGAACTCCGCTGCCGCATCATTGGCCTGCTTTTCTTCTTCAGAGATAGCCGTCGTGCGGTCTACCTCAACATCAATGACTTCATCTTTTCGGCCATGCTCTCGCAAAACATGTTCACATTCATGTCTGAGGACAAACCAAAAATTGTCTATCCGGTCGAACCGCAAAGACATGCCAATGACGGGCGATTTGGCGTCAAGCCAAAGGCAAACCCCGTCTATTTTTCCGCCCGGCAATCCTTCAACCAATACAAGTCGCACTCCACATTCTTCGAGGAGTGCGGGGACATGCCTGATTTCTTCAGGCTCATGCATCAACGCCTTCATCCGATGAAGGCCGTCTATGAGAACATTCTTAGAGAACGGACCGCATTTTATTGATTCGCCAATTTGACGAACTCGATATAGCCACGCTAGCTGTGCAAACGTTGCTTCTTCTCCGGCATTGGTTTTTTTGGCGGCGTGATTAAATGCGAGAATGTTGTCGTTCGCCGTTCTAAAAAAACGGGCCAATTGCGCATTCATTAGTCTCGGGTTCACATTTTCAATCCATCCACGCCTAATCATTTCACGAACAGGAATTTTGGTCTGAAGGCGCGCGCGAGTCTCGATTGCCGGGTCCGGCTCTTTCGCGTGCGCAATATCGTAAGCTTTTTGAAGGTTCGCGAAAAAATCTTCGTCTACATCAAATGCCTTTGCGAGCGCCTTAGCCATGTCAGGACTAATGCCGCCTTTGCCTTTGATGAGCTTATTAAGAGCGGTCTCATCAACATTCAGAATGTAAGCAAGGTCCCGCTGCGCCCACTCGCGCGCGTCAAGCTCCTCTTGGATAAATACTCCCGGGTGCGGGACTTCGTATTCGTAATTAGTGCTCATGGCTTCTCTCAATGCTCAATGCGGGTCGCCAATGAAGGTCACCGTGACCGTTGGCGGATTAGTTTTCGAATCGAGCAGAAAACGCATTCTGTACTGATCATTCAGCCGTATTTGCCTGAGTTCAGACCCCTCTAGTTTTTTGTAGTCCAAGCTTCTCCAGTTCCTCAGGGTCAGTTCGCTCGAAGCCGCCTCGATCACGATCAACTTGTCGCGGCACGACTTGATGACTCCAATTGGCAGCCCGAGTTTGTGAGCTTCGTCCGTACGTATGAGCGCGAGGCGCTTATCTGCGAACTCGATCTTCATACAAGAATATGAATCCTAAACGTTTATTTGTCAATAGTTAGATTGGCACAACTTACCAATATGAACTTTATGCTTGACAAATGTGAATGGTTCCTTAGACTTTGGGTATGAACAGGCTGCCCCTTAAGACCCGCATTCAGATCCTTTCGATGCTTTGCGAGGGGTCATCCATGCGGTCGATTTCCCGAGTGGCCGACGTTTCGATCAACACGGTTTCCAAACTTCTGGTCGATGCGGGGAAGGCTTGCGCGGACTTCCATGATGAAAGGGTGCGGGGCGTCAAAGCCCGCCGCGTTCAAGTCGATGAAATCTGGTCATTTACCGCCGCAAAGCAAAAGAACGTGCCGAGCATGAAAAAGCCCGTCGCTGGCGCTGGCGCTGGCGCTGGCGATACGTGGACTTGGACGGCAATTGAGGCCTGCACAAAGCTTTTGATTACGTGGCTAGTCGGTGGACGGGACAGCGAATACGCCATCGCCTTTATGGACGATCTGCGTGACCGTCTTGCTAACCGTGTGCAGCTCACCAGCGACGGCCACAGGGCCTATTTAGACGCGGTTGAAGGCGCGCTCGGTGGCGACGTTGATTACGCTCAGCTTGTGAAGATTTACGGCGCGGCACCCGAGACTGGTCAAGTCCGCTGTAGCCCGGCAGAGTGCATCGGTGCTCGCAAGGCGCGAATCGAAGGCTCGCCCGATCAGAAGCACATTTCAACGTCTTTTGCCGAGCGACAAAACCTCACCATGCGGATGCAGATGCGCCGGTTTACCCGGCTGACCAATGCGTTCGCTAAGAAATTTGAGAACCACGTGAACATGGTCGCACTGTACACGGTCTGGTACAATTACATAAAGCAGCACAAAAGCCTGAAGGGGCTTTCGCCCGCGATGGCTGCGGGTTTGAGCAACACACTATGGTCGATGATCGATTTAGCCGAAATGATCGACGCCAGTTTGCCGAAACCGAGAAAGCGCGATGCATACAAGAAGCGAGGGGCACACTAAATGTTTGACCACCACGGAATTAGAGGATTGAGCGATGCTGAGATGGCTGCTGATAAGTCTGACCTGGCATACCGAATCCAAGATATTCAACGCCGCTTAGCTGGAATATCCGACAGACTGACTTTGATAGTATTAGGCGTCTGGTTCTTTTTTATCTATGTGGCTTGGCGCTTTGGATAACCACAAAATTCAAACTGAGACACTACCCAGTTTCCGTCGCTGCTTGTGCGGCACGCGTGTTTATGTTTCCGTCGCGCAGAAGCGACGGGGTGCGCCGTGAACCTTCATACCAGGCTTCTTGAGCGCGAGGCGGCAGGGCGGCCGATTTCCGTTGCGGTGATCGGTGCCGGAAAATTCGGCACCATGTTTCTCTCGCAAGCGCGCCTGACACGCGGCATGCATATTGTCGGCGTCGCCGATCTGGACGTTGCGCGCGCGCGGAGCCAACTCGATGTCGCGGGCTGGCCGAGAGAAACCTGCGCCGCCGAAACACTTGCCGAGGCCCACAAGAAGCGCGCGACATTGATCACGGATGATGCGCAGGCGCTCATTGCCGACCCGCGGGTCGAAGTCGTTGTCGAGGCGACCGGCGTTCCGGCTGCGGGCCTTCGGCACGCACTGCAGGCAGTTGCCAATGGCAAGCACATTGTGATGGTCAATGTAGAGGCCGATGCTCTCGCGGGACCTTTGCTGGCGCGCCGCGCCCAGTCCGCGGGCGTTGTCTATTCGCTGGCCTGGGGTGACCAGCCGGCGCTGATCTGCGAACACGTCGATTGGGCGCGTGCCGCCGGATTCAAGGTGATATGCGCGGGCAAGGGGACGCGGTACGAGCCCCACTACCACAAATCAAATCCCGACAATGTGTGGGAAATTCTCGACAAGTATCTGAACATTTCCGACCGCAAATCGATAAATCCGAAAATGTTCAACAGTTTTGTCGACGGGACCAAGTCGGGCATCGAGATGACGGCAGTGTGCAATGCTACCGGCCTCGTACCGCAGACGAACGGGCTTGGCTTTCCTCCTGCCACAAGATTCGAACTCGCCGATGTGTGCAAGCCCAGGCGCGACGGCGGGACACTGGAAAAGCCGGGTGTGACTGAAGTGACATCGTCGGTCTACCGCGATGGCCGCGATGTGCCGCATCACCTCGCGCTCGGAACCTACGTCGTATTCGAGGGCGATACCGATTATGCGCGGCGCTGCTTCAGGGAGTACGCGATGTTGCCCGACAGGAGCGGCAGGTATGCCGCACTTTACCGCCCAATCCACATGATCGGACTCGAGCTTGGGATTTCGGTTGCAAGCGTCGCCTTGCGCAAAGAACCGACCGGTGCGCCGACGGCTTTTCGCTCCGATGTTGTGGCGACGGCCAAACGCTCGCTCAAGGTCGGCGAAATTCTTGACGGCGAAGGCGGGTTCTGCGTTTGGGGAAAGCAGACCCCATCGGAATTGTCGCTTGAAGCAGGACTGCTCCCGCTTGGTCTTGCCCACGGCGTGAAACTCAAGCGAGACATCGCTGAGGGGCAGTCGCTGCGCTGGTCGGACGTCGCCTGCGATTCCCACGATGATGCCGTGAAAATTCGGCGGGAAATGGAGGCGGCTTTCGGCCGCCAGAATGCCGGCGCCGAATTATGATCAGGCCGGCTATCCCAGTTTGATCTCGCCGTCGACCTTGTGGTTGAGCCCGATCTTTCCGATTGTCAGCACCATCTGCGCGCCGATGGTCTCGTTGCCCTTGAGGCGGCCATCTGCCACGGCGGCCCGGATCGCTTTTTCGATCTCCTGCTGCGATGTGACGCCGACCACCTTGAGGAATTTGCGAAGCGACATGTTGAGGGCCTCTTCGTTCATCGTATGGACTCCCTGAAAGACTTCGGTTCGGGCCGATCTTACGGCGCAGTGCCCATGCTTACCACGCCGGCGAATGCACACGCGTTTTTGTTTGGCTGTCCAGCGACTTGAGGCTATAGCTATGCGCCCCACGCCGGTGTGGCGGAATTGGCAGACGCGCACGACTCAAAATCGTGTTCCCAAAAGGAGTGTCGGTTCGACCCCGACCACCGGCACCAACAGATAATTTCGGCCATCACCATTGGATGCGAAATAGTGCCGGAGCATACATGAACGGGTTTCTGGGGCTGCTTCGTCGCAATCCGGTTGTTGCCGCCGCCGCAGCAGTGTCGGTCATAGGCGTGCTGACGATTTGCGGCTTCTTCTTCTTTCAATATGTGCTCGGCTATCCGCCGTGTCCGCTCTGCCTCGAGCAGCGCGACGCTTATTATGTCAGCGTGCCGCTTGCGGCACTTCTGTGGCTCGGTGCCGGCCACGGCGCCTCGCGCAAGATCATGATCGCCGGCTTCGCTGTCATCTGCATTCTCATGCTTTGGAATGCCGGTCTGTCGGCCTTTCACGCAGGAGTTGAATGGAAACTCTGGCCGGGCCCGACCGATTGTTCGGGACCGATCAATGGTTTCGGCTCTGCGGGAAATCTCCTGAACAGCCTTCAGGACATCAAAATCGTACGTTGCGACGAAGCTGCGTGGCGATTTCTGGGCATTTCGCTTGCCGGCTATGACGTGCTGGTATCCTTGCTCCTTTCGGCGGCCGCGGCTTTCGGCTTCAAGGCTTCCCTCGCACGGCAAAGCCAGTCCGGCTAAAATATTCATCAGAGGTTGGTTCCCATGGAAGTCCTGATTATCGGCGGCGGCATCGGCGGTTTGACGCTGGGGCTGATGCTCCATCGTGCGGGTATTGCGTGCCGTGTCTTCGAAGCAGCGCCCGAGCTCAAGGCCGTCGGCGTCGGCATCAACATCCTGCCGCATGCTTCGCGCGAGCTTTGCGGGCTGGGCCTTGAAAATGCCCTCGCAAGCGTCGCCGTGACGACGCGCGAATATTGCTTCTACAACCGTTTTGGCCAGTACATCTACAGCGAGCCGGCTGGCCGCTATGCCGGCTACGATGTGCCGCAATTCTCGATTCACCGCGGTGATCTGCAAATGGTGCTGCTCGACGCTTTCGTGCAGCGCGCGGGAGCGGACAAGGTGGTGCTCGGCCACAAGTGCACGCAGGTTGAGTATGACGGCGACGAAGCCGTCGCCTATTTTGAGGATGTTTCGGGCAAGCCGCTTCCGGTCCGGCGCGGAACCGTGGCGATCGCCGCCGAGGGCATTCATTCTGTCCTGCGCAAGCAGCTTTACCCGAACGAAGGGCCGCCGAAATATTCCGGCATCAACATGTGGCGAGGTGTCACCCGCTGGAAACCATTTCTGTCGGGCGCCAGCATGATCCGTGTCGGCTGGCATCACCCGGCGAAACTTTTGATTTATCCCATCCGCAACAATGTCGATGCCGACGGGCGCCAGCTCGTGAACTGGGTCTGCGATATCGAAACGCCGCAATACCAGGCGCGCGACTGGAATCGCCGCGGACGTCTGGAGGACTTTCTGCCGGCCATGGCGGATTGGCATTTCGACTGGCTGGACGTACCGCAGTTCATCAGCAGTTCGGATACAATTCTCGAATATCCGATGGTCGATCAGGATCCGCTTCCGCGCTGGAGTTTCGGCCGGCTCACCTTGCTGGGCGACGCCGCGCACCCGATGTACCCGCGCGGGGCGAACGGCGCGGCGCAGGCCATCCTTGATTGCCGCGCGCTCACCGATGCGCTGGTCGCAAATTCGGATCCGGTGGCCGCTCTCAAAGCATATGAAAGCAGACGCTTGCCCGCGACAAGCGACGTCGTCCTTGCCAATCGCAAGGCGCCGCCAGACGCTATCCTGCACGAAGTCTATCGACGCACCGGAGACAAGCCGTTCAAGAACATCGACGACGTCATCAGCCATGAAGAGCTTGTCGCCCTCTCGGAAGGCTACAAGCGCGTCGCCGGATACGACAAGGAGCGGCTGAAATCGCGGGCTTGAGATAGATCAAGATACTGACGACCACGAAATGCGACGGTGCGCGTACGTCCGGCGTCACCAGCTGCATGTTCGTGGCCGCTCGATGATGGAGCCTGAGGGCTCGACATCACCGCTGGAACCCATATAGGCGCTGTTCGTTGCGCGACAAGGGCGAAAGGAAACATGGCGGCATCGTCGGGCTATACTTCAACCGCAAAATTCCTGCATTGGCTGATTGTGGCGCTGCTCATCGGGCAGTTTATTGCGGCCTGGACCATGCCGCATATCGGCCGCAATACGCCGGTGACGACCCTTATCAGCATCCATTTTTCAATCGGGATTGTGATTATAGCAGTCGTCGTGGTGCGCCTCTTCTGGCGCGCCACGCACGGTGAACCCGCGCCGCTCGACGGCCTGCCGCCCTGGCAGGTGCAAAGCGCTCGCGCGGTTCATTGGCTTCTTTATATCCTGCTGTTTGTGGTCCCTATCCTTGGCTGGATCAACGCCTCATGGCGCGGCATGCCGATCGTGATGTTCGGCGTCGAACTGCCGAAGCTGGTTGGCACGCGCGCAGCAGGCTTCGGCTGGACAGGTGATATCCATTCTCTGCTGGCGAACTATGTGATGCTGACGCTTGTCGGCCTGCACGTGCTCGCCGGGCTTTATCACTACTTCATTCGTCGAGACCGGGTCCTGCAGCGGATGCTCCCGGACACTTCGAGCTAGGGCTTGCTCATCACTTTCTGCTTCCAGCCTTCCCACGTGCGGGCCAGTCCATGGCCTTCGCGCGCCTCGATCTTGCGTGCTTCTTCCAGGTCCATATATGTGATCGGCGCTCCCATTTTCATGGCGTCCGCCTGGAGAGTTGCATTCAGCGCAAGAAAGATCGTGCGGCCGACCACGCGTGGAAGCGACGGCCCGACAATGACCGCGCCATGGCCGCGCATCAACGCCGCCGGATGGTCTCCAAGCACCTCGGCAAGGTCATGACCAAGCGTCGGATTGCGGATCAGCATGTCCGTCATGCCGGCGCGATCACGGATTTCGAAGACCGGGATACCAAAAGCAATGAAGGCCGAGCGGTGATACATCGGCTGCAGCGGCACTTTCGTGTCGCCGAACGGAATCAACGACGGTGCATGCGTATGCACGACAGCCATCACATCGGGCCGCAGTTTGTAAATCTCGCCGTGGATGTATCGCTCGGTAAAAAGCGCCGACATCGGCAGGCCGTGCGTATCGACCGGCCGGCTGTCGAGATCAAATTCGATGATGTCCTTTGCGGTCACGAGATCGGCCGAAAGTCCACGCGACATCAGGTACCGGTTCGGGTCGCGGTCATGGCGAACAGAGACATGGCCCCAGCCGTCGAGCAGGCCGTGGTCGGCGAGGATCCGGCTGGCGGCGACCAGATCTTCGACCAGTTTCGGATCAGGCGGCCCGGCAGAGACCGGCGCCTGTTGTGCAATGGCGGGACATGCGATGCAAAAGGCGGCCACGGCCATCACCGCGGCCATCACCGCCCATGACAGCGGGCGCCCGCTGCGGCCAGGTTGCGGCGTGCTGTTCATGACACCCCCGTGCAAAAAAGCGGAACCCTTATGGCTCGAGTTCGGTATCCCAATAGAGATAGTCGAGCCAGCTCTCGTGCAGATAGTTAGGCGGGAATAGACGGCCGTTCCTGTGAAGGTGGTGGACGGTGGGTTGGAACGGCATTTGCGACGGCCACATCCTGGCTTCGTCAGGAGTCAGATTGCCCTTCCGCAAATTGCATGGCGAACAGGCGGCAACGACATTGTCCCACGTCGTGTGACCGCCGCGCGAACGAGGCAAGAGGTGATCGAATGTGAGATCGTCCCGTTCACCGCAATATTGGCAGCTGAACCGGTCGCGCAGGAAGACGTTAAAACGCGTGAAGGCCGGATGGGTTGAAGGCTTCACGAAGGTTTTGAGCGAAACGACACTTGGCAGCTTCATCTCGAACGACGGGCTGTGAACAGCGCGGTCGTAGTTGGCGACAATATTCACCCGTTCGAGGAAAACCGCCTTGATCGCATCTTGCCAGGACCACAGCGACAACGGGTAATAGCTCAACGGCCGAAAATCTGCGTTGAGCACCAAGGCCGGGAACCCGCCAGGCGAAACATGAACGTTCAAGCGACGCTCCTCGACCTCCGTGCGGCTGCCGCCACGCAGCTGATGGGCCTAGTAATAGGGCAGCGTGACAAGATTGTGAAGCCGGGGCGGGCAGTTACCCGCAAGGCGGCTATTTGCGCAGCGCGAAGCATTTTGCGAGGAATTCGCCGCCCTGACGCATGCCTTCCTGATCGATGCCGTGCCCGATGCCCGGCGAGATATGCCACTGGGCGGGAACACCCACCGCCGCGAGCCCCTGCGCGGCGTGAAAGAGCGCCTGCACCGGAATCAGCTGGTCCGAGTCGCCGTGAATAAGCAGCACCGGCGGCCGGCTGTGTATCTCGGCCGCGAAGGCATCCGCGTCGGCATTCTCGGGCATGACCAGCATGCCCGAGTAGCCGACGATTGCCGAGGGGCTGACCAGCCTGCGCAGTCCGACGTGGAGCGACATCATCGTGCCCTGGCTGAAGCCCACCAGCGCAAGTGCCAATGGAGGGAGATTGTGCCTCTTGAGTTCGGCATCGAGAAAACGATCAAGGATCGGCGCCGCCTGGTTGACGCCTGTCCAGCGCTCTTCGGGGTTGCGGAATGTGAGCGGAAACCATTCGCGTCCGACGGGCGCCTGGCCGCACGGGCGCGGCGCATGCGGCGAGGCAAAGGCTGCGTCAGGCAACAGGTTCTGCCAAACACGTCCGATCTCGATCAAATCATTGCCGTCGGCACCATAGCCGTGCAGGAACACCACAAGCTGACGCGCTTTACCCGAGCGTGCCTCAATCCGCGGACCATCGAGTTCAGCCATTCCTTCTTTTCCCTTTCTTCAGTTTCTTGACGGCGTCAGCAATTTTCTTTTTGGGGATGCTGTCTGGTTGAACCGGCACGACGTCGCGTTTCTTGACGACGTGATAGTAGGCCCAAAGCAGGTGCGCGGCCACGCCGCGCCATGGCCGCCAGGTCTCCGCCATCCTTGTCAGCGCCTTGGCGTCGGGTCGCTTGCGCAGTCCGAGAGCAATGCGCGCGGATTCCTGAACCGCCAGATCACCGGCCGGAAACGCGTCGGCGTGGCCAAGGCAGAAGAGCAGGTAGATGTCGGCTGTCCAGGGCCCAACGCCGTGCAAGGCCGTGAGGGAGGCATGGGCCTGGTCGGCATCCATGTCGCCGACTGCGTTGAGGTCGATCTGTCCGTTGGCGACCGCTTTTGCGATCTCACGGATTGATTTGATTTTCGGCGCGGAGAGCCCAAGCCTTTTGAGCTTTTCGGCGCGCGCACGGCGGAGCGTTTCATGGTGAAAAGGATCGAATGCAGCAAAAAGCCGATTACGGATCGCGGCGGCGCTTGCCGTCGAAAGCTGCTGGCCGCACACGATCGCGCACAGGCCCGGGAAGCCGGGCTCGCGCCGGCGCAGGCTGAACGCACCGGCTATTTGCGCGACCGGCGCCAGCCGCGGATCGGCGGCGACCAGCTGAGCGAGGGCTGCCCGCAAGTCGTCATCGGTACGGAGGAATTGGGTCATGCGCTATCCGTGTAGCAAGCAGGACGCTAGATAGAAAAGCCATGCCACCCGTTTTCCGCTTCGCACCTTCGCCGAATGGCTACCTGCATTTGGGCCATGCCTATTCGGCGCTCCTCAACGGCGCAATGGCGCGCGCCAAAAACGGAAGGATGCTCCTGCGAATCGAGGACATCGACACGGCGCGATGCCGGCCGGAATACGAAGCGGCCCTCTACGAGGATCTCGCCTGGCTTGGATTGCAATGGGAAACGCCGGTCCGCCGGCAATCCGAGCACCACGATGAATATCGCGCCGCCTTGAAAAAGCTCGAGGCGATGGGTCTTGTCTATCCCAGTTTCGAAAGCCGGACTGAAATTGCGCAGATGATCGCGGAGCGCGATCGTGCCGCGCCGTGGCCGCGTGATCCCGACGGCGCGCCGCTCTATCCGGGAAATGCAGGTGCGGTTCGGGCGGCGGAGCGTAAGCGGCGTATGGAAGCGGGCCAGCCATTCGCATTGCGGCTCGACATGCAGGCGGCAATGCAGCGCATGCCCGGGCTGTCCTGGCAGGAGAGCGGTGCCGGTCCGGGGGGCGAAACCGGCATCATCGCCGCGGACCCGTCGATCTGGGGCGACGTCATTCTGGCGCGCAAGGAGACGCCGACGAGCTATCACCTTTCCGTGGTTGTCGATGATGCTGCGCAAGGCGTAACCGACGTGGTCCGGGGCCGGGATCTCTTCCACGCTACCGCGGTCCATCGCCTGCTCCAGAACCTGCTCGAACAGCCGCAGCCCCGATACCATCATCACCATCTCGTTCTCGACGAGGATGGCCACAAGCTCTCGAAATCGACGCACTCGACCGGCTTACGCGAGCTTCGAGTTGGCGGAGCCGGCCCCGCTGACGTCTGCCGGTTGGCCGGGCTCGATTGAGGGACGCTTCCGTGCCATGGTCAGGCCGGGTAAGGGACTAATGGCCAGGCGCAGAAAAAACTTACGGCGCGCGCGAGCGCGGCCACATCAACGCATAATGCCACGGCGCGCAAGAAAGACTCTATCCGTGCGCGCGGTTGAGGCGGCGCTTGCCGGCATTGCGCACGACATCCGGACACCACTCACCGGTATCGTTGCGCTCGCCGAGTTGCTGGCTTCCTCAAATCTCGGCTCCCGCGAAAGGGAGTGGGCGGAAGCGCTGAAGAGCGGCGCCGATCATTTGGCAGCGCTTGCAACGCTGATCATTGATGCGGCAAAGATTGATGCAAGCCGGATTGTGCTTCGCAACGAGCCCTTTTCTCCGCGTGCCCTTGTCGAAACTGTAGCAAGCGTGCTCGGTGCGCGAGCGGGGAACAAGGCAATCGCCACAAAAATCGAAATTTCAGACAATCTTCCGCCGCTTGTGTCAGGAGACATGCATCGGCTCCGGTCGGCGCTGGAGAACCTCGCCGACAATGCAGTGAAATTCACCAGCGAAGGAACGGTCACCTTCACTGCCGGAGCGAGCAAAGCGGCGGGTGGCCGCGTGCGGCTGGATTTTACTTACTCCGACAGCGGAATCGGAATAAGCGCCGGCGAACTCAAGAAGCTGTTTCGTCCATTTGCTCAGGCAAATCGCGAGATTGCGCGGCTCTACGGCGGTTCGGGCCTTGGCCTCTCATTCGTGAAGCGCCTCGCCAGGGCGATGGGCGGCGATCTCAGCGTCCGCAGCACCAAGGGCAAGGGCTCAACATTCAAGCTCAGCGTGCTTGTCGATGCCGTCGCCGAGCACACGGAAACGAAGCCCCCGAACCTTCGGCCGGAGGCCGGCAAGCCGCTGACGATTCTGTGCGCCGAAGACAATCCTTATGGGCGTGTGGTGATGAACACAATCCTGCGCGAACTTGGGCACCGCGTGGATTTCGTCGAGAACGGTCAGGCTGTCGTAGAAGCGGTTGCGCAGGGCGGCTGCGATGTCGTGCTGATGGATGTCACGCTGACCGGAATGAGCGGGATCGAAGCCGCTAGGCGCATTCGGGCGCTGCCGGGCGGACAAGGACAAACGCCAATTATCGGCATATCCGGTCACAGCCAAAGCGGCGATGAAGAAGCGGCGCGGGCGGCGGGAATGAACCGGTATTTCGTCAAGCCGGTGAGCCCGCGCAGGCTCGCGGAGGCGCTTGCCGACGTCAGTCGCTAGCGGTCAAGCGTTGCTGAGGTCCTTGGCGCGTTCCACGATCCGCACAACATCGGACATGATCCGGTTGAGTTCGAAATCCTTCGGCGTATAGACGGCCGCAACGCCGGCCTTTTCGAGTTCGGCGGCGTCTTCCGGCGGAATAATGCCGCCGACAACGACCGGCACGTCGAGGCCCGCCTCTTTCATGCGTCCGACGACGTCTTCCACGAGCGGCAGATGACTGCCGGACAGAACTGAAAGACCGACGACATGAGCCTTCTGCTTGCGGGCGGCGTCGACGATTTCTTCGGGCGTCAGCCGGATGCCGTCGTAAACGACCTGCATTCCTGCGTCACGGGCGCGCACCGCAATCTGCTCGGCGCCGTTCGAATGGCCGTCCAGACCCGGTTTGCCGACCAGAAATGTCAGCCGCCGCCCGAGCTTGCGAGAGACGCGATCGACGTCGGCGCGAAGATCGTCGAGACCGGCGACGTCGTTGCGCATGGCTCGGCCGACACCGGTTGGCGCGCGGTATTCGCCGAAGGCTTCGCGCAGCGTCCAACCCCATTCACCTGTGGTCACTCCGGCCTTCGCGCATGCGATAGAGGCCGGCATGATGTTGCTGCCGCTTGTCGCGGCGCGTTTGAGTTCTTTCAGCGTGTCGGCTACAGCCTTCTTGTCGCGGGCCGCGCGCCAGGCCTGCAGGCGTTCGATCTGGCCATGCTCGGCCTCTTCGGAGACGGTCAGGATCGCATCGGCGGCGTCAGCCAGCGGTGACGGTTCGCTTTCGATGTATTTGTTGACGCCGACCACGATCTGCTCACCGCGTTCGATGGCCTCAAGGCGCGCGGTATTCGATTCGACGAGCTGCTGCTTCATATATCCCGTGTCGACCGCAGCAATGGCGCCACCCATATCTTCGATACGCTTGAGCTCCTCTCTCGCTTGCCGCTTCAGATCCTCGACCTTCCGTGCGATCTCGCCGGAGCCGTCAAAGATATCGCCATAGTCGAGAATATCGGTCTCGTAAGCGAGGATCTGCTGCATGCGCAGCGACCATTGCTGATCCCACGGCCGGGGCAGCCCAAGCGCCTCGTTCCACGCCGGCAGCTGTACGGCACGTGCGCGGGCATTTTTCGACAGGGTAACCGCCAGCATCTCAACGAGGATGCGGGCGACGTTGTTTTCAGGTTGCGGTTCGGTCAATCCCAATGAGTTGACCTGCACGCCGTAGCGGAACAATCTTTGCTTGGCATCCGAGATGCCGTAGCGCTCGCGCGTGATTTCGTCCCACAGTTCCGTGAACGCCCGCATCTTGCACAGTTCAGTAATGAACCGCAGTCCCGCATTCACGAAGAACGAGATTCGTCCAACGACGTCACCAAATCGGTCCGGCGGCACTTCGCCGGACGATCTCACCGTGTCAAGAACGGAGACGGCGGTGGCGAGCGCAAAGGCGAGCTCCTGCACAGGGGTCGCCCCCGCCTCCTGCAGGTGGTACGAGCAGACATTGATCGGATTCCATTTTGGAATCTCTTTGGTGGTGAACAGAATCACGTCCTTGATCAGCCGCATCGACGGCGCGGGCGGAAAAACATAGGTTCCGCGCGACAGATATTCCTTGATGATGTCGTTCTGGATGGTGCCTTGCAGGGAGCTGCGTTGCGCTCCCTGTTCATCGGCCACGGCAATGTAAAGCGCCATCAACCATGCCGCTGTGGCGTTGATGGTCATCGACGTATTCATTGAAGCAAGCGGAATGCCGTCGAAGAGCGCGCGCATGTCGCCCAGATGGCAAACCGGTACACCGACTTTGCCGACTTCGCCCTTGGCAAGGACGTGATCGGAGTCGTAACCGGTCTGCGTTGGCAGATCGAAAGCGACCGAGAGACCGGTTTGGCCCTTTGCGAGGTTCTTCCGATAAAGAGCATTGGAGTCCGCAGCCGTCGAGTGGCCGGCATAGGTGCGGAAAATCCAGGGTTTATCGCGTTGCGTGCTCTTGCCTGTCATGGCCGCCCGAGACTCTTCGACGCAACGTGACGCGTTTTTTGTTGCATCGCAACATGATTCTTGCGGCGCCGGAAATGGCGCTGCCGCCACCGGATTTCAGGTCGTTACGGACGCCTTACATGCACGACGGCGACATCGTCAGCGTAAATTCGCTTCCAGCCCGGCAATCGATCGAGCAGGGCGACCGCCGGAGTTGCCGGCGCGAGCAGCGTCGCTCCAATGTGGTATTCGTCGAGAAGCTTCAGGAAGTCGGGAAGGTTCTGCAAATTCAGCGCGCGCGTATGCCGCACAATGTAGGACTCACCGTAAAGCTCTGAACGGCCGTCGATGAAGGGCGGAATGCCGACGAAGTCGAGATAGGCGCCGAAGTCGTAATCGTTGAGAATCGGGCCATGCTTCACGCCGGCAAGCGCGTGCAGGGCGTTCGCGGGTGTAATCCTCGCCGGCGGAGCGACATCGGCCCGCAGCGCGGCCGGCAGGGCCACGACAAAAATCGCCGAAACGGCGATCGCCGAAAGCAAGGCCTGCGATCGAAGCGAGACGGTACCTCGTCCGGCGGAGAGTTCCTTGAACTGTTTCGTCAGGGGGCGCGCAAGCAATATCGGCGCAAGCATTCCCAGCAGATCGGCGTGCCGAACGTGCGACAGACTGAGATGCAGTACGCCGAGCAGCATGAATATCCGGAAGACGGGCAGTCTGACGCCGTGATAAAGTGCAACGCCGATTGCGCCCAGCATCACGACTTCGAAACTGCCGATATGGCTGAAGTCCTGCGGCCGCCATTCGACAATGGTCGACAGCGCCGAGCCGAGCGCGATGGTGCGGGCCGTCACCAGAACCATTTCCGGCCCGTAGGGATTGAGGCAGGCGGCCGCGAATGCGAGTAGTCCAAACAGTGCCCATAGCCGCAGCGCATGCATTCGTACGCCGGGTTTTGCGCAGAAGATGGCTTCCGCGCCGACCGCACCGGCCATGGCGAGGCCGAACGTGAAGCTGCCATGCAGGTTTGCCCACAATGTCATCAACGGAAGGATGAGCCACGGCGGCGACGTGCGCGTATCGACGGAGCGGATCAGAGCCGCGACCCAAACGACTACGATTGGAAGCGCCAGAATATGCGGGCGCGCCAGAATATGCGGAGCGGTCAGTGGCAGCGCCACCAGCGCTCCGGCAAGGGCCGCGACCGGTCTCAGTTCGCGCAGCAAAAAACGTGTCAGCAGGCCGAATGACATTGCGGCCGCGAGGGCCGCGGTCATCACAATGCCTGTCCAGCTGCCCACGGCATAAGCAAGCGCGAACACGACCTCGGAAAGCCACTCGAAGGCGAGCCAGTGTGTTCCGCGAAAGTTGGCGGAAAAGGGATCCACCGCCGGAACGGCATGTTGCTCGAGAATCCAGCGGCCCAGTGCAAGATGCGAATAAGTGTCGGGGTCACCGAGCAGCTTCGCTGCCACGGATATAAGGAGAACGTAGACGCCGGCGGCCACAAGCCACGGCATGGCGGCCCGAAGGTCGACAATTTTTTCCGCTCGACGAATGGTCTGCTCGGACATCCCGGTGCTCTAAGTGATGGCAGGCACGCTAGGGGTGTTGCATTGCAAAACCCTTAAAAACCGGAACGCCCCGCGCTGCCGAAACCCGGGCACATCGACGCGGCACGATAAACCTTTGCTGGCGCACGATTTTGCGGGTGCAAAAGGTTTTATTGCGGCGCAACATGATTTGCGCCAAACTGCCAGGGGAGAAATCAGATGCCGGCTGTTGCCAAGGCCCGCAATGTTGCCTCGGTCAAGGATCTCTACGATGTTGGAGAGATTCCTCCACTTGGCCATGTCCCGGGACAAATGCACGCCTGGGTGATCCGCAAGGAGCGGCACGGGCCGCCCGAACAATCATTCCAGCTTGAAGTCGTGCCGACCTGGCCGATCGGCGACGACGAGGTGCTGGTTTATGTGTTGGCGGCGGGCGTCAACTACAACGGTGTCTGGGCGGGACTTGGCGTGCCGATATCGCCGCTCGACGGCCACAAGCATCCATTCCATATTGCCGGTTCCGATGCCTCGGGAGTGGTCTGGTCTGTCGGCGCCAAGGTAAAGCGATGGAAGGTCGGCGACGAGGTCATCGTTCATTGCAACCAGGATGATGGCGATGATGAAGACTGCAATGGCGGTGATCCGCTGCTTTCTCCGTCACAGCGAATTTGGGGCTATGAGACTCCAGACGGTTCATTTGCACAATTCTGTCGCGTGCAGTCCCGTCAGCTGATGACCAAACCGGGCCACCTCTCGTGGGAAGAGTCGGCTTGCTACACGCTGACACTGGCGACCGCCTATCGCATGTTGTTTGGTCATCCTCCCCACATTCTCAAGCCCGGCGACAACGTACTGGTGTGGGGTGCGTCGGGCGGTCTCGGCGTATTCGGTGTTCAGCTTGTCGCTGCATCCGGCGCCAATGCGATCGCTGTTGTTTCAGATGACGCGAAAGCCGAATACGTGCTCAATCTCGGCGCCAAAGGCGTGATCAATCGTAAGGATTTCAAGTGCTGGGGCCAGATGCCGCCGGTGAACACGCCCGAATACGGCGAATGGACAAAGGAAGCACGCCGCTTCGGCAAGGCGATCTGGGGCATCACCGGCAAGCGTGATGTGGACATCGTGTTCGAACATCCGGGCGAGCAGACATTTCCGGTATCGTGCCTGGTGGTCAAACGCGGCGGCATGGTCGTCTTTTGTGCCGGCACGAGCGGCTATAATCTGACATTCGACGCGCGCTACGTGTGGATGCGGCAGAAGCGCATCCAGGGTTCGCACTTCGCCCATCTTAAACAGGCATCACAGGCCAATCAGTTCGTGCTCGAGCAGCGCATCGATCCATGCATGAGTGAAGTGTTCAGCTGGGACAAGATCCCTCTCGCGCACACGAAAATGTGGAAGAACCAGCATCCGCCGGGCAACATGGCGGTGATGGTCAATGCGCCACGCACGGGGTTGAAGACATTCGAAGATGCGCAGGAAGCGACCGCCGGCCAGAGTTAGAGCGTGATCGGTCTAATTTGAATCGTCATGCCCGCGCATAGCCGTTCGAAGAACGGCGTCGATTCGCCCGCCTACGTCGCAGACATCCGCGTCTTTCTTTCTTCACTGCTTCTCCGAAAGCAAGACGTGGATGGCCGGAACAAATCCGGCCATGACGAATTCAGAGACTTCGCTACACACTCTGCGTCATGCCCGGCTTTATGCCGGGCATCCACGTCTTTCCTTGGTCACGCATCAGCAAAGCAAGACGTAGATGGCCGGAACAAATCCGGCCATGACCAAGTCGGGCCAACCTCAATCAATTCTGCTCTAGTCCGCCCGCGCCCGCGATATCACCGAGTTCAGTTCTCCGCCGTAAATGAAAATCGACGCGCAGACATAGAGGAAGACAAGCGCGATCATTGCCGAAGCCAGTCCGGCATACATCGAAACATAGGCGAAGGCGTAGCTGGCAAGATAACGGCCGAAGGTGGCGCCCGATATCAACCACAGGACGAGCGTTGCAACTATGCCCGGCGCGATCTCGGTGAACCTGCGGCGGCCGGCGGGCAACCACAGATGAACAATCATCAAGGCGACCACCAGCACCGCCGCGGCAACGGCGTATCGCGCAAAGGTGATCAGATCGCCGAATCGTTCGAGAGCCGGGACATACCGCACCAGCTTTGCCAGGATAAGTGGTGCAAGCACGACGAGGAACGAGAACGCCAGAATCGCGACCGCCCCGACAAGCACGTAGACGATCGATTCGATGCGGAGCAGCCACCAGGACCGGAGTTCCTTCACGCCGTAGGCGCGATTGAGTCCAATGCGCAGGCCTTCAACGCCACTGGAAGCGAAATAGAGGGCGAAGAGGACGCCCAGGGTCAGGACATCGCCGCGCGTCGACGTAAGCACGCCGGTGACATCAAGAGCGATCGGCGCGGCCACTTGTTTCGGCCATGCTTCAAGCAAAATCCGCGCTGCTTCGTCAGCAAGTTCCTTGGAACCGAAGAAAAATCCGGCCAGCGCCGTTACAACAATCAGGAATGGAAACATCGCCATCAGCGTCGAAAGCGCAATATGGCTCGCAATGGCCCAGCCATCGTCGTCGATAAAATGCCGGAACGCGGCGGCTGAATTTCGCACTGACCGCTTCAAGAGGCTCAATGGGCGCTCCCGCTGGGCTCACACCCATCAGATCATTCATCGTCACGGGCTTTGCAAGGCCGTTCTCGGCCTCATTCAGTGTTATCCAGCCTATGCTGCCTGCACGTCGGTGAGGAACTGCCGCACCTGAGCGTCGAGGCCCTCTGCTTCGACCGCAACCGAATCCGCAAGGTCCTTGACGCCGGAAGCGGTTGAGCGGGCCTTTGCTGTCACTTCGGCCACGCGACTCATCGCCTCGGCGCCGTTACGTGCCTCGCCGGAGGCACGGCTTACCCCTTCGGCTATCGAGGCGACTGCCGAATTCTGCTGGTCGACGGTGGCCGCGACCATCGTGGCGATCGACGACATTTCTCTGATAATCGTGTCCACCTGCCCGATAGCCTGCGAAGCATCGGCCGCTGCGGACTGGATCGAGCCTATCTGTTCTGCGATTTCTTCGGTGGCCTTTGCGGTCTGACCGGCCAGCGATTTGACCTCGGCTGCCACGACGGCGAATCCTTTTCCGGATTCGCCGGCGCGTGCCGCTTCGATAGTGGCGTTGAGCGCGAGAAGATTGGTCTGGCCGGCGATGGCCTGAATCAAACCGACCACCTCTCCGATGCGGGTGGCGGCATTACCGAGTTCCGCCATTGTAGTGACTGTGCGCTGGGCCTCCGAGACGGCACGCCCCGCAACGTCAGTTGATTTGGCTGCTTGCGATGCGATCTCGCCGATCGAAGCCGCCAGTTCTTCTACCGAGCTTGCCGCGGCCGTGACGTTTTCAGACGCGGCGGCGACGCGGCTTTTTGCGGTGCTGGCTTCCAAAGACACCGTATCAGCTGCGTTGCTGAGATCCGCTGAGCTCATCTCCAGTTTTTTCGATGCGGCTCGCAGCTTGCCAAATGCGCTTTCAACCGAATGCTTGAACCGCGAAATTGTCGTTGCGATCAAATCGCTGCGCTGCTCGCGCGCCCGGCTTTGTTCGCTTTGCGTTTCAGCGAGCCTTTCGCGCTCAATCATGTTGTCGCGAAAAACAATGACCGTTCGGGCCATTTCTCCAATCTCGTCGCGCGCGCGGGTCGCCGGAATGCGGGTGCTGGTATCGCCATCGGCGAGGCGGGTCATGACGGCCGCGAGTCCGTTGAGCGGACGCGTAATGCTGCGGCCAATCAACCAACTGAAGCCAAGGCCGGCGGCGACTATCGCAATGCCGACCATGATGATGCCGTTGCGGGTACGGCGCTGCGATGCCGCGACAGCTTTCGCCGCGTGTTCGACGGTACTGTTGGCGGAGGTGATGACGGCGTCCGCGCGCGGGAGCATGTTCTGGCTGTCAATATCGATCAATGCCCGCATCGGCTGCGCCTGATCGCTGACGTCGATCCATCGCGTGAACGTGTCTGCGTATTGCTTCACCTCGCGCTCGAGCTTGTCCTTCATCGCAGGCCTGCCGTCGATGTTCGCAAAGGTTTGCGAAAATTTGCGGTAGGCGCCCTGGAACTCTTGCCGCGTGAGTTCGGCCGGGCTGAGCCGATACTCAGCCTCATAATGGCGCATGATCAACAGCGTCATCATCAGGTCCTTGGCATCGTCTTTTGCCAACCATGTCAGATCGTCGTTGATGGCCCGCTCGATGTTGAGGCCGGCTTTTTGCAGTTCACCGCGCAGGCCTTCAGTGTCGCCGAAGCCCAGCGTGCGCTGCGCTGCGACCAACGTGTCGAAATTCTGCTTTAGAACGTTGAGTTCGCCGCGGAGCGCCTTGATGTCGTCGGCTCGCATGCCGCTCACGCCGTTTGCGATCGTACCGAGGTTGCGCAAGGCGTCATCCTGCGACCGGTGGAAGGCGTCGACCAGCGTTCCGCGAGGCGCGGCGGTAAAGTCCTTTGCCGCAATCCGCATCGCAGCAATGGCAATCTTGAATTCACGGCTCGCGTCGGCAAGCGCGCGCGCCCTGGCCGATGTTCGAAATGCCTCTTCGACGTCGCCCTCGCCCGAGACAAATGTCAGGCCGTTGAACAGGAAGCCGGCGACCGGAATGAGGGCGAGGATGATGATGCGGGTGCGCACCGAAAACGAGGTGAGCATTCCGGCCAGCCGATTGAAGAATTGCGGTAGGGACATGGGCTGCATGCGGCCGGTCCTGAATCCGCGAAGAGCGGACGCTGGGCGGAGGTACCGATGTAAACAGCGAAATGGTTAATTTTTATAGCGATTTGGCGCCATCGTGCCCGCTCGCCTTCGCGAAACCCCCGCAAACCGGACGCGCTTTGCTTTTGTGCACTGCACGCGTAGTGTCGCAAAAGTTATCGATCCGACGTTCCGAGAGCCTTGATGCCGATCGCAGCACCGCGCCCCGCCACGAGCCTGGATTTGTCTGACTTTGCCCGGACGGTGGCCGAAAGCCTTGATGATTTGCTGGCCGATGCGGTGGCCAGGGTCAGGGAGCAAACATCGTCGAGAGCGACGGCGGACGCACAGGGCGTTGATAGCAACCAGCGGGCGACCCATGGCCTCGCCTGGCTGGCAACCTATGTGGAAGCCGTGCGTCAGCTGACAGCCTATGTGGATCGACTGACGCACAGCGGTTCGCTTGGCGAGATGGAAGAGCTTCTCATCCGCATCGGCCTCGGTGAATACGTCGCCCAGATCGCCGGCGGCATCCCGATGAGCCAGGGCGAGATGGTGCGGCTGTCCGATCTTGGCATTTCCCCGGCACAGGTCACTGCGCGCATCGGCGCGCTCACCGAGCGCATCGTCGAAGAAGGCAACACCGCCGAACGTCGTGCCCGTCTGATCGAACTGATGCGGCATTCGCACGGCGCAACAATCGGCGCCTGCGGTCTGGACGATACGCTGGAATCGATCCGCGATGAAATGCGCAAATTCTCCGACACCGAGGTGATCAACCGCGCTCAGGGATGGCATCGAACCAACAGTTATATCCCGATGGAGATCATTTCGCAGATGTCCGGGCT
>DATEKG010000206.1:0-4126 GCA_035277565.1 Pseudolabrys sp.
GTTTTGGCGCTTCGATATCGCCGGACGCTGGGACTGTTTCATCGTTTCCCCCTGCTGGTCGAACTGTCCTGATGGACTTTTGTGACCCGTGAAGAGGAAAGACTATTGCATCGAGAGGGCTCGATCCAGCCGGGAGCGGCGCGTCATCAGCCGTGGTCCGACCACAGTTACGGTTTGAGGCGGACGATTTTCCAGCCGAGTTTCTTGATTTCCGCGGACGCCAGGGGGGTTATCGCGCCGGTGGCCGCAAGGACCGGCGTCGAACCTGGCTTCATCCTGCGAATTTCGGCGGTTGCTGCCGTGAATGTCCGCTGTTGGATGTCGGTCCAGGCAATATCATCGAACGTAAATGCGGCAACGACTGCGCCGCTTCGGGTGACATTGATCGGCTGTCCTCCGACTGTAATGAAGGAGGCAATCCCGCCGAGGTCGGCGCTGCGAGAAGCCAAAATCTGGGCCCGGCGCCGATGATAGAAGGCCACGTTACGTGAGCCCGCTCCGGCGGCCTTGTCGACGAAGGCCGCAGTGTTTTCGGCTCCGAGCTGCTTCAATGCTCGCGCCATGATCAACAGATCCGCCGGCGTGAAATTGCGGTTTTCCACGAGGCGGTCGACCGTGTCAGGGGGCACGTTCAACGAAAGAAGGGTCGCACGGGATTCTGCAATGACTTGCGCAGCCGTCTTGCTCCGCAGGGTATCCTTTGCATCGCTGACGGTCGCGACCGAGGATACCGCAATCCCGACGCCACCGGGCACGAGCGCGAGACCGGCCTTGATCGGCAATCCGCCACCCGCCATGACGCTCGCCATCTGCTTCAGGCGCTCGGCCAGAGGCGGGAAATCGGTGTAAGGATCAACGTCCAGTTCGACGGCGAGTTGGCGTTGCGTGTCACTCACACCCAGCAAACTATCCACCAGGCTGTCCCGGTCGGCGTGATTGTTTGAAAGGCCCGCGCCTACGCGATCCAACATGTTACCAAGGCCGCTAATCGAGCGTTCGACCGTATCAGCCGGCTTTGTGAGGAGGTCCGCGCCGAATTTGATCGGCCCAAGCGCCGCGCGGCCGAACGATTGCCCGAACGCTTCCGTCTGGGACATTTTCTCGATCGCAGCCGCGGCATCAAGCTCGTGAAGGCGAAGCTTGGTGAACTCAACGCCATCGAATGCGAAATCTCCGTAGGACGTGTCCACATCGAAAATCCGCATGACGCCGTCGCTTCGGACCGTGGACTTGACCTTGTAGTTGGATCCGACGGCCGACGCGCCCAGAAATTTCTGCGCGGGCTCGGGCTTCGGCAATTCGAGCGTGGCGGCGGCGGATATGCCGCCTGACAGAAGAAGGGCAGCAAAGAGCATCGGAGTGAGGGGCTCCGACCGCATCGCCGAAAGCAGTCGGATGATGAAATTACGCCGCGGCATGTCGAGCCCCCTCATTACGCATTACCAAGGTCTTTGGACCCTAGCATTTTGAGGACGGACTGGAAGCCTGGAAAATTCGCACACCCTAGCTTTGCCGCGGGCGCATCAATTGGGTGATGACATCTTTTAATGTCGTCAGATTGAACGGCTTGGTCATGAAGAAATTGGCGCCCGCTGAAATGGCGGCCTCGGCGTGCTGCGCTTCTGAACTCGCGGACATGATGACGACTGGAACACTGCGGATCTTCGGATCCGCCCGGATTTCACGCACGAGCTCAAGCCCGCTCATCCCGGGCATCTCGCGATCCGTCATTACGAAGAGAAACGGCTTTTCGCGCAACTTCAGCAGCGCGGTCGGACCGTCGTGGCACTGCTCGACGTTCGAAAAACCGCACTTGCGCAGCATCCCATCCACGATGCGCGTCATCGTGTTGAGGTCGTCGACGACCAGCACCGGATCGACGTAGTCGACCAAGGTAGACCATCCCCCTCCGGCTGTCCTTGCCGCAACTGCGAGCGACAAAGCCCCCACGCGCACACGAGGCATGCTCGGCACGCCAGCCCGGCACCTCAATTCTACATGATTCGTGTGGCTATCAAGGACCAAGAGGGCGCGCGGACAGCATATAAATCAGCACGAAGCTGGGCCATTTCGGGCGCCTGCCGCGTCAGGCCTTGATAGCTGCGAAGCGAATGACGTTGTTGGCGCCTTCCGCCGGCTGCCTTGCGGCCGCGGTCGGAACATAAAGCCCGCGCTTGTCGGCAAGCGGCTTGAGCGCGTCCGTCAAACCAATGACCGTCTCAGCCGCACCAAGCACAAGGTAGCCGTCCTCGGCCATCTGCCGCGCAATTCGCTCCAGGACCGCGGTCTTGCTGGACTGATCGAAGTAGATGAGAACATTACGGCAAAACACCACGTCGAAAGTGCCCAGTGTGGAGAAATCATTCAGCAGATTGAGCGGACGGAACTGCACCATGCCGCGCAGTTCGGGGGCGAGTTCCCACATGTCGTCGCGCTGATCGAAATATTTGACCAGCAGTTGGACGGGAAGACCACGCTGCACTTCGAACTGCGTATAGATCCCGGCCTTCGCTTTTTGCAGGACCTCGGAAGAGAGGTCGGTGGCGATGATGTCGACTCTATAGCCCGCCAACGCCGCGCCCATACCCTTGAGCAGCATCGCCAGCGAATACGGCTCCTGGCCGGTCGAGGCTGCGGTGCACCAAATCCGGATGCGCTTCTCGCGCGCCCGCGCCGCGACAAGCGCCGGCATGATGGTGTCGCGAAAATGATCGAAGGGCAGCTTGTCACGAAAGAAAAAGGTTTCATTCGTGGTCATGGCTTCAACGACCTGAGCGATGAGCGCAGCGGGAGACTTGCTTCTCAATCTCTCGATCAGTTCCGCAAGCGAGCTCATCGCATTCCGGCGCGCAACCGGAAGTAGTCGACTTTCCGCCAGATATTGTTTCTCCGCGGCCAGCACCAGGCCTGACCTGTCGCGTAAGAGCTTGCGTAAATAGTCGAAGTCCTGAGGGGTCACATGCGTTCCCCGATGAAGAGCCGGGTGAGCTTGCCGGCGATCTCCTGCAGCGGAAGCACCGAGGAACACAAGCCGGCATTGGTGACCTGGCCGGGCATGCCCCAAACGACGCTCGTTTCTTCGTCTTGTGCAATCACGTGACCGCCTGCAGCCACGATTTTTCTTGCGCCGGCGAGGCCGTCCGAGCCCATGCCCGTGAGCACCAGTGCGAGCACCTTGTTGCCCCACACTTCGGCAGCCGATTCGAACAGCGGATCGACCGCGGGTTTGCAGAAGTTCACCATCGGCCCGTCATCTATTTCGACCACCGCCGCGCCATTACGACGGACAACCTTCATGTGCCTTCCGCCGGGCGCGAGATAGATGACCCCGGCGGTCACCTCCTCCCCGTCTGTGGCTTCCCTTACGGGGCGTTTGGCGACACGAGCAAGATGTTCGGCGAGAACGGACGTGAAAGTCGGCGGCATATGCTGCGTGATGAGCACTGGCGCGCGCCGCAATACGCCCTCAATATCCGCAATAAGGCTGTTGAGCGCCTGTGGGCCGCCTGTCGAGGAGCCGATAAGAAGGACGCGCGGCGGCGTCAGTGGCAAAGGCCGCAGACTGTGCGGCCGTGCAGGCTCCTCGATTTGAAGCGGAACAATCGAGGGCGCGGCCTTTGCTTCAAGAGCGCGCGCTGGCTCTGTTGTGTGCCGTGCTCGCTTGACTCGCAAGCCGAGCTGGCGGATTTTTTCGATCAAGTCGCGCCGAAACGCGGTTGAAGCGCTGACTTCGCGATTGCTGCCTGGCTTCGGGATATAATCTGCAGCGCCCAACGACAACGCCCGCAAGCTGATCTCGGCATTCCGCCGCGTGAGCGTGGAAGCCATGATGACAACGAGATCCCGCTTCTTTTCGAGCAAAAGCGGTAGCGCAGCAATTCCATCCAGATCCGGCATATCGACGTCAAGTACAACAACGTCGGGATCCGTGCGTTCAAGCTGATTTACGGCCTCTCGGCCGGTGCGCAGGGTTGCAACGACTTCAAGATCGGGCTCAGCTTCGACCCAGCGGGCGAACAATCCGCGGATGACGACCGCATCGTCGACCAGCATAACGCGAATGCGGCGGCTGACGGCTCCAGCGGCAGGACGATTGACTACCAAATTCATTGGACTCTTCTGACTT
>DATEKG010000207.1:0-16437 GCA_035277565.1 Pseudolabrys sp.
TTCGCTGGCCGGGCGGTCGGTTCGATGGATGACAAAGCTCCAGCCGCGCCGGTCAGTTTCCGCGCGGATCGCCGCTCGATGCCGCGCGACAACGTTCTGATAGTCGTCGCGCCAGATTTCGGCCCGGCCGGCGGTGACCGAGCCGGCGCCTTCCGGCTCGATGAATTCGATGCGCCCGGAATAGGGAAAGCTCTCTTCGGCCGGGTCGACGACCTGGACAACGTGTCCCTGCGTACCCGTGGCGGACAGCTGCGATATTGCGGTCTTTACATCGCCGATCGGCGACCACAGATCGGACAGCATGACGACTTCGGACAGGGGCGACGGCGCAAATGACGGCGGCAGACTGGCACGCTCGCCGGGATCATGGAGGATCGCCTCCGCCATCTTCTCGATGACGCTGCGGCTAGCCGTCGGACGCAGCAGCCCCGGCACGCCGACACGTTCGCCGCCTTGAACAAGAATTTCAGCCAATGCGAACGCGACGACCAGCACACGTTCGAGCTTGCTGTCTTTTGCCAGTGCCGACGAGAAGGTCATTGACGGCGATCGGTCCGGCCAGATCCAGACCGTGTGAGACGCTTCCCATTCCCGCTCGCGAACATAGAGATGGTCATCTCGTGCCGAACGCCGCCAATCAACATTCTGCGCGGGTTCACCCGACATGAAGCGGCGATATTGCCAGAAGTTTTCACCGGGCCCGGCACGGCGACGGCCATGCAGACCATGAATGACCGTCGAAGCCACGCGGCGCGCCTCAAGAATGAGACGGGGCATCGCGTCGGCAAGTTTGCGGGCGCCAACGGTCGCCTGTTTGACGATGCCGGTTTCGGCGTTGTTCGGCTTCGGTTCCGCCATTGCACCTATCCGATGCGCCCTTTCAGGCGCCGGATCACATCCGGAATGGTTGCTCCTTCGGCTCGCGCGGCAAAGGTCAGCGCCATACGGTGTTTGAGCACTGGCTCGGCGAGTTCGAGGACATCATCGACCGACGGCGCGTAGCGCCCGTCGAGCAGCGCCCGCGCACGAACGGCGAGCATCAGTGCCTGGCTGGCGCGCGGACCGGGCCCCCATGAGATCAATTTGCCGATTTCTCCCGATTCCTGTCCGGGCCGGGCCGAGCGCACAAGCGCAAGGATTGCCTCGACAACGGATTCGCCGACCGGCAGGCGGCGGACGAGGCGTTGCGCCGAAAGCAGGTCTTCCGACGTCATTGCCGCTTTCGCGCGCGTCTCTTCTGCGCCGGTGGTGTCGAACAGAATTTTGCGTTCGGATTCCTGGTCGGGATAGTCAACGTCAATTTCCATCAAGAAGCGATCGAGCTGGGCTTCGGGCAGCGGATATGTGCCTTCCTGCTCGAGCGGGTTCTGTGTGGCCAGAACGTGGAACGGCTTCGGAAGGTCGTGACGCGCGCCGGCGACAGTTACATGTTGCTCCTGCATTGCCTGCAGCAACGCCGACTGGGTACGCGGCGAAGCACGATTGATTTCGTCGGCCATGAGCAGTTGCGCGAACACCGGTCCGGCGATGAAACGGAAGCTGCGTTTGCCGCCCGGACTTTCCTCAAGCACTTCTGTACCGAGAATGTCGGATGGCATGAGGTCGGGCGTGAACTGGATGCGCCGCGCATCGAGGCCAAGTGCGGTACCCATGGTTTCCACGAGTTTGGTTTTCGCGAGGCCGGGCACACCGACAAGCAGCGCATGACCACCCGAAAGCACCGTGACCAGCGCGCGCTCGACCACCACGTCCTGCCCGAAAATTACCGCGCCGATCGCGGCCTTGGCAGCCCGGATATGAGCGGCTGTGGATTCAGCGGCCCGCACAATCATGTCTTCAAACTTTTCAAGGCTTTCGCCGCCGCTTTTCGCCATATTGCCGGTTCCTTTCGTGGCCCGCCTGTAGCCCGTGCCAGGTGCTATGCAACAAACACACCAGCGTCGATTTTGATGCGTTGTACGGGCCGAATCTGTCTCTGGTTTGTGAGCAAGCTTACGCTATCTTCCGCCGCCGATCCGGCTCATCACAAAGATGCGAACAGGTCTGCGCAGGCCGATTATCGAAGGAAAACAATGGCGAAGGCAGGGCAGGGCGGGCTGGAAGGGCTGACGGCATCGCTGTCACGCAAAACCAAGGGAGCCCCGCCTGTGGAGCGGTGGAACCCCCCTTTTTGCGGGGATATCGACATGCGCATAGCGGCGGATGGCACATGGTTCTATCAAAAAACGCCGATCGGACGCCCGGCATTGGTCAAATTGTTCGCATCGGTTCTCAAGAAAGAAGGCGACAGGCATTTTCTGGTCACGCCCGTCGAGAAAGTCGGCATTGCAGTCGACGACGCTCCGTTTCTTGCCGTTGAGATGAGAAAAGCATCAGGCGATGACGGCCAGGTTCTGCAGTTCCGGACCAATGTCGATGATTGGATTGTAGCCGGGCCCGGGCACGCCTTGCGCTTCGAAGCACAACCGCAAAACGGCGGACTCAAGCCGTATCTGCACGTGCGCCGCGAGCTATGGGCAAAGGTGACGCGCGCGCTGTTTTACGATCTCGTTGCACTCGGTGAGGAACGTTCCGTCGGCGGCAAGATGATGTTCGGGGTTGTCTCGCAAGGCGAGTTTTTCACCATGGCGGAAGCGAATGCATTGCGGGAGTTCGTGTAATGCAGGAAGCGGCAACAGTCGTGTTGACCGCCGCGGAATTTTTCACGCGTGTCCGCGCCCGCCTGACGCTCGATGTCCCGGCCGGGCTGGACGATCCGAGCATAACGCCCGCGCGCGGCGATCACGATGCCGATCCGGTGATGCGCAGAATCGCCGAAGTCAGGCCGATCCGGCCCGCCGCGGTTCTGGTGCCGGTCGTCGACCGTCCGGAGCCGACAGTTCTGCTGACGCAACGTGCACAGCATTTGCCGGACCACGCCGGGCAGGTTTCATTCCCCGGGGGCAAGATCGAAAAGACCGACGCAGACCCGCTTGCCGCGGCATTGCGCGAAGCGGAGGAGGAAATTGGACTTCAGCGCGCCAATGTGGACGCGTTGGGCTATCTCGACCTCTATATGACGACGCTCGGCTATCGGATTGTGCCTGTCGTCGCGCGCGTGAAGCCCGGATTTGCGCTCGCACTCAATACGAGCGAGGTCGACGCCACTTTTGAGGTGCCGCTCACCTTTCTCATGAATCAGAACAATGTGCAGCGCCACTCCCGCGAGTGGCAGGGCATGACGAGACACTACTACGCCATAACGTTCGATGAACGCTACATCTGGGGCGTTACTGCTGGTATTCTTCGCAATCTTTACGATCGGATTTATCGATGATCCGCCCGGTCTTCACCGAGATCGTTCTGTTTTTGACGCCGTTCATTCTCTATGGCGTGTTCCTCTGGACGACGCAGGCAGGCGTGCTCGATCTCAAGTCGTGGCCGCTCGTGCGCGTTGCGAGCCTTGCCATTCTCGCACTGCTGCTGGTGCTGGGCAGCTTCATTTACTTTGCGCATTTTTCCGGCGCGCCGCCGGGATCGACCTACGTGCCCGCGCATATGGAAAACGGCAAGTTCGTGCCGGGGCAGGCGAAGTAATGCCGCCGCCTGCAGTCCGCACCGATCGCAAACTCGGCGATGCCACCTGGCTCCTGACTGGCGCGTTGCCGCAGTTGCTCGCCGTCCTCGATCGTGATGGCGAGGAAGCGCGCGTGGTCGGCGGCGCAGTACGAAATGCACTCCTTGGCGAGCCCATCGCAGAAGTCGATATCGCGACAACGGCTGTTCCCGAAGAGGTTGTCAAACGCACAACCGGTGCTGGGTTCAAGTCCGTGCCGACCGGGCTGGACCACGGCACCGTCACGGTCGTTATCGACAAGCGTCCCTTCGAAGTGACGACGCTGCGCAAGGATGTCGAGACCTATGGCCGACACGCCAGGGTCGAATTCGGCCGCGACTGGAAAGCCGATGCTGAAAGACGCGATTTCACAATCAACGCGCTTTCGGCTACGCGGGATGGCGCCATCTTTGACTATGTCGGAGGCCTCGACGATCTTGAACAGCGTCGTGTGCGCTTTATCGGCGATCCAGCCAAGCGGATTGCCGAGGACTATCTGCGTATTCTCCGGTTCTTCCGCTTCCACGCAGCCTATGGAAGTGGCCGGCCGGATACTGCCGGCCTCGCGTCCTGCATCGCCGCGCGTGACGGTCTCGATCAGCTTTCACGCGAGCGTGTGCGCATGGAGCTCTTGAAGCTGCTGGTCGCCCAGCACGCCGCGCCGACACTTGCAGTCATGTCGCATGCAGGACTGCTGCAGCGCGTTCTCGGCGGCGTACCCTATCTCGCAGCGTTCGAAAATATCGCCAAGGCGGAGTCCGCGGCTGGGGCGGCGCCCGATGCAATCCGCCGTCTCGGCGCGCTTGGCGTCTCCGTCGTCGAAGACGCCGAACGGCTGTGGCAAAAGCTGCGCCTCGCCAACAATGAGCACGAACGGCTTGTCTCGATGGGAGATGGATGGTGGCGACTGTCCCCCGCAAACGGCGAAAGCAGCGCCAAGGCGCTTCTGTACCGGCTCGGCCCTGAAAAATTCACCGATCGCGTGCTCCTCGGCTGGGCGCGTTCCGACGCCAATTCCCGTGATCGGCCATGGCATGTACTCGCCACTCTTCCGCGGAATTGGACCGCGCCGAAATTTCCTTTAAGGGCGGCCGATTTCATGAGGCGCGGTGTGCCGCAGGGCCCCGCACTCGGCGCGGCAATTGCCGCAGCGGAACAGGCCTGGATCGACGCCGGCTTTCCGGCCGACCGCGCCACGCTTGATGACATTGCTGATCGAGTGGCACCGTCGAAAAAATAGACTGTTGCTTCCGTCGAAAATCGAGCTCGAGCGGTAGCAGCTATGCGCTATTCCGAGTAAGACGTGCCGGAATGAATTTCCTTTCGGGCTTCGCACACATCTCCGTCCTGCAATTGATCCCGGTGGCGGCTGTCGCCCTGTTCGCCTCGGTTGTCGGCGGCATTTCCGGCTATGGGACCGGCGCCCTCATGCCGCTTGTGCTCGTGCCCTTGGTCGGAGCCGAGCCGGTTGTGCCGATCATTTCCATTTCGGCAATGTTCACCAATTCGAGCCGCGTCTTGGCGTTTCTCAAATATGCCGACTGGCGTCGCGCTGCGATCGTGCTTGTGGCGGCTGTTCCGACCTGTGTCCTGGGTGCCTGGGGATATACGCGCTTGTCCGGCGCCGGCGCCGCACTGGTCATCGGCGGCATGTTGATCCTGAGCGTGCCGCTGCGGCGCCTTTTGAAGTATCACGGTGTCAAGATCGGAGACGGGGGTCTCGCGCTCGGCTCGCTCATCTATGGCATATTTGTCGGCGGCACCGCCGGTTCCGGCGTGATCCTGCTGTCGCTGCTGATGGCGGCCGAAGTTGAGGGCGCCGGAGTCATTGCAACGGATGCGGCGATCTCGATCATTATCGGCATTGTGAAAATTTCCGTTTTCGGATTAGCCGGCGTCATTACCGCTCAGGTGATCGCCTTCGCGCTATTGATCGGAATTGTTGCTTTGCCAGGCGCGTTCCTTGCAAAGGCTTTCGTGGAACGGCTGCCTGTCCATTTTCACACGGCGATCCTTGACGTCGTGGTGTTGTTGGGCGGATTTTTCCTGGTCTACAGCGCGCTGCGTTGATCAAATTCAGCCGAGCCGCAACGGCACATTGAGTTCTCCGAATTTGCGGATCAGATCCGGCACGCCGTTGCACCCGGTTTTTTCCCGGATGCGCTTAAGGTGGGAATAGACGGTATTGAGACTGACGCGCCGCTGGTTCGCATAGGCGTTGGTGGTCAATCCGGTACACAGGGCCCGCGCGAGATGGGCTTCCGCATTGGTCAGGCCAAAAAGATCCTGCAGCATCTTGATCGTGCCGGCGTTGCGCTGCAGCGGATCGCGCACGAACACCATGACCGCAGCCTGCTCGTGGCTGTCCATGCGCAGTTGTCCGCCGATCAAAGGCCGAATCGACACAATGTAAGCCGGCATCTCGCCACTTCGGGCGACTGTAAAATCGGTCGGTAGGGCATCAGAAGTGACGTTTCCCAACTGTCCGACAGCGCCGAGAGCTGAGGCGAACCGGCGGCGTGCCTCCGTTTCCACAAACTCGATCGAGGAATTGACAATTCGGAACCCGTCCCGGCGGTGCGCGAAGGAGAGCATCGTATCATTTGCATATACGATATGACCGTCGGCGCGCAGCAGTGCGACGCCGTTGGCGACCCAGTTCAGCGCGTTTTCGAGTGCGTCCTGACTTTGACCGGCGGCCTGTAACCGCTTTGCGACATCATGGCCCTTTTTAAAGTGAGGATAGAGTCTCTGCATGAGCGTCATTTCGCGCTTTTGCACATGGCCTTGCTGTTTCGTTCGGTGCACCGAGATGGCCACAAATCTGTCCTCGGTGTTTTCGAGCAAGGTTCCCAGGCAATAACGCAAGCCAATTGGTTCCAGAAATTCGCTGTAGAACGGGTTGTTGTTCATTTCTTCTTCGCCGAGAATTTGATAGTCGCAAATAATGTGCCCTGGTGACTGGGAAGATGCATGCGGACAGCGTGGATTGAGCGGTGCAAATTGTTCGATGTAACGCATGCGAGAGGGATCCGGGACGCCGACCGAATGAAATTCGATTAGCCGCATTGTCCGCTTGTCCCTTTTTTCCAATACAGCGCCGGCGCTACCGAGTAGGCACTTCATTCCTTCAAGCGCCCGGGGCAAGCGGTCGCTTTCAATCCCGCTTGCATAGGCGGCTTCGATCGTTTGCATGAAGAGATCGTCGTCGGTCATTATCCGTACCGATCCAGGTCTTGCGACAGGCACTTGCAGGACGCTTGCCGGTGCACGAACTCACCCGAGTCGCAATGGCACGTTGAGTTCTCCAAACTTGCGGATCAGGTCCGGTACGCTGTTGCAGCCGGTTTTTTCTCGAATATGCTTGAGGTGGGAATACACTGTATTGAGCGTAACCCGGCGCTCACGCGCATAATCATGCGTGGTCATGCCGTTGCACAGGGCGTGTGCCAGATGCGCCTCGGCATTTGTCAAACCGAAGAGGTCCTGGAGAATCCTGCTGTTTGCGGCGTTGCGCCAGAGGGGATCGCGTATGAACATGACCATGGCGGCGCGCTCCCGGAGACCAGGTTCGACGCCAAGAACAGGTCGTAGCGACACAATGTACGCAGGAAGGACGCCGCTTCGGGCGGCAGCAAAGTCCGTCGTTATTGCGTCGGACGAGGGGTTCGCAGGCCGAGCGACGGCGCTGATAGCGGCGGCGTAACGTCGGCGCGCTTCCGCTTCCCTGAATTCAATTGACCGGTTGAAAATTCGAAATCCGTCGCCTCGCCGCGCGAGCAACTGAAACGTGTCCGTCGCATAGATGATCTCGCCGTCCGCTCGCAGCAGGGCGACTCCATCGCTGACCCAATTCAATGCATTTTCAAGCGCGAGGCGGTGGTCGTCGGCGGCTCGAATTCGTTGCGCAACATCGTAGGCTTGCTGAAAGTGACGGTTCAACCGGTTCATGAGCGCGATCTCGCGCTTGCCCGGATGGCCCTGTTTTTTCTCCCTCTGTACCGAGAGCGCGGCCAATCTGTCTGGACCGTTTTCGACCAGGGTCCCGAGCGCGTAACGCAGCCCGAGAGATTCCAGGAAGTCACTGTAGAAGGGATCCGAATTCATACGATCCTCGTCGAGGATCTGATAGTCCCAAAGGGTCTTTCCGGCAGGTTGGCGAAACAAATACGGGACGCGCGGATTTAAAGGCGCGAACTGTTCGACGTATGGCGCCTGAACAAAGTTGGGCAGGCCGACGGATTGGAATTCGACCGGCCGCAGTGTTTTTTTGTCGATGACTTCGAGAACCGCGCCGGCGCCCCCGACAAGACGGGTCAACTTTTCCAGCGCGTCCGGTAAGCGGCCACTGTCGAATCCGCTCGCATAGGCCGCCTCAACCGTTTGCACGAATAAATCGTCGTCAGGCATCGCCCGAGCCGATCTCGATTTTGCAATAGGTGAAAAACGCAGCGCTTTTGCCAGCCGCGAAGTGAGAGTTCAAGAATCTTGTCTTGGACTACAGCGCAATGACTTGTCTTAAAACGCAGTGGAAGATCGAATGCGGAACTTTGATGGTTATGTCATTAACAACCATTGGCGGCCTATGGCCATTTCACCACCGGCGGCATCGAGGAAAGGATCGATTCGACGTTCCCGCCCGTTTTCAATCCGAAAATCGTCCCGCGGTCGTAAAGCAGGTTGAATTCGACATAGCGTCCGCGCAGGATGAGCTGCTCTTCACGATCGGCGTCGGTCCAGGCCGTCGTGAAATTCTTTCGGACCAGGCTGGGATAGACACGCATGAGGGCGCGGCCGACATCCTGGGTGAATGCAAAAGTTTCATCCCAATCGGTTTCGAGATAATCGTAGAAAATTCCGCCGATCCCTCGCGGCTCGTCGCGGTGCTTGAGAAAGAAATATTCGTCGCACCATTTCTTGTACCTGTCGTAAGGCGCGATCTCGGCATGGGAGTCGCAAGCCGTTTTCATCGCGGCATGGAAAGCAATGCTGTCGGGATCGTTCTGCGCGCGTCGCCGGCTGAGCACGGGCGTGAGATCCGCTCCGCCGCCGAACCAGCTTTTGCTCGTGACGACGAAGCGCGTATTCATATGGACGGCGGGCACGTTCGGGTTATGAAGATGCGCGATCAGGGAAATGCCGGAGGCCCAGAAAGCCGGGTCCGTGTCGGCGCCGGGAATTTCCTTGCGGAACTCCGGCGCGAACTCTCCATACACGGTCGAACAATGCACTCCGACTTTTTCGAACACGCGCCCGTGCATCATTGCCATCACCCCGCCGCCGCCCGGCGCGCCGGTATGATCGGTGCGCTGCCATGGCGTGCGGACAAAGCGCCCCGCCTTGCGTTCGGCGAGCGGCGCCATTTCGGGAAGCGCGTCTTCTAAAGCTTCAAAGGCGGTGCAGATATCGTCGCGCAGGGTTTCGAACCAGACACGAGCTTTCGCCTTGTGTTCATCGAGGAGAGTCCGGGTCATGACGTCCTGCTCTTTCGGCAATGCCGAACTTATCATCGGGGGAATCCGCCTGTCTGCCGCAGCGCTTCGCCTGTTACCAGCGCCGCTGTCATGGCGACATTGATTGATCGCAAACCGGGTTGCATGGGGATGCGAAGGCGCACATCGGCCCTTTCGTGGACCGCTTCGGGCACGCCGGCGCTTTCTCTCCCGAACAGCAGGACCTGGTTCGGACTGAAGCTGTAGTCCAGGTAGGACCGCTCCGCGCGTGTGCTCAGCAGCACCAGGACGAGACGCTCGCGTGCCCGCCACGCTTCGAAGGCCGTGAACGAATCGTGCCGCGTGAGGGCGACGTGGTCGATGTAATCCATTCCGGCACGGCGGAAGGCCCGGTCGGTGACTGGGAAGCCGGCGGGTTCGATGATATGCGCTTCGACGCCCAGGCAGGCGCAAAACCGGAGAATCGTGCCGGTGTTCTGGGGGATATCAGGCTCATAGAGGGCGATCCGCATGGTGGTTCGCAGGACCTGGGGCGAAGCCTTTTAGACAATTGATTTATGCGACAAAACTTCGCGGTTCAGACACGTGAAACCCGATGCGCGAGCAGGCGGCGCACGCCCTGATTTCGCGCATAATGTAGCATTTAGGGCGCGGCCGGGCAGAAAACCCGTGGCCACTTGCACCGGCTGCGCTTCTGCGGGCTTGCGCTTGCTCGGCAAGGGTGCCAATAGAACCACACCGACGCGCGGCCCTGCCTTATCCAGGGTTGCCGCAACCGGGCCGCCCCGCCGCCCTTCGGACTTCGGTCCCCGGGCTCCAGCCGCGGGCGGATGGACTAGCCAGCCGGAGGAGAGGGCTTCAGACGTGACGACCGTGTCTTCGGCGGAGCACACGCGCCGCGACTTTCTTTATATTGCCACCGGTGCGATCGGTGCGGTGGGAGCCGCGGCGGTCCTCGTGCCGCTCATAGCACAAATGAACCCGGATGCCTCGACCATCGCGGCCGGCGCGCCGATCGAGGTCGATCTTTCCCCGATCGCCGATGGTCAGATCATCAAGGTGTTCTGGCGATCAAAGCCGATCTTCATCTTCCATCGGACCAAGAAGGACATCGAGGAAGCCGAGAAGGTCAACGTGGCCAGCCTGCCGGATCCGGAGCCCGACTCCGAGCGCGTAAAAGCCGGCCACAGCCAGTGGCTGGTCCTCATCGGGATCTGCACGCATCTCGGCTGCATTCCGCTCGCACACGAAGGCGAATTCGGCGGCTGGTTCTGCCCATGTCATGGCTCCCAATACGACACCTCGGGCCGCATCCGGAAAGGTCCTGCGCCGAAGAACCTTTTTCTGCCTCCCTACAAGTTTGTTTCCGATACGAAAATCCAGATCGGCTGAGCTAAATGTTGCATTCCAAGGTTCAATCATGAGCGGACACTCGACCTACCAGCCGCAGAACAAATTTCTGCAATGGTTCGAGAAGCGGTTGCCACTTGGCGGCCTCATACATTCTTCCTTCGTCGCATACCCGACGCCAAGAAACCTCAATTACCTTTGGACCTTCGGCGGCATTCTTACATTCATGCTGGGCGTGCAGATCGTCACCGGCATCGTCCTGGCGATGCATTACACGCCGCAAGCCGATCTCGCGTTCAAGTCCGTCGAAATCATCATGCGCGACGTCAATTTCGGCTGGCTGCTGCGCTACCTGCACGCCAACGGCGCGTCGATGTTCTTCTTTGCCGTCTACATTCACATGTTCCGCGGCATCTATTACGGGTCCTACAAGGAGCCGCGCGAGGTTCTGTGGATTCTCGGCGTCATTATCTATCTGCTGATGATGGCGACCGGCTTCATGGGTTATGTGCTGGTTTGGGGCCAGATGAGCTTCTGGGCCGCCACCGTGATCACGAACCTTTTCTCCGCCATCCCCGGCGTCGGCGATGCGATCGTGACCTGGCTGTGGGGCGGCTACGCCGTCGGCAACCCGACGCTCAATCGGTTCTACTCGCTGCATTATCTGTTGCCCTTCGTGATCGCCGGCGTGGTCGTGCTTCATGTCTGGGCGCTGCATGTGGCGGGCCAGAACAACCCGACCGGCATCGAGCCGAAATCGGACAAGGATACGGTGCCCTTCACGCCTTACGCGACAGTGAAGGACGGATTCTTCATGGCCGTGTTCTGCATCGTCTTCGCCTGGTTCGTGTTCTACATTCCGAACTATCTGGTTCACGCGGATAACTACATTCCGGCCAATCCGGCCGTTACCCCGTCGGAAATCGTTCCGGAATGGTACTATCTGCCCTTCTACGCCATCCTGCGGTCGATCCCGGACAAGCTTGCCGGTGTCGTCGCGCTGTTCTCGTCGATCATTGTGCTTGCCTTCATTCCCTGGCTCGACACCTCTCGGGTAAGGTCGGCACGCTACCGGCCGCTGTTCAAGCAGTTCTTCTGGCTGTGGGTGATTGCCTGCATCGGTTTGGGCTGGCTCGGCTCCAAGCAGCCGGAAGGCATTTACGTCATCTTGTCGCGCGTCTTTACGGTCTACTATTTCGCCTTCTTCCTCATCATCATGCCGCTGCTCGGCATCTTCGAAAAAACCAAGCCACTGCCGAATTCAATTTCGGATTCTGTTTTGGGCGCGAAGGCGTGAGTGGGGACACTTCTATGATGATGATCAAGCATACTGTTGTCGCTCTCACGCTTGCTGCCGTGGCCGGCGCTGTAGCGTCGCCGGCCATTGCTGAGGAGCAGGTCACGCCGCCACACCTCAATTGGTCCTTTTCCGGCCCCTTCGGCAAGTATGACCAAGCCCAGCTCCAGCGCGGCTACAAGGTCTACAAGGAAGTCTGCTCCGTCTGTCACTCGATGGAGCTCGTTTCGTTCCGCAATCTTGCGGATCGGGGCGGCCCCGGCTTCAGCGAGGCGCAGGCGGCTGCGGTTGCTTCCGAAGCCAAGATCAACGACCTCGACGACAAGGGACAGCCGACCGAACGTCCGGGGCGGCCCGCCGACTACTTCCCGTCGCCGTTCCCGAACGAATTGGCGGCCAAGGCGGTGCACGGTGTCGCGCCGCCCGATATGTCGACACTTGCCAAGGCGCGCACTTATCAGCGTGGATTCCCCTGGTTCATCTTCGATATCTTTACGCAATATCAGGAGGAAGGGCCGGACTACATCGCGGCTTATCTCAAGGGCTACGAGAATCCGCCGCCGGGCTTTAACCTGCCGTCGACCGGCCACTACAACAAATACTTCCCCGGCCACAACACGGCCATGCCGCCGCCGTTGCAGGATGGCCAGGTTACTTATGATGACGGGTCGCCGCAGACGCTCGACCAGTATTCGAAAGATGTCGCGGCCTTCCTGATGTGGGCCTCGGAACCGCACCTCGTGCAGCGCAAGCGCATCGGTTTCCAGGTGATGATATTCCTGGTCGTTTTTGCCGGTCTGCTTTACTTCACCAAGAAGAAGGTCTGGTCGGCGGTTCACTAGGCTGCGCCACAGACCGTCGTTGCGAAGGGCTCCGGAAGGGGCCCTTTGTTATTGCGGGGGGTGGGGACTTTGCGCCCGGGCTTGTCCAGGCGACCCGCGTCTTGCTTAGCTCATCGAGATGCAGGCATCGGGCACAGAACCGCTCATGGTGGAGCTGCAATGACCAAATCCGTTCTAGGCATCATCGGCGGGTCCGGCATTTACGATCTGCCCGGTCTCCTGAACGTGCGCGAGCAGCGCATGACGAGTCCGTGGGGCGATCCGTCCGGAGCGTTGCGCATCGGAGAAATCGACGGGCTGCCGGTCGTATTTCTCTCTCGTCACGACAAAGGCCACCGGTTGTCGCCGTCCGACATCAACTATCGTGCAAATATCGATGTGCTCAAGCGGGCGGGCGTGACCGATCTGGTTTCCCTGTCCGCTTGCGGTTCGTTCCGGGAGGAATTGCCGCCCGGCACTTTTGTTCTCGCGGATCAGTTCGTGGATCGTACCTACAGGCGGGAAAGTTCGTTCTTTGGCAAGGGAATGGTCGCGCATGTCTCGATGGCGCACCCGGTCGCCCCGCTGCTCCGCGATCGCCTGCGTGATGCGGCCATCGCGGTGGGCATCGAGCCGCATTGGGGCGGTACTTATGTTTGCATCGAGGGGCCGCAGTTTTCGACTTACGCGGAGAGCATGACCTACAAGCAGCTCGGCTACTCCGTAATCGGCATGACCAACATGCCGGAAGCCAAGCTCGCACGCGAAGCCGAGATTTGTTATGCGACCGTTGCCATGGTGACCGATTTCGATTGCTGGCATCCTGAACATGACGCGGTCACGGTGCAGGACATCATCAAGGTGCTGATGGAAAATGCCGAGAAAGCGAGGCACCTGGTCCTGCGGCTCGCGTGCGATTTTCCGCGCGAGCACGAGCCTTGTCCCATCGGTTCCGACCGCGCGCTCGATACTGCACTCGTGACCGCGCCGGATGCGCGTGATCCCGCGCTCATCGAAAAGCTCGATGCTGTTGCGGGGCGCGTGCTTGGACGCTGACCTTCAATCGTGGTTGTGCGAGCCGTCGAACTTGGCCAGACTGATTGGCCGAATGCAGGAGGAAGCATGCAGGCGGTTGATCCAGGGCGGCAGCAACGGGAAGAATGGCCAGGCGGCGCGCTCACGCAAATGCTCGTCTCGGCGGCCTATGACGACAAGCGGGAGACACCGCGGCGCTGGGTTCCAATGTGAGTTCGGAAGAGTTCATGCCTTCGGACAAGGTTGAACACGATCTCCGCGCCGCGATCCGGACCATTCCGGATTACCCGAAGCCGGGCATCCTGTTCCGCGATATCACGACGCTGCTCGGCAATGCTCGCGCGTTCCGGCGCGCTGTGGACGAGCTTGTGCAGCCCTGGGCCGGCATGAAGATCGACAAGGTTGCGGGCATCGAGGCGCGTGGTTTCATTCTTGGCGGCGCCGTGGCGCATCAGGTGTCGGCCGGCTTTGTCCCCATCCGCAAGAAGGGGAAGCTGCCCTACAAGCGCGTGACCATCGGCTACTCGCTGGAATACGGCATCGACGAAATGGAGATGCACGAGGATGCAATTGAAAAAGGCGAGCGCGTCATTCTGGTCGACGATCTCATTGCCACCGGCGGCACCGCCGAAGGCGCGGTGAAGCTGCTGCGCCAGCTCGGCGCCGACGTGCTCGCGGCGTGCTTTGTCATCGATTTGCCGGACCTCGGCGGCGCGGACAAACTGCGCAAGCTCGACGTGCCCGTGCGAACGCTCATGTCATTCCAGGGGCACTGACAGGATTCAATCCGGTAAACGGCGTTGCTTTTCATTCCTCATTCATTCGAATGATGATGTTGCGAAAATACCACGCGCGTGAATCAAAGCGTCTCTCCACGCCGTAAAAGCTGCGAATTGTCGCCTGAGGCAAGCCAGTTAGCGCAGCCGCCCAAGCGCATCTGACCGCAATCCTTAATTGTCATTCACGTCGCGACTCCACACGCGCTTCAAGAAACGGAGCGCTGGAGCCGCGATTTGGGGATCGAGTCCATTGGTGCGCTCGCACAGGCGGATGCTGAACCCTCGCAGCAAACAATGTTTGGAGGTCTCAAGATGAAATTGGGCAAGAGCCTACTGCTTGGCTCCGCGGCGGGTCTCGTTGCGGTGGCGGGCGCGCAGGCAGCCGATTTGCCGGTGAAGGCAAAGCCGGTTGAGTACGTGAAGATTTGCAGCCTGTATGGTGTGGGGTTCTATTACATCCCCGGCACCGATATGTGCATCAAGATCGGCGGCTGGGTCCGCGCCGAATACGGTTACGGGCAGAACGGCAACTTTGCCTGGGGCTGGGCGAACAACAACGTCAACAACCGCTCGACCAACAACAGCGACTTCCGTGCCCGCGGCTACATCACCGCGGACGCCCGCAACCAGACCGAATACGGCACGGTGCGTGGCTATATCGCTGTCGGCCTGTCGGAGAACGAGCATGGCGGCGACGTCTCGCCGTCGAACCAGTTCAGCGCCAACCGCGCCTTCATCCAGTGGGCCGGCTTCACCTTTGGCCGGGCGCAGTCGTTCTTCGACTTCTATAGCAACCCGGCGACGTCATACTGGGGCGCGTTCCCCGGTTCGGATACGGGTGACGGCGGCTGGTTCGTGATGGGTTACACCGCCCAGTTCGGCAACGGCTTCTCCGCCACGATTGCGGCGGAAGCACCGCGTAAGACGCAGATATTGTTCGGGGGTCAGGGAACGAGCATTGGGGTCAATCAGTATGGCGGCTTTCAGGCGCCGGACGTGGTTGCGAACCTGCGCGTCGATCAGGCCTGGGGTTCCGCCCAGATCATGGGCGCTCTCCATGAAGTCAACGCGCTCTACTACGGGCCCGCTACTTCCAACGTCAATGCCGGCCACCCGGATGACAGGCTGGGTTGGGTCATCGGCGCCGGTTTCAAGCTCAATGCACCGATGATCGGCCAGGGCGACTACTTCCAGTCGCAGGTCGCCTACAGCGAAGGTGCGCTGCGCTATATCTTCCAGACCACGCAGCCGAACTGGGGCTTCCAGGAAGGCAATAGCGCTGGTTTTGGTCTGATGTCGGACGGCGCTTATTCTGGCACGCTCGGCGGCACAGGTATAAATGCGCCGACCAATGTTGAGCTCACCACCGCCTGGAATGTCAATGCCGCCTACGAGCATTTCTGGAACCCGCGGTGGCGGACATCTCTGTACGGCGGCTATGCAGCCGTCATGTACAACGACAATGCGAACAGCATCCTCTGCGGTGCCGGCGCCAACGGAACCATCGTCAATCAATGCAACAGTGATTGGCAGACCTGGTGGGTCGGTACGCGCACGCAGTGGAACGTCACCAAGGATTTCTATTTGGGCGTCGACATCCTGTATTCCAAGCTGCAAAGCGCAGCGATAGGTTCGTCTGCGACGGGCGCCTTGCTCGCACTTGCGCCGAACCCGGGTCAGGGTGGCGTCGTGGTGCCGAAGGAAGATCCAGATAACTGGTCATTCCGCTTCCGCGTGCATCGTGACTTCTATCCCTGATCGCGTAACGGCAGTTTAGAGGGCGACGGACCCCGGCGGGAAACCGCCGGGGTATTTCTTGTTTGGTTGATGCGTAATGACGAGGGGGAGAGGCGGTGGCACACACTCTGCGTCACGCCCGGCTTCATTGTTTGTTCTGGACAGATCACTGACAGGTGTTCGGAGACATAGCTGACACATTCAAGATGGCGCGGGACGGAGTCCGGCCATAAAAACTTATCCCCGCCTGCTGGCGCGCCATTAGAGTGCGGCGCATCCCGCCCCGATGCCGAGGGGTGTCTGATCAGCGTCTCCAGACGCGGGGCGGGGAGCGGTGGCCGGGATGATCGGCCCTGCACCGGAGATGCGG
>DATEKG010000208.1:0-4629 GCA_035277565.1 Pseudolabrys sp.
CCGAAACTGGTCCGTTCACTGGCCTTTGACGACGCCATTGAAGTTGCCGCGCCCGTCCTCACGCATTCCGAACAGCTTTCCGACGACGATCTGGTCGAGAATGCCACGACGAAAAGCCAGGATCATCTTTATGCAATTGCACAGCGCCTGAAGCTGAGTGAAGCCGTGACCGACGTTCTGGTCGATCGCGGCAACCAGCGCGTCGTCCATCGCGTCGTCAAGAACAAGGGAGCGCGTTTCTCTCTCGCCGGTTACGGCAAGCTGACCACCCGCGCGCGCTATGACCGCAAATTGACCCTGGCCCTGGGCGAGCGCAGCGATATTCCCCGCCAGTATTTCCTGAAGCTGCTTGAAGCCGCATCGTCGCGCGTCCGCGCCAGGCTCGAAGCCTCAAATCCGCAAATGGTCGCGGCAATTCGGGACAGCGTCGACGATGTCGCAACCACGATGCAGCGGGAGGTTCGGAAGAACTCGCGCGCTCACGCAACGGCGGTCCGCGAGGCCAAGCGGCGCTTTAATGTGAAGCCGGTCACCGAGGCCAGCGTGCATGGCTCGGCGCGCGCGCAAGATTTTGAAAAAACGGTCGTGGCGCTGGCGCGGCTCGGCGTCTTCCCGGTCGATCTCGTCGAACGCGCCTTGCTCGATGAAGGCGAGGACATGTTGCTTCTTCTCGCCAAGGCTGCCAATTGCTCATGGACGACGGTGCGCGAGCTCCTCGTCATGTATGCCGCCAACCGCAACCTCAAGCCTGACGACATTACGCTTGCTTTCGAGCGCTACCGGAAATTGAGCGCGAAGACGGCACGCAACATCGTCATATTCTACGAGAAGCGGATGAAGCTGCGCGGGCAGGCGGACGCCAAGCGGAAACCGCGCAGCCGGAAGGGTAAGGAAAACGACAACGACGATGTCGTCGAATTCGTCCCATCCCCTTCGATTTTGCCGGTCTCACCCTCCTGAAGCATTGCGTTAGTCCGACAGCAGCGGCGCCACGCGACGCGCTTCGCTGACGAGTGCGGCCGTCAATGTCGTCATCGGCTCACGTGCCGGAGCGACCAGGCCGATCGTATGAGTGGCCTCCGGTTCGCAGATCGGAATTGAACGCAACACGTCGGTGAGGCCAAGCGACGCGGCGAGACGCGCCGGCATGACGCTTGCCCATCGTCCCGTCCGGACATGCGAGTACAGCAGGATCATCGAATCCGACTCGAGCGTGATGTTGGGATCGATGCCGGTCTCGCGCAGCAGCCGCTCGATGATGCGGCGGTTCTGCATGTCGGGCGTGAGCAGGCAGAGCGGGACCTGTGCCACTTCGGTCCACGTGACTTTTTCGCGGTTGCCCAACGGGGCGTCGGCGGCGACGAGAAGGCGATACCGCTCGCGATAGAGCGGCACGGTGGTGACGCGGCCGAGCGGCTCGTTGTCGAGATAGGTCACGCCCGCGTCGATCTCGAGATTTTCCAGGTGCGCAAGGATTTCGATCGACGTCCGCGACAGCACGGTGAACTGCACTTCCGGATGCCGGGCCCGGAACGGAGTGGTCAGCATTTCCACCATCGCGAGCGCGGTCGGAATCGCCGCCAGGCGCAGCTTGCCCGCCAGACCGTGCTTGAGCGCATGGACCTCCTGACGCATGGCGCGGGTGTCGCCGACGATGCGCCGCGCCCAATCAAGCACGCGCTCCCCTTCCGCAGTAAAGCTCTGGAACCGGGATCCTCGGTTGACCAGCAGCACGCCGAGCGTGTCTTCCAGCTGCTTTACGCCCGCCGAAAGCGTTGGTTGGGTGACGCCACAGGCTTCCGCGGCGCGCCCGAAGTGCTTTTCGCGCGCAAGGGCCAGGAGAAATTCGAGCTTTTCGAGCACGTATGCGCCGGCTTGCACGAATATGAGTGGGTTCCGCGACTTTGTGCCAACTGGGGAGTGCGCACAAATGGCAGTATGAGATCGAGGCGGTATGATCGGAAAAATATAAGCACAGGGAGCTTATCAATAGAAGACCCCTATCGGATGATTTGGCCCTAGGGCTTGCATCGGGCGATTCAGACGCGTTTTTCTGGGTTTCAAGGGAGGACTAATGAGCATTACAGAACAACAAGCCCCGCGCGCAGGAGCTGCACAGAGGGGCGGTCGCCGCCGTCCGCCACGCACGCCAAAAGGGCGTCAACTTGATCCGCAGGCCCTTGAAGAGGTGCGCGCGCTGCTGACCGACCGGCCCCGCCGCCGCGATCTGCTGATCGAGCATCTGCACCTTGTCCAGGACCACTACGGATTTATTTCCGCTGCGCATCTTGCCGCGCTTGCCGCCGAAATGAAGCTGGCGCTCACCGAAGTTTACGAGGTCGCGACTTTTTACGCGCATTTCGATGTGGTGAAGGAAGGCGAGGCACCGCCTCCTCCGGTCACGGTGCGTGTCTGCGATTCCCTGTCATGCGCGATGGTCGGCGCCGAAAGATTGCTCAGGGAGCTGCCTGGCAAGCTCGCCAAGGATGTGCGTGTTGTCCGCGCGCCATGCATGGGCGCTTGTGATCATGCGCCGGTGTGCGCCGTCGGCCATGTGCAAACCTTCAAGGCGACGCCCGATTCCGTAGCGGCGTCGGTCAAGGCAAAGCCGCATGCACATGCATGGAAGCCGGAAACGGATTTTGCGGCGTACCAGAAAGCCGGCGGTTACGCGGTGCTCAAGGATTGTCTCGCCGGCAAGCGCACGCGCGAGGATCTGATCAGGATCGTAAGTGACGCCGGCCTGCGCGGGCTCGGCGGCGCGGGCTTTCCAACCGGACGGAAATGGGCGCTGGTGCGCGCCGAGCCGGCGCCGCGAATGTTCGCCGTGAATGCCGATGAAGGTGAGCCGGGGACATTCAAGGACCGCTACTATCTCGAGCGCGATCCGCACCGCTTCCTGGAGGGCATGCTGATCGCAGCCTGGGTTGTCGAAGCGCGCGAAACCTACATCTACATTCGCGACGAATATCCCGAGCTCCGGCTGATGCTCGCCGCCGAAATCAGAAAAGTCGAAAGCGCCGGACTTTCATCGCATACGCGCCTCTATCTGCGGCGCGGCGCGGGCGCCTATATCTGCGGCGAAGAGTCCGCGATGATCGAGTCGATCGAGGGCAAGCGTGGCTTGCCGCGTCATCGTCCGCCTTATGTTGCACAGGTGGGACTGTTCGGGCGTCCTACGCTCGAGCAAAACGTCGAGACGATGTTCTGGATCCGCGACATCATCGAGAAGGGCGCCGCATGGGCGACCTCTCAGGGCCGGCATGACCGCAAGGGCTTTCGCAGCTTTTCAGTTTCGGGCCGCGTGAAGAATCCCGGTGTCAAGCTGGCGCCCGCCGGCATCACCATGCGCGAACTGATCGACGAGTTCTGCGGCGGCATGCAGGATGGCCACGTCTTCAAGGCCTATCTGCCGGGCGGTCCCTCGGGCGGGATCCTCCCCGCATCCATGGCCGATATTCCGCTCGATTTCGGCACGCTTGAAAAATACGGCTGCTTCGTAGGGTCGCACGCTGTTGTGATCCTGTCGGACAAGGATGACATCAAGGCTGCGGCGTTGAATCTGATGAAGTTCTTCGAGGACGAAAGCTGCGGGCAGTGCACGCCATGCCGGGCAGGCACGGAAAAGGCCGCGGAACTGATGTCCAGAGGCCCCTGGGACGTCAAGCTGCTGGAAGAGCTTTCGACGGCCATGCGTGATGCGTCCATTTGCGGACTTGGCCAGGCGGCGCCGAATCCGCTGCTGTGCGTGTTAAAATATTTTCCCGACGAATTGACAAAACCGTTGGGCAGCTGGTGAGCGACAGGTAACGAATTCCATTTACGAAAACCGCTACGGATAGTCCGATGAGCAGCAATTCGATCAAATTCACCCTCGACGGCAAGGAAGTCGTCGCCCAGCCGGACGAGACGATCTGGCAGGTTGCAAGCCGGCACGGCGTCGATATCCCGCACCTGTGCTACGCACCGGAGCCGGGTTATCGCGCGGACGGAAATTGCCGCGCCTGCATGGTGGAGATCGAGGGCGAACGTGTCCTTGCCGCGAGCTGCATCCGCAAGCCGGCTGAAGGCATGAAGGTCAAGGTCGCCTCCGACCGCGCCAAGACCGCACGGCAGATGGTTTTCGAACTGCTCATTTCGGATCAGCCCGATCGCAAGACGGCAGCGCACGATCCTCAGTCGAAATTCTGGGCCTGGGCCGACCGCATGAATATCGGTACCAGCCGTTTCCCGGCACATGGCAGGATCGCACCCGATCGCAGCCACGTGGCGATGGCGGTCAATCTCGATGCCTGCATCCAGTGCAATCTTTGCGTCCGCGCCTGCCGCGAGGTGCAGGTCAACGATGTGATCGGCATGGCGGGTCGCGGGCACGGCGAGAAGATCGTTTTCGACTTCGACGATCCGATGGGGCAATCGACCTGCGTTGGATGCGGCGAATGCGTGCAGGCCTGCCCCACGGGTGCGCTGATGCCGGCGTCGCTCGTCGACGACAGGAATGTGCGCACGCAATATGCCGACCGCGAGGTGCATAGCGTCTGCCCCTATTGCGGAGTCGGGTGCCAGCTCACCTACCACATCAAGAACGACAAGCTTCTCTACGTGACCGGCCGCGACGGCCCGTCCAAC
>DATEKG010000209.1:0-13430 GCA_035277565.1 Pseudolabrys sp.
CATGTCGATCGGGCCCCACGCCGACAAGAACGCTGGCAGCGTTCCCATATAGGCGGTTGGCGTGCCACCACCGCCAAAGCTCGCGGCGACGCGCGGATATCCTGAATCGTCGGTCAACCCGCTGGCCCGCACGGCATTGAGCTTGTCGGCAACGAGCGCTAACGCTTCCTCCCAGGAAATGCGCACAAAGCGCGGATCCTGATCGCGGCCCTTGACCGGGTTCGTGCGCTTCATCGGATAGAAAATCCGATTTGGATTGTAGGCCTTCTGCACAAGGCCGAACGCCTTCACACACGCTTTGCCGCCGGCTGGATGGACAACCGCTGCGTCGAAATTCGGGGTGACCTCGGTTGCAATCCCGTCTTCAACACGAACTTTCAATAGATCCGGCCCAGCAACACACTGGTAGCAATACGTCGAGACCGTTCGTTCGTTGTGCGCGGGCTTGCCGGGCATGGTGGTTATCCTGAACCGGCAAGCTTTCCGGCTTTTGCCTTCAAGCGTTGAATGGTCTTGTCAACGTCTACGACGAAACGGCCATGCGTTCCGGCACTGATCTGTTCGATGTTGTCTTTGGCCGATATATCGAACACGATCTTGCGACCTTCGACTGCGGCCACGGTAACTGTGATCTCAACCGACATGCCGAGCAGCGTCGGAGCAAGATGCTTGATCGCGACGTCAGTGCCGACCGAATCCTCTCCCGCATCGGCGTGATCGAGAATCAATTGCCGGCAGGTCACTTCCATATCGCGCACCAGATAGGGCGTGCCGTAAACGCGCCCTTCCTCACCCATGAATCCGATAGTGCGGTCGCGATCAATTTCGATGCGGCTGGTCCGTGATAATCCCGGACGAAGGCTTTCCTTCACCAGTTTCTCCTACCCATAAGAATTCAACCAAGGTGCAACTATAATCATTTTCGCCTGCTCAACTTGACTAAGGTCAATTCTTACAGCGTTTTAGATACCTAAATAGGCCTCGCGAACGCGTCGATCAGACTGGATTTCGGCTGCGGATCCACTCAGAGTGATTTTTCCGGTTTCCATGACATAGGCGCGGTCCGCGATCGAAAGCGCCGCGCGCGCATTCTGCTCTACTAACAGGATCGTCAGCTTGTCATTTTTAAGCGCACGAATCGCGGACAATACTTGGTCGACAAGATTCGGGGCTAAACCCATTGATGGCTCGTCGAGTAACAGCAGTCGGGGCTTCGCCATCAGAGCCCGGCCGATTGCCAGCATTTGCTGCTGTCCGCCTGACAAGGCGCCGGCCGGCATGTTCCAAATCGCTTCCAGCACCGGAAAGAGCGTGCAAACGTATGCAAGGTCTTTCGCCATATCGCCATCGCGGTGCGGCCACGCACCGAGCATCAGATTGTCCTTGACCGACAGAGGTTCGAAGATTTGCCGGCCTTCGGGTACTTGTGAGATGCCACGGGTGACTCTTACGTGCGCGGGCCTTTGCCCGATTTCCTCGCCTTCGTAGCGTATTGCGCCGTCGGAGATCGGCTGTACGCCGGAAATTGCGTGCATAAGCGTGGTTTTTCCGGCACCGTTCGCTCCAATGAGCGTGACGATTTCACCCGCTTCGACATCGAGCGTCACGCCGTGCAAAACTTCGATGCGGCCGTAGGCGCTTTTGACATTTTCAATCGAAAGCACGAGCAGCCTCCTGCGAGCCGTGGACGCCAAGATAAGCCTGGATCACTGCAGCATCGGCACGTACCTGTTCGGGGGTGCCTTCAGCAAGCGTCCGGCCGGATGCCAGGACATGAATGCGGTCGGAGATGTTCATCACCAGACGCATGTCGTGCTCGACCAGAATGACCGTAATTCCATCTTTCACAATGGATCGGATAACCACGTCTATTTCCTGCGTCTCGACAGGATTGCAACCGGCCGCCGGTTCATCAAGCAGCAGCAAACTCGGCTCAGTTGCCAACGCGCGGGCTATTTCAAGGCGCTTGAGGGCCCCGTAGGCGAGCGAGCCGGCAGCCCGGTTGGCAAGATCGTCAAGCCCGACGCGTGCAAGTGCGGACCGGGCTGCTTTGGCGCTGGCTTCGTTCTGGCGCGAGACCGATGGCAAGTGCAGCAGGTCCGCAAGAATACCGGTCCGCTCGTGACGATGGCGCCCGACCATCACATTTTCAAGAACCGACATCCGGTAAAATATCTGAAGGTTCTGAAATGTTCGCGATAGCCCTCGTCGAGCAAGTTCGTCGGGCGCAAGGCCGGTCGCTGATTTGCCGCCGAGCTTAATGCTGCCGCCATCCGGCGTGTAAATCCCCGATACCAGATTGAACAGCGTTGTCTTTCCCGATCCATTGGGCCCAATAATTGAAAAAACTCGGCCAGCTTCGACAGCGATATTCACCTCGTCAATCGCTCGCACTCCACCGAATGCAATGGAAAGTCTGTCGGTTTCCAGAATCATCATTTGTGCCATCCGCCCACGATTGCGGCGAGCGATGGCACAATGCCGCGCCGCAGAAAGATCATGAAGACAATCAAAATGAGCCCCAGCAGTGCCTGTTCGTATTCATGGAAAATGGTAAGCGCCTGAGGCAGGACGACCAGCAGTCCGGCCCCGACCAGAGAACCGAAAACCGAACCCATGCCGCCCAGGACAACCATGGCGACCAACTCAATTGAACGGAGAAATCCCGCAACGTCGGGGGTGACGTGACCATTGAAAATGGCCAAATAGGATCCGGCCACTGACGCATAAACTGCGGAGATTATGAAAACCGTGAGCTTTTTACGGGCCACATCGACCCCAAGCATCAGTGCCGCAACTTCGCTGTCGTGGATGGCCTGCAACGCTCGACCGGTGGGGCTCTCCATCAAATTCAGCGCGAGCACAAGTCCGCCTAGAAAGGTCGTGCCCGATATCCAGTACCAGATGTTTGATCCCCGCACGCTCCAACCAAAAAGGGTCAGCCTGGGGACCGTCATACCATCAGGACCACCGGTCAACCCGGCTTCGTTGGTCAGTACGATTGCGATGAGCAATCCAAAACCGAGGGTCGCAACAGCGAGATAATGTCCCTTAAGCCGGAGAATTGGCCGGCCCACAAGAAAAGCAACCACCGCTGAAAGTGCCGCTCCCGCGAACAAGCATAACCATGAAGGCACACCAAAATGTGTCGGACCGATCGCAACGGAATACGCACCGATACCGAGAAAGCCAGCATGCCCGAGACTGACTTGTCCGGCGAAACCCATGAGCAGGTTGAGGCCGACAACTGCCAGCGCAAATATGAAAACCAGCGCGCCTATGCGATAGTAGTATGCCGATGGAAAGAACCACGGCATGCAGATAAAGACCGCGGCAACTGCAATCGGCGGCAGCAACCGGATTTCGATCGCGCGAAGCAAGCTCAAACCCGCTCGATTTTGGCCCGGCCGAACAAGCCTTGGGGGACTGCAACCAACACGACAAGAATGATCAGGAAGGCGACGGCATCTTTATAGCTTGAAGACAAGTAGCCTGCAGCCAAAGCCTCAAACATTCCGATCAAAATGCCGCCCACCACAGCGCCCGGCGCGCTACCAATTCCACCAAGCATCGCAGCCGCAAAGCCCTTTAGGGCGAGCAGCGTCCCTGCATCGTAACTGGTCAATGCGATCGGTGTGATGAGGACGCCCGCAATGGCCCCTATCGCCGCCGATACGGCGAAAGAAAAGGCGACGATGCGCCGGGTATCGATGCCGATAAGCCGTGCGGCGAGGCGGTTGGCCGCCGTCGCGATGACCGCTTTGCCGAAAATCGTGCGTTCGATAAAAAGCCAAAGCGCGAGAACGATAACCGCTGCACTTGCAAGTACAACCAGGCTCTGCGGCAAGATGGCTGCTCCGCCGAATTGAATCGGGTCGGCGCCAAACAATGGGGGCAAGCTGTGGAAACGCCGGTCAAAAACGATCTGGGCGGCGCCACGCAGAAATATCGAGGCGCCAATCGTTATCATGATCAACACAACCGGCGTCGCTCCGCGCGCAGGCTCGATGGCAAAACGGTGCAAGGCCAGACCGATGGCGGTTGTTGCTATGACGGCGACGCTCGCAGCAAGTGGTAATGCAACGCCCGCATCCGCCATAAAAACAGTTATCATTCCGCCCAACATCACGAACTCGCCTTGCGCGAAATTGATGATGTCGGATGCCTTGTATATCAGCGTAAATCCTAGTGCGACCAACGCGTAAATTGCGCCGACGGTCAAGCCCGAGAAGACGAATTGAAGCAGTTCGGCCATCGCGTCGAGGGCCTTACAAGGCTTGGGTTAAGTGGTCGCTGCCAGAGCGGCAGCCTCTGCCGAAGCTGCCGCTCGATCATCTCAGGTGCCGGGGATCAGCGCCCAGTCACCGCCTTTGATTTCGAGCATACGAAACGCCGAGAGGTCGAGGCCCATATGATCGGCCGGCGACATGTTCACGATGCCCCCGGTGCCAACAAAGCCCTTTGTGCGTTCAATTTCGTCGCGCACCTTTGCAGGATCGGCACTCTTCGCGCGTTGCATTGCCGCGACGAGGATCATGAGACCATCATAAGCGTGACCCCCGAAGGTCGAAATAGCCTGTCCGGTCTTTTGCTGGTAGGTGCGCGAGTAATTCACGACAACAGGCTTCTGCGGGTCGTTGTCCGGAAGCTTGTCAGCAACGAGAAGCGCCGCAGCCGGGAGCCGAACACCTTCGGCCGCCGGGCCGGCAAGGTCGATGAACTGTTTCGACGCCACACCATGGCTTTGGTATAGCGGCAAGGTAATCCCGAGCTGGCGATAGTTGCGCGTCACAATTGCCGGGCCTTGGCCGAATCCTGGATTCACCACAGCGAGCACGCCCGCTTTGTTACGGATATTGGTAAGCTGCGGGGTCATATCGCTGTCACGAGGTCCGTAACTTTCCTCAATCGCAATGGTAATGCCCGCATGAGGCGCGACTGCCACGCATTGATCGCGCATCGATTTGCCGAATGCATCTGTACCCGAGATTAACGCGATCGTAGTCAGATTGCGGGATTTAAGGTCGGCAAAAATTTTCTCGCACGCCATCTTGTCGGTATGCGGCGTCTTGAAGACCCACGAACGCACAGGCTGAATGATCTGGATAGCCCCGGCCAGTGAAATGAACGGGATTTTTGCGTCTTCGAATACCGGGATCATTGCCAGCGTCGATCCGGTCGTGGTGCCGCCGACCATGGCGGCAATTTTATCTTCTTCGACCAGCCGGGTGGCGAAAGTGCGCGCATTGTCGGCGTTGCCGGCGTCGTCGTAGATAATCAACTGCAGCTTCTGACCGTTCACGCCGCCCTTTGCATTGATTTGATCAATATAGATTTCCAGCGTCTTCTTTTCCGGATCGCCGAGAAACGACGCCGGCCCGCTGACCGAGAGGACCGAGCCAATTTTGATTTGAGCGGATGCCTGGTGACCTGCACCGAGCAAGGCAAAAAGGCTGACAGCGGCGGCCACGGTATAGCTGCGCAGTGCGCTCATGGATCTTCCCCGTTTCAATTTGAACATCTGCTGGTTAAAACCTACCAGAGTGTCCAAGTCCGTTACTTGACGGAATTCAAGGCAGGGTTTGCCCTGTTTGCCGGTCCAATTTCGTGCATCTCGATCCTGTTCGGCTTCTTGATACGCGTCAAGCAGGGCACGTCATCAACCTGCTAGCATTTTTGTTTGATAGGAAAAGCACGATGGATACTGCGCAATTTCTCGCTCCAGCCGACTATATTGACAGTGGTTCACCGCAGATCATTGCATTCGCAAGGCAAGCGGTTGCCGGCACAACGGATACGTACGCAGCAATCCGGCAGCTCTATGTCGCCATACGTGACACAATCATTTATGATCCCTATGTCAATTTCGCCGACCCGGCGAATTTCCGCGCGAGCGGCGTTCTCGCCGCCGGACGTGGATTCTGCGTTGGCAAGTCTGCGTTGTTGGCTGCCAGCGCACGCGCCATCGGCGTCCCGGCACGTGTGGGCTATGCCGATGTGCGGAACCACCTCACGTCCCCGCGACTGTATGAAATGATCAAAACCGATATTTTTCAATGGCATTCATATACCGAACTTTACCTGTCGGGACGCTGGGTCAAAGCGACCCCCGCCTTCGACCGCGCACTGTGCGAGCGCGTCGGTATCGTGCCACTCGAGTTCGATGGCAGAACGGATTCGTTATTCCAGCCATTTGATAAAGCCGGCCGGCGGCATATGGAATATCTCAAGAATCGCGGCAGTTTCGCAGACGTTCCATTCAACGCCATTCAAGCCGACTTTCTCAGAACATATGCAAGCTTGATGAGCACGAAAGGATTGGCTGGCAATTTCCATTCAGAAGCCGTTGCTGAGACATTGGACCAGCCGCGCAAGTGATCCACCGCTGAGCGCCGACCCGCAGCGGACTTCATTTTGCCTGCAACGGGTTTTCGGCCGGCGCCACCCGGCACAAGAGAGCACGTAGCTGGTAGGTGCCCATGGCCGGATCATACGGCGGCTGGTTGTTGGTCAAGATATTGGCATTCGAGGCCCATACCCCGTATTCGGGGCCGGGCTGTTCCGGAAACCACCAGCCGTGTTGCACATGAATCACGCGTGGATCGATTCCGGTCGTCAGCTTTGCTTTCTGCCGCATGCGCCCGCGCCTCGTCTCGATCCACATCCATTTTCCGTTAGCGACCCCGAAACGCGACGCCGTTTCGGGATGAATTTCAGCAGTCGGGTCCCGTTGAGCCTTGCGAAGTTTTTCGAGCTGACGATGTTCCGAGTTGAAAAAGAATGAGATTCGCCCGCCTGTCGTCAGCACCAAAGGAAACTGCTCGGCAATTTCCGGCGTGCTGATCGGGCTTTCCGGCGGCTCTTCATAATACGGCAGCGGCGCATAGCCGAGCTTTTCGAATCGCGTCGAGTAGAGTTCGATTTTTCCAGTCGGGGTCTTGAAGCCACCTTCCTGGTACTTCCGGTACTTGAACGGAACCTTGATGAATCCCTTCTGCTTGAGCTCGTCGAAAGTGATCTTGAGACCGCCGGCTGCAAGTTGCGCATCGAGTACATTCTTGACCGGCTCGGTGCAGACCGGAAGTTTCATTCGTCTTGCCAGTTCGACAAAGATCTCTTCGTCAGCCTTGCATTCGCCGATTTGCACCGCTTTCTGTTGCGCGAGCACGACATTGGCAGCGATGGTCGGCAGCCCGGCCAGCTGGTTGAGTTCGGGCCATGCCGCCGCCGGAAGCACAATGTCCGCAAGCTCCGCCGTCGGCGTCATGAACAGGTCTGCGCAGACCATGAAGTCAAGCTGCATCAGAGCTTCATAGACAACGGAAGAATTCGCATAGGTCGTCAGCGTATTGTTGCCGAACACCAGAAAAGCCTTCACCGGATAGGGCTTGCCGTAGCGCATCGCCTGCAACAGCGTCGGAATGTGAGCGGCAGGCAAATCGGCACCCTCCCCGCCGAGCAACTTGAACCGGTCTGCCCCGAGCCGCTTTGCATTTGCGTCCGGGGTCAGGTTCTCGATGAGGCTCGGGAACCGGCCGAGCCCGTGCATTCCGAATACCCAACCGCCCGGCACGTCGATATTGCCCGTCAGCACCGGCAACATCGACACGGCACGCACGGTCTGCACGCACTTCGGGGTGTGCTCAATGGCACAACCCCACTCGAGCATGGCGGGCCTGGACTGCGCGAATATTCGAGCAGCCGCCCGAATTTTATCGGCTGGAATCCATGTGATCGGCTCCGCCCATTCGGGCGGGTATTTCCTCACATTTGCCGCCAGCGCATCGAAGCCGTGAGTCCATTGGGTGACGAATGGCTCGTCATAGAGCCTTTCCGAGATAACGACGTTGAGCACCGCAAGGGCGAGAGCATCGTCTGCGCCCGGTCTGATCTGCAGCCACAGGTCGGCTTTTTCGGCCAGCATTGTACGTCGTGGGTCGACCACGATGATCTTTGGACGGCGATCGATCGCCTCAATTACGTTGAAGCGTGTTTCACCGTCGGGGCCCGACAACACTGGATTATGACCCCAAAAAAGAACGCAGGCCGGTGCAACGTCCCCCGTGTAGTCGCACACAGGAAAATCACCGAGCGTCAAGATCGAGGTGTTCACGCGCGGATGAAAACACTGCGCAAAACCGGGCTCGCACCAATTGGGTGTTCCAAGCGCATGACCAAACCGCGACACCCAACGGATATGGTGGCGGCCGGTGCCCGTTCCGAGGGCGATCGCTTCAGGTCCATACTGCTCACGGATCGCAAGCACACGCTCGGCAATCTCGTCGAGCGCATCGTCCCATGAAATTCGCTCCCACTCTCCCGACTGACGCCGGCCCTTGCGCCGCATGGGGTATTTCAATCGATCCGGATGATAAACGAGGTCCGTCGTCACCGTTCCGATCGGGCATAGGCGCCCGTGGTTGAGAGGAGACTCGCGGTCGCCCTCAACTTTAAGCAAAACCCCGTCCCGCACATGCAGCAGAACACCGCACCCGCCGTGGCAACTGCGGCAGACGCTCTTGAGAATAGCGCCGCCGCGCTGCCCGCTCCCCGGCACCGACGTGGCTGGCTGCTGGATGTTCATGCGAGCGCTTCTAAAGGACGCGAAAAGCAATTGCGCTGAAAACGCAGACTCGCACGGACTGCGCGATATCGGCTTGATTTCCATCAAGGAAATAATGCGGGTGGAAGACTCTACTTGGCTCGCTGAAACCGATGCGGCCCTACTGCGTCAGTGTGCGCGAATGCATAGCCGCGCAAGTGAAAATGATCCAACTGAAGCGGAGGAATAATCCAATGCTCGCCAAGTATATGACCGGCGTGATTGCTATATTCGCCTTTGGCGCAGTCGCCGCAGGCAGCGCCTTCGCGCAGGATACGGTCAAGATTGGGCTGATTGTGTCGATGACGGGACAGCAGGCCTCGACGGGCAAGCAAATCAAGGCGGCCGTTGATCTGTACATGAAGGAAAAAGGCGACACGGTCGCAGGCAAGAAAATCCAGGTCATACTTAGAGATTCAGGAAGCGTTCCCGACAACACCAAGCGGCTGGCGCAGGAATTGATCGTCAACGACAAGGTGAATGTCATTGCCGGCTTCGAAATTACACCCGCCGCGCTTGTGGTCGCTCCCCTTGCCACCGAGGCCAAAGTCGTGGAGCTCGTCATGGCGGCGGGTACTTCGATTATCACAGAGAAGTCACCTTACATTGTGCGGACCAGCTTCACCGTGCCGCAGTCATGCGTGATCGTCGCCGATTGGGCTCTGAAGAATAACATCAAAAAGGTCGTTACGATTGTTTCCGATTATGCTCCTGGCTTCGACGCGGAGAAATCGTTCGGCGAGCGCTTCAAGGCTGCGGGCGGCGCGATCAGCGAAGCGATCCGGGTGCCACTTGCCAATCCGGACTTTGCACCGTTTCTGCAGCGCGCTGCCGACGCCAAGCCAGATGCCATCTTCATCTTCGTACCATCGGGTCAAGGCGGCACGTTTATGAAGCAATTCGCCGAACGCGGCCTCGACAAGGCTGGCATCAAATTGATCGGCCCGGGTGACGTGACCGACGACGACCTGCTTCCCGGCATGGGCGACGCAGCGATCGGAACGGTGACCGCTCACTTCTATTCGGCCGATCACAATTCGCCGATGAACAAGGCCTATGTCGCGGCCTTCCAGAAATCCAGCAATTTCCGGCCGGGCTTTATGTCGGTCGGCGGCTATGACGGCATGCACCTGATCTATGAGGCGTTGAAAAAGACCGGCGGCAAAGCCGACGGTGATTCCTTGATTGCCGCGATGAAAGGCATGAAATGGGAAAGCCCGCGTGGTCCGATTGCGATCGATCCCGAGACCCGCGACATCGTCCAGAACGTCTATGTTCGCAAGGTCGAGAAGAAGGATGGTCAACTCTACAATGTGGAGTTTGCCACATTTGAAGCTGTCAAGGACCCGGTGAAAGAAGCATCGAAGAAATAGCGCAACGACTATTACGCGCGAATGAATCGTCGCGCGGTCTGTGGAGGCAAGCCGATAGCGCGGCACATACATGCTAACAATTCTGTTCGATGGAATTGCCTATGGCATGCTGTTGTTCGTGCTCGCAGCCGGACTGGCAGTAACGCTCGGTTTGATGAACTTCGTCAACCTCGCGCATGGCGCCTTCGCCATGGCGGGTGGCTACGTCACTGTGCTCGCGGTGAACCGCATGGGCCTCCCTTTTCTGACGTCCTTGCCGATCGCCTTCATGGCAAGCGCGGCTGCCGGGTTTGTGCTGGAGCGCACGCTCTATGTTCATGTCTACGGCAAGAGCCATCTCGATCAGGTGCTCTTTACCATCGGGCTCGTATTCATGTCGGTGGCGGCGGTCGACTATGTCATGGGCTCCAGTCAGGTCTTTGTGCAAGTGCCCGGTCCGTTGCAGGGAAAATTTGACCTGTTCGGAATTGGCATCGGCCGCTACCGGCTGTTGATCATCGTTATTTGCGGGCTGCTGACGCTCGCTTTGCAATGCATTCTTGCCTATACGCGCTTTGGCAGCCGCCTGCGTGCCGCCGTGGACGACAGCCGCGTCGCGCGTGGACTGGGAATCAACGTCAATCGAATTTTTGCGCTCACCTTTGCCTTCGGGTCCGGCCTGGCCGGGCTAGGCGGCGCGCTCGGAGCTGAAATTCTGGGCCTCGATCCGAGCTTCCCGCTCAAATTCATGATCTATTTCCTCATCGTCGTAACCGTCGGCGGCACGTCCAGCATTACCGGTCCGTTCCTTGCCTCACTGCTGCTGGGCATCGGCGACGTTGCCGGAAAATACTACGTCCCGACCTTGGGTTCGTTCGTGATCTACACGATCATGATCGTCATCCTGATCTGGCGACCCCAGGGGCTGTTCGCCCGTGCCACCTCGCGGTGAGGTGGCACCATGCTCCTTCCTCGTTCAACAATTCTGGCCGCCACCGAATGCCTCGCTACGCGTGCGCGCTGGCATCCGCTCGAGTTTGCGTTCTGGATCTTCGCATTTGCCGCCATTTACCTGATGCCGGGCCACCATCTTATCCTCACAGAGATCGCCTGGCTCGGGCTCTTCGCCCTCTCGCTCGATCTCATCCTCGGTTATGCCGGTATTATTTCGTTGGGGCATGCGGCCTTTTTCGGATTCGGCGCCTATACGGCGGCACTGCTTGCCAAGCACGAAATCATAAATGAGCCGGTGCTGGCCATGCTGGCCGCCGGCGTTGCTGCGATGGCGCTCGGCTTTGTCACCAGCTTCCTTGTGCTGCGCGGCTCCGATCTTTCGCGACTCATGGTGACGCTGGGCGTCGCGCTGGTGCTGCGCGAATTGGCCAATCGGTACGGCTGGCTTACCGGCGGCGCCGACGGACTGCAGGGCGTCATCGTCAAGCCGATCTTCGGTGCGTATCGTTTCGATATGTTCGGTCACGCTGGCTATACGTACTGTCTGACCGTGTTGTTCATTCTTTTCGTGATTGCCCGCCGCCTCGTGAATTCGCCCTTTGGTCTTTCGCTGCTGTCGGTGAAAGGTAATCCATTGCGGGCGTCCGCGATCGGGATTTCGGCCGATGCCCGTCTTGTTGCGATCTATACCGTGGCCGCCGGATACGCTGGTATTGCGGGCGCGTTGCTCGCACAGACAACGGCCTTCGCGTCGCTCGAGGTGTTTTCCTTCGATCGCTCGGCCGATCTGCTCCTTGTTTTGATCCTTGGCGGTACTGGCTATCTTTATGGCGGGTTGATTGGAGCGATCATCTTCAAGTTCATGCAGGACTACCTGTCGGCATTGACACCACAGTACTGGCCGTTCTGGATCGGCCTTGTTCTGGTGACAATTGTCCTCGTCGGCCGCGATCGCATCTCTTCCTGGACGGCTCCGATTCGTCGCTTATCGACGCTGACGAATTGGAGGGCGTTTGGGATACGTCACGTCGTATCGTCAACCCAAAGAACCCCGCAATGACGGCAGCGCTGGAAACGATCGATTTGACCAAGCGGTTCGCCGGCGTTGTAGCGACCAGTAATGTTTCATTCCGGATCGCCAAAGGAGCCCGCCACGCTCTGATCGGGCCAAACGGCGCCGGCAAAACGACGTTGATAAATCTCTTGACAGGCGTCGAGCGGCCTTCGAGTGGCCGCATCATGCTCGACGGGGACGACATAGGCAGCTTTTCAACGCATAAAAGAGTGCGTCTCGGGATCGTCCGTACGTTTCAAATCAATCAATTGTTCGCCGATCTGACGCCGCTTGAGACGATCGGGCTCGCGGTGTCCGAACGTCGCGGACAGGGTCTTGACTGGTGGCGCATTGTCGGGAGCCGTCCCGATCTCGTAACGGAAGTCGTCGAAATATTGGAACGTTTCCATCTTTCCGACGTGATGAATACCCGCACTGGAATACTGCCTTATGGCAAGCAACGCTTACTGGAGATTGCAGTCGCTATCGCCTGCCATCCACGCGTACTCTTGCTGGATGAACCGGCGGCCGGGGTTCCCGAGGACGAACGTCACGAAATTCTGGCAGCCGTCGCCTCTTTGCCGAGCGATGTCACCGTGCTGTTGATCGAACACGATATGGATATTGTCTTCGCTTTCGCAGATCGCATATCGGTTCTCGTCAACGGCGCGCTTTTTGTCGAGGGCGATCCCGACGAAGTCGCACGCGATCCGCGCGTCAAGGCCGTCTATCTCGGTGAGGAGTTCGCCGGTGCCTGATCTCCTGAAAGTGGAAGGGTTAAGAGCGGGCTATGGCGAGGCAATCGTCCTGGCGGATATCAGCTTCGGGATTGCCGAAGGCCGGGCATTGGCGCTCCTGGGCCGGAACGGCATGGGAAAGACCACGCTCATCAATTCCATTGTCGGCGTAACCCGCCATGTCGGCGGAACAATTTTTCTTGAAGGCGCCGATATTACAGGAATGCGTCCGGATCAGCGCGCCTACGCCGGTATCGGTTGGGCGCCGCAGGAACGCAATATATTTCGCTCATTAACGGTCGAAGAAAACATGACAGCAGTCGCGCGTCCGGGCCCATGGACGCTCGCTAAACTCTATGCGTTTTTTCCTCGGCTTTACGAACGCCGGCGTAATTTGGGCAACCAGTTGTCCGGGGGAGAGCAACAGATGCTCGCGGTCGCGCGTGCGTTGATCCTGAACCCCCGCATCATATTGCTTGATGAACCGCTGGAAGGACTGGCTCCGATCATAATCGAGGAATTATTGACCGCGCTACGCAAGATTATTCGCGAGGAAGGTTTATCGGCGATCATTGTGGAACAGAATGCGCAGAAGATCCTGGGCGTCACTGACTTTGCGCTGATCATCGAACGCGGACGCATTGTCCATCAAGGCGACAGCGCTTCTCTCCAAAATGACCGGGCACTGCTGGAAGCTTATGTCGGCGTCACCGACGTAAAACGCCAAGGCA
>DATEKG010000210.1:0-23259 GCA_035277565.1 Pseudolabrys sp.
ATCTACGTGATTGACGTCGCTGCGGGTGACAAGATCCCACGCAAGAACGGGCCGGGCATTACTCAGTCGGATATCCTGGTCATCAACAAGACCGACCTCGCGCCGCACGTCGGTGCGAGCCTCGACGTCATGAAGCGTGATTCGCACCTTATGCGCGGCAGCAAGCCGTTTTTGTTCACCAATTGCAAGACCGCCGAGGGAATTCCCGCACTCGTCGAGCTCATCGTGCAGGATCTGCTGTTCGACCTGAAGGTGCCGCGTCAGAGGTCGGCATGACGTCGCCCGCCGCCGCGACCTGGCATGCCGCCGAAGCTCTTGGTGCATCGGCTCCTGAACTTGCGCCATTCCAGGACGAACCGGCGCAAATGAAAAGCGGCACCGTCGGCAAGACGGGCTTCTTGCATCTCGGCTTCGAATTGCGAGGCAACCTAACAATCCTCGCGGACCTTGATCGGCGCGCGCCGTACATGGCCCAACGCGCGCTCCACTGCGATGACGGTATGCCGGGGCTTGCCCATGTATTTGTGATCACCACAACTGGTTGTCTCTTGCAGGGTGACCGCCTTGCGCTCGAGATCGCGCTAGGGCCGCGCGCGCAGGCGCACGTAACCACGCAATCCGCGACCAAGATTCATACAATGGATGCCAATTATGCGGCACAGACGCAGGTGATAACGCTTGGCGAGGAATCCTATCTGGAGCTGCTTCCCGATCCGCTGATTCCGCATCGACGAGCGCGCTACCTCAGCGATACGCGGATCTCCATTCCGGCTTCGGCAACGCTGCTGTTTTCGGAAATCATTCAACCGGGCCGGAAGCATCATCATCCGGACGAATGCTTTGGCGCCACCTTGTTGTCGATCGCCGCGGCCGCCTCTCGCCCCGACGGTCGACTGCTGTTTACCGAAAAGCTGATCATCGAGCCGCAGCGTTATTCAATGCGGCAGACCGGTGTGATGGACTCGTTCGATATATTCGCCAACGTGATCTTGTGCACGCCGAAAGACAAAGCCGAACATATTTATGCGCGCGTACAGGCCGATGTTGACCTTGCACGCGGCGTGGCCTGTGGCGCCTCCCGGCTGCCTAACGATGCCGGTCTCATCTTCAAGGTCGTCGGCCGGGAGTGCGCGCAGGTCAAGACGAAGATACGCGAGTTCTGGAGCCTTGTTCGCAAGGAGGTGACGGGCGCCGACCTCCCACCACAATTTCTCTGGCGCTGAAAGCCAAAACGGGCACGGACACAGTCTCACAACGGTACGGTCCTGATGTTGCTTCAGATCAGCAAACTGACTCACAAAGAAAGCTATGGCGACATGGTGATGACCGTGATCGTCAGCGTGATTATCTCGCTTGTGGCGGTCATCGCACTAGGCTCGATCTTCGGGTCGTTCTGATCGACAGCAGGGGATTCAGAGGATTCAAAATTTTCAGCTGGCGCCGTCCGACGGCGGTCCGCCATTTGGCCGTGCTTTTCGCCTCACGACTTTCGACAAATATTGGCATTTTGGACGCGGCAAGCATCGAACATCGGGATCTTGCGGAATTTGCGTCACTATGACCTAAATTGCGCCGGGGCGATGCCATTTGACTTTCATCGGCTAAATGAGCCGAGCTGGCCGGCCCTTGAACGATTTAATGAGTCCCGGGAGGACCCCCTATGAAAAATCCTGTCGTTTCCTTTGTGCCTGACCGCCGGGCGCTCTTGAAAGGCGCAGCCGCAGTCGGTGCGCTGCATGTCGCCTCACCATTCGTCGTTCCAGTTCGCGCTGCGGACAACGTCAAGATGGGAATGGTTGACCCCCTGACCGGCGTGTATGCCGCTCCGGCCGGCAATGAAGTCATGGGCGCCAAACTCGCCGTAGATCAGATCAACGCCAAGGGCGGTATTCTTGGCCGGCAGGTGGAATTGCTGGTCGAGGATTCCGCCAACGACGTGGGGACCGGTGTTCAGAAAGCACGCAAGCTTATCGAACGCGACAACGTCAATTTCATCATCGGTGATGTGAACTCCGGCATAGCCGCGGCGATCGCCCAGGTTACTGCAGAAAAAAAGGTGCTGCACGTCGTGTCCGGCGGGCACACAGACACGATTACCGGCAAAGACTGCCACTGGAACGTCTACCGTGTCTGCAACACCACGAGAATGGAAGCGAACTCGGTGTCCGACTTGCTCTATAGCAAGTACGGCAAGAAATGGCATTTCATCACGCCCGATTATGCTTTTGGTCACACGCTCTATGATGCCTGCGCAGCCAACCTGAAAAGACTCGGCGGTTCGATCACCGGCAACGAACTCACGCCACTCGGCACCACCGATTTTTCCGCCTATCTGATCAAGGCGCGCGCCGCCCAGCCCGACGTGCTTCTGCTGCTGGTGCAAGGCTCGGACATGATCAACTGCCTCAAGCAGATCGTGCAGTTTGGCCTCGACAAACAGATCCACGTTGCCGGCACCCAGCAGGAGCTGGAATCCCTTGCCGGTCTCCCGCCCGAAGCGCGCATCGGCATCTGGATGTTCGAGTGGTACTGGAAGCAGCCAGGCGTCCCGCATGTTGCGGAATTCGTCGCAGAGATCCGGAAGCGCAACGGCGGCAAGGTTCCGACTGCACGTCATTGGTTCGGCTACACCTCGGCAATGACGTTTGCGCATGTCGCAAATCAGCAGAAGTCTCTTGACGCAGTAAAGCTGGCACAGGCGTTAAGCGATTTCGAACTCCCCCCGGAGGTCAAGCTGCAGCCCAACAAGGTATATTATCGCAAGGGCGATCATCAATTGATGACGTCAGCCTTCGTTGGCGAGGCGCAGAGCAAGGGCAAGGACGATCCCGAAGACCTGTTCAGGGTTGATTCTGTGGTCCCTGGCGACAAGACAGCGCCGCCTGTCGCAGACACCGGTTGCACGGTTAAGTGGCCGGCATGAACTTCTGAAACGAATTTCGCACAGCCCGGGAAGTCTCGCGCTTCCCGGGCTGTTGTTGAGCTTTCAGCTTCCTTCTTGAATCTATGACGCAACTTCTCCTCTTCAACGTAACGAACGGGCTGATCATCGGCGCGTTCTACGTGCTTATGGCGCTCGGCCTGTCGCTCATTCTCAACCTGAGCAATGTGATCAATTTCGCCCATGGCGGGTTTCTGGTCATCGGCGGCTACATAGCTTACACAATCACGCCCTATGTAGGCTTTTGGGGCGCGTTGTTGATCGCTCCGCCGCTCACCGCACTCATCGGACTTGCCGTCGAGCGTGTGTTGATTCGGCCGCTCTACGGTCGCGATCCGCTCTACAGCCTGCTGCTGACCTTCGGTCTGGCTTTTATTATCGAGGACGGCACGCGATTCCTCTGGGGAGCACAAGGTAAACCGGTGACCGTGCCGGCATTTCTGGCACAACCGATAAGCTACAATTTCTTTTTCATCACCGGCTACCGCCTGTTCATGGTCGCTGCGGTGGTGTTGGCGGTCGCTCTGCTGTTTGTCCTGCTGCGCTATACCCGGCTTGGGATGCGCATCCGTGCCGGCACTCTCGACCTTGAAACGGTTTCTGCCCTGGGCATCAATGTGCGCATGCTGCGCTCACTCAATTTTGCGGTCGGCATCTTCCTGGCCGGCCTGAGTGGCGTGTTGGCCGCGGGGCAACTCGGTCTTGAACCGACCATGGGTACGGGCCTGCTGATGCCAAGCTTTATCGCCATTATCGTCGGCGGTGTCGGCAGCCTCACCGGCACGCTGCTCGGCGGCTTGTTGATCGGGGTTGCCTCGGGGTTGACCGCGATGTTCTTCCCCGCCGCAAGCGAAGCAGTCATGTATGTGCTGATGGCGGTGGTCTTGCTTGTCCGGCCGCGCGGCCTGCTCGGTGAAGAGGGGATGCTGACATGAGCGGCGAGCAGACGCGCAAGCTCATCGTCCTTTCAGCCATCTGGCTTGCGCTGCTCTTGGCGCCGTATTGGATGGCGCCCCTCGGCGGCTATACAGCGCTTGCTACACGCGTTCTGGTGCTCGGACTGGGCGCGATGTCGGTGAATTTCCTTCTCGGGTTTACCGGTGTGCTGTCGTTCGGTCATGCCGCCTATTTTGGCCTTGGCGCATATGGTACCGGGCTGGCGCTGAAATTTCTGACGTCAAGCACGCCAATTTCGCTTGTCTTGGGCATGCTGCTCGGCGGAGTCGTCGGCGCGTTATTGGGCGCGCTGATCGTGCGCAGGCGCGGCGTCTATTTTGCGATGGTCACCATCGCGTTCGGCCAGGTGTTCTACTATATCGCGTTTCAATGGAGTTCGCTCACCGGCGGTGATGACGGCTTGCGCGGCTTCTCTCGCCAGCCGCTCGATTTTGGTTTCTTCCAGATCGATATCCTGTCGAACACTAATTACTTCTATTACTTCGTTTTGTTTTGCTTTTCCCTTGCTGTGGGCGCCATGGGGCTCATTCTGCGCTCTCCATTCGGCCGTGCAATGATCGCGATCCGCGAGAATGAACGCCGTGCACGTTTCCTGGGCATTCCGGTCGAGCGTCACATCTGGATTGCATTCACGCTGTCCTGCTTTTTCATGGGTCTCGCCGGCGCGCTCTATGCTCTCGTCAACAATTTTGCCGACCCCAAAGGTCTGCACTACAGCCAGTCCGGTGATTTCGTCATGATGGCGGTGATGGGCGGCATGCGAACCTTCTGGGGTCCGCTGCTGGGCGCCGTCGTGTTCGTTGTCCTGCAGGATTACCTGTCAAGTGTCACGATCAACTGGATGTCTTTCGTAGGACTGTTGTTCGTGTTGGTCGTGCTGTTCTTCCCGCGCGGCCTTTTGGGGTTCATTCGCCGCCAGAGTGCGACGTGAGGGACGCATTGTGACAGTGCTGGAAGTCAAAAACGCCACGAAACGCTTTGGAAACCTGGTCGCCGTGCGCGACGTTTCGCTCAGCGTTCCGAAGGGTGAGTTGCGTGCAGTCATCGGCCCGAATGGAGCCGGCAAGACCACGTTCTTCAATTTGATCAGCGGTTTCTTCCCCCCTAGTGCCGGCACTATCGAATTCGATGGTCGGGATGTCACACAACTGGCGGCGCACAAGCGCGTCGAGCTCGGTATGGCACGCACGTTTCAGGTCACGGAAATATTTCCGGAGCTTAGTGTCTTTGAGAATCTCCGGATCGGGGCCGAGGTGGCAGGCGGCTATTGCCTGCGGCCATGGATGAGTGCAGCCGAGAAAGCCGGCATTGATGCGACCGTCCATGAAATCCTCAAATTGGCCAACCTTGAGGCCAAGGCCGGCCGGCTGGTTGGCGAGCTGGCCCACGGGGATCAGCGTGCGGCCGAAATCGCAATGGCGTTGACGCTGCGGCCGCATCTGTTGCTGCTCGACGAACCCACTGCCGGCATGGGCGACCAGGAAACGTATGAGATTACCCGGCTTATTCGCCGTCTGCATCGCGACAGCAAACTTACGATTGTACTGATAGAACATGACATGCGCGTCGTGTTCCATCTCGCAGACCGCATTACCGTGCTCGACCAGGGCAGCGTGCTGGCCGAGGGTCTTCCGCAGGAGATTGCCGCTAATGAGGCCGTCCAGGCCGCTTATCTGGGCAAAGCCGCATGACCGCCGCGCTCGTCGCCGAAGGCCTGCACACCTATTACGGCAAAAGCCACATTCTCCACGGCGTCAGCCTTGAGGTGGCGGAGGGAAAGATTACTGCGTTGCTCGGCCGCAACGGCGCCGGCAAGACGACAACCTTGCGCAGTTTGATGGGATTGACGCCCCCGCGCGAGGGGCGCGTATCGATTTTCGGCAAGCAGACCGTCGATTGGCCAACCTATCGCATCGCAGCCCGGGGCGTCGGATATGTGCCCGAGGGGCGGCGGATTTTCGCCAATCTCAGCGTCGAAGAAAATCTCAAGGTTCCGCTCGAGCGGAAGGGGCCTTGGACGCTCGAGCGCATCTACCAGCTCTTTCCCCGCCTGGCCGAACGCAAACTCAATCGCGGCCGGCAGCTGTCCGGCGGCGAGCAGGAGATGCTGTCGATTGGTCGCGCGCTGCTGCTCAATCCCAAACTGCTCATCCTCGACGAGCCGTCACAGGGCTTGGCGCCGCTGATCGTGCGCGAGGTGTTCCGCGTCGTCGCACAGATGCGCGCCGAAGGGATATCGGTGTTGCTGGTCGAGCAGAACGCGCGCATGAGTCTGGAAATCGCGGATCATGCCTACGTGCTCGACGACGGTGCCATTGTCCATTCAGGGCTCGCGCGCGATCTTGCGGCCGACGAAATGCGCGTGCAGGCGCTCGCCGGCGTCAGCGCCGAAGAATGGACGATTGCGTGAGACAGTAGCTTGGTCTTCTGGCTGTCCACCCGTGACCCCCAATGCGGACCATCGCCATGGAATTGACCGGCGCATCATAGCCTTTATGCGCCGGGACCGGCGGAACTCTCTGCAGGCGCCCAGGGTCGTTCGCGGAACCAATCCCACCACCAATAGTTGGTGCGGTACGTAAAAAGACGTACGAAAGGTTGCCGGTGAGCGCGGGGGATCGCTATAGGGCAAAAGCGCTTGAACTGCTCGCCCGAGCAGAGTTTGAGACTGATCTTCAAATACGAGCAGGGTTTGAAAATCTGGCAGCCGCTTTTCTGCGGCTCGCCGAGCAGGCAGAGCGCAACGCCGCGCTGACTATCGAGTTTGAATTGCCTCCGGAAAAGGAAAGCGATCCAAAGCTGTAGACCGGCGCGATGTTCGCTGCCGGCGCCAGAGATCGCGGCACGCGTGACGAAGTCCGTGCACTTTTCGGCGGCTCTCAGGAAGTCTCTGCACATAAAAGACTGCGTGGTGGGCCCGGGAGGACTCGAACCTCCAACCAGACCGTTATGAGCGGTCGGCTCTAACCATTGAGCTACGGGCCCTGAACCGTCGACTTTCTATCAACGCGCGCACGCCGTGCCAACGCTGCTTTGTCCGACCCTTGCGAAAACGAAGGTATTTCGGTGGACAGGTTGTTTTCATCGAGCGTAACAGCGCAATATTGGATTTCCTTCAAGGCGAACCAGGCGTCGGCATGATCGAATTGCGGCACCTCCGATACTTCGTGGCGGTGGCGGAAAAGCTCCACTTCTCGCGGGCAGCGGAAGAACTGGAAATTTCAACCCCGACCTTGAGCCATCAGATTCAGGCACTCGAGAAAATGCTGGGGGCGCAGCTTCTCTCCCGCAGGAAAAAAAGCGCCGTAACGCTCACGCATACCGGTCAACGCTTTCTTGAAGAGGCGCGGGCCACGCTGAAACAGGCGCAGAACGCCGAGCTGGTCGGCAAGCGCGCCGCGCGTGGCGATATCGGATCGATTGCGATCGGTTACATCTTGTCCGCGAGCTCCACCGGCCTGTTGCCTGGGCTGATCGCCTCATTCCAGAAAGACAATCCAGGCGTTACGCTGAATATCACGCGGATGGAGACCTTTCCTCAGATGAGGGCGCTGATCGACGGCGTTCTTGATGTCGCTTTCGTCAGAACGCCAAAGAATTATCCCGCGGAACTGACGGGTTTCGTCATTCACCGGCATCCTTATTTTGTCGCTATTCCGAAAGGGCACCGTCTCGCCAGCCGCAAGCAGGTCACCCTGGCGGCTCTCGCGCAGGAACCCTTTGTCGCCGGCACCTTGGAAATGGAGGTCGGCCTCTGGGGCAATCTGGGCGCCATCTCGAAGCCCGGTCAGCAGCCCCGGATTGTTGCGCGGACAAGCGACATATTTTCGCTCCTGACTTTCGTCGCTGCCGGCTTTGGCCTTGGCGTCATTTCCGGACCGATGCAGAATGTAACCATCCCGGGCGTCGTTTATCGCAAAATCAGCGGCGCTTTGCAGGACGCCGAGATTGCATTGGCCTACCGAAAGAGCGAGAGTGCTCCGGCCGTCAGAACTTTCATTCAACGTGTGCGGGAAAATGCGCGCGCGCCTGTCTGAGTTGTAGCCGGAGCGGGCCGTTCCATCGCGGCAAGATCGTCAATCAATGACGCGAAAGTGACGAAATAGACTGCGGCAGGGCGTGCCTATGGCCGGGCCTTTGCGCCGAGCCGCTGCGTCAGACGGTCAAGGTCCACCACCATGCGTTCGTGCTTTCCTTTGCCGATCTCTTCTACTTCGTCCCGTGCGCTGACGTCGAATTCAATGCGGGGGCCGTCGACTTTGGTGACAACGGCCTCAGCGGCTATACGGTGGCCGACCGGCGTTGCAGCGAGATGGCGAATATTCACCGAGGTACCCACTGCGCTCTCTCCCGGTTCGAGATAATCGCGGACCGCGTTGAGCGCCGCATTTTCCATTGCGGTGACCATCATCGGCGTGGCGAACACCGGCGGCAGCGCGGCATCCTTGAACTGATTGGCAAGATGCGCCAGCGCAACGCGCAGGGTAAAGGTGCCTTTGGCTCCTACAGGAATGGGGCGCATCGCTTCAGGTTCCGCTGCGTGGAATATGATTGATTGCAGGTGCAAGGACAATCGGCCCCAGTCCGCAAACGACAATCGGTAAAAAGGCCATTGCCGCAATCCCGCTCATGTCCCAGGCGAAGCCGCTGACAATCGGAACTGCGACGGCGCAGGTATAGCTGATCGTGAACATGGCCGCCGTTACGCGATGCACGTCGTCAGGCGGGCTCAGCAAGGGCGGCAATGCGAGCACGAGAATGAGGATGAACGCGCAGGAAAAGCCCTGCAGCGCAGCTCCCGCCACAACGAGTGGGCCGCTTCCGAAAACAATGGCGGCGGTGGCGGCAATGAAGAACAGACCGCATATAATGTAAGGCCATGTCCTGCGTTCGAGGCGGCCCGCGGCCGCGAGCAGGATCGCGGAGGCCGGCAACTGGCCGATATTCAGGGCGGAAAGCGCGGCGCTCGTCCACTGCGCGTCACCATGGCTCCGCAGATAATCCGGAATGAACGCGTTCACGGAGAAATAGATCGCATTGACGGAGCCGAGCATGATGCCCAATCGCCAGATCAGGCTGTTGTTCCAGTCCGGCCACCAGCGTCGCCCAGTCTGGGTCTGTTCGGTTGATTGTGGCCGCGGTGCAAGGAGCATGACGAGCACGGCAATCACTGCGACAGGCACGCTCCAGACCACAAATCCCCACTGCCAGCTGCCGCCGACCAGGGGCAAGACGAGCGGCAACATCAACGCCACCGGCAGGATCTCGCCAATCAACAATCCATTCGTGTAGACGGCCGTTGCAAATCCAATGCGGTGTGGAAACCAGGCACGAACGGTCGGCGGCATGGCGACCTGCATGATTGCCACGCCGGCACTCATCACGACCGTCGTGGCATAAAGCCACCAAAGATCGGCGATCGCACCGCGCAATGCACCCCCGATGGCTGCGATTGCCGTTGCGACGACAAGAGCGGCCGGGATGCCAAGCCGGGCAATGATCAGCGATCCGGGCACCGCGGCAATTGCAAACAGCATTGCAGGCAGACCGCCGAGAATTCCGACTTCGGTCGCGCTCAGGTTCATTTCGTCGTGAATGAGCGGGATCACCGGCGGAACCGCCAGGATCGTGTACCGCAACGCCGTGCCGGTCAGCCAGAGCAGACAAAGCGAGGTCAGGAAGCGTGCGCGATTTGGAGCACCAACCGGCTCTTTCATGGACGGGGCCGACCTTGCGAATTCGGCTGCGCCAAAATTTGCCGGTGAACCACGTCGAGGAGCGACTGCGTGCGGGAGTCGAACCTGATCCCCGGGATGTTGAAGGCCGCGGCGGCAGTCATGTCGTCATCCTTGTCGCCGATCAAGAAGCTTGTCGCAAGATCGATCGGCAATTCGCGCGTGGCCTGTTCAAGCATGCCGGTACCTGGTTTTCGACAACGACAATGGATTGCCAGCGCGTTTACGGTGCCGTCGGGATGGTGCGGGCAGTAATAGAATGCATCGATATGTGCGGCGCTTGCCGCGAGTGCCGACTGCATATGGTTGTGAAACGCCTTGACTGATGCTTCGTCGAAGTAACCGCGCGCTACGCCTGATTGGTTGCTGATGACAATGACGTAGTAACCGGCCTGATTCAGCAGACGCACAGCTTCTTGCGCCCCCGGCACCCAGCGGAGCTGATCCGGCCTGTAAGCATAGCCAACGTCGACATTGAGCACGCCGTCGCGGTCGAGAAACGCCGCAGGTTGGCGCGCGCCGGCTCCCGTCATCGCGATTGTTCCCGGGGCATCTTAACGGTTGTCCGCAGCAGTTCCGGCCCTGGCGGTTGCGCCATTGAAATCTTCCATGCGCAGACCACTGACAGTCCATACGATGCCGCCTGCGAGACCGACAAGAAAGCTCGCAGCGCCGAAAAGTATCGAAAGTGTCAGACCGTCGCTTTGCGATAACCCTGCCGAAACGAAGGCCGCGATCATGGCGCTTTCGCGTACCCCCCACCCCGCGATCGATATCGGCACGGTCGCCACGAGAAGCACCGGCGGCATGAGAAAAAGGACCTGGGCGAAACTCACCGGTGCGGCCACAGCCATGACACAGCTCCAGGCCGCTGCGATGGTCAACAAATGGATCGCAACCGAACAGGCAGCCACGATAATTGCCTGACGAGAGCGGCACAGGACGACTGCGATCCGGGAGGCAGCAGACAAATGCAGTGTGATCGCATGCCGGTCGAACCAATCGTGGAACCGTATTCCGACCAACAGGAAAAGCAGCGGCGCTGCGATCGCGCCAAACGTGATCCCAAGGAGCGCAGCGCGTGCGACCGGCTCGTGGACGAGAGCGAGCGTCCATGGCAGGCATAGGACGACGATCAGCGCCAGCACAAGCACACCGACGACCCGATCAATCACGACCGAATAGGCTGCTCGCGCCCATCCGGCACCTCGGCGGGCGAGCAGCCAGATGCGTGCGCCATCCCCGCCGACAGTCGACGGAAGCACCTGATTGAAAAAAATGGCAACGAAGCTGATCTGCAGGGCCGACGCGAATTCAAGCTCGGCCGCGCACGCAATTGCGATTAACCGCCAGCGCTGGGCAAGCAATATCGTTTGAACGATCAGGAGCAGCACCGCGACCAGCATCCAGCCCGGTTCGAGAGCGTTCAGGCGATCCGTGACAGCCGCAATGTTGACCCAACGCAACGAAAAATAGAGCAGCAAGGCGGAGAGCGCCGCCTTGGCGAGCAGCGTCAGTACGCGGCGCATAATCGCGTCGTCCCCGAAATCGTTGCGAGTAGGTCCGCCAGGGCCGCGGGCTTCGCATGCTCAACAGGGAGACGCAAGTGAATAGCGTGTATATCGACCAGGTGATATTGCGCCGGCCGCGATGGGGTAGCTTGATCGCGAAATCGCATGATTTTTTGTTCTAAGTACCTGGAAAACCGTGATTTAGCATGCCCGAAGGAGCCGCGGCACGGGGACATTTGTTTGCTAATATGCGTTCGCATGTCAGCGGCGAGGGGAACCATTGAATATTGCATCGAACAGCAGGACGGCGTCCGCCGCATCAAGCGCGCAAATCGCCGACCTCACCGTTGTGGGCGGAGCCGGTCACGTCGGCGTTCCACTCGTACTCGCGTTCACCGAGGCCGGCCTCACGGTCAACGTCAATGATGTCAATGAGGCGGCGCTCGACGCTTTGCGCTCGGGCAAGCTGCCCTTCATCGAGCACGGCGCCGCGCCGCTGCTCGCAAAGGCTCTGGCCGGCAACAAACTTGTTTTCACATCATCGCCGGCGGCGGTAACGCGCGCTGGGCCGGTCATCATCACCATCGGCACACCGATCGATGAGTTTCTCAATCCAGTGCAGGCCGAGATCCAGCGCTGTGTGGATCGTCTGCTGCCGCATATCGACGATTCGCAATTGCTGATACTGCGTTCGACCGTGTATCCGGGCACGACCGACTGGCTTCAGGGCTATCTCGTGCGGATCGGTCGAAAAAACAAAATTGCATTCTGTCCGGAGCGAGTGGTGCAAGGCTACGGCGTCAAGGAATTGCGCGAAATGCCTCAGATCATCAGTGGCACGACAAAGGAGTCGGAGCTGGAAGCCGGTCGATTGTTTGGTCAGATTGCGCCGGAGCTTGTCGTCGTGAGGCCGATCGAGGCCGAGTTCGCCAAACTGTTCAACAATGCCTATCGGTATATTGAGTTCGCGGCGACCAACCAATTCTACATGATCGCAAAATCGGCCGGTGCTGATTACCAGGCCGTGATGCGCGCGATGAAGCACAACTATCCGCGGGCCAAGAACTTCCCCGGCCCGGGATTTTCCGCCGGTCCTTGTCTGTTCAAGGATACCATGCAACTTGTCGCTTATGCGCGAAATCAATTCGGGCTGGGCCACGCGGCGATGCAGGTCAATGAAGGGTTTGTCCTCCAATTGGTGGATGAACTGCGCCGCGCCTACGACGTCTCGAAAATGACCATCGGGCTCCTGGGCATGGCCTTTAAAGCTGAAGTCGATGACACCCGCGCGTCGCTGAGTTATAAACTCAAGCACTCCCTGCAGATGGTTGCCCGCGAAGTGCTGACGACCGATCCGTTTGTCACGAGCGACCGCTCCTTGCTTCCCCTCGACGAGGTCGTTGCGCGCAGTGATGTTCTGATCCTATGCACGCCGCACTCCGCCTATGCCGACTCAGATCTGGGCGGCAAACCTGTGGTAGACGTTTGGGGATTTCTCAAGAACGCCAATGTCGTGTACTGAACATGGCGTCTTTATGCGATATCGTCGGCTCAACCGTCTATCGGCGCACTTGCTGTGTGACCGCATCTGCGGCGGTAGCCTGATGTTTCGGTCGGCGGGGAAAATCTGGAAATAGTGATGCAGTTCTCGAAACTGACGACGCGCCAAGTTCTCATCATCGTGCACGACGTTCTGGCGACCGCGGCTGCTATCGTCGCGACTTTTTTTCTGCGGTTCGAAGGTTCAACCCTCGATGAAAGGCTCTATCGCCTCCTATTGTTCCTGCCTCTTTTTCTTATTTACGCGGCGGCGACTTATTACGTCATCGGCCTGCACCGGAACAAATGGCGCTTCACGTCCATACCGGATCTCTACAATCTGTTTCGCGCATCGACAGTGCTGGCGCTGTCGCTGCTGGCGCTCGACTATGTGCTGGTTGCCCCGAACATCTATGGGACCTTTTTCTTCGGCAAGGTCACGATCCTCCTTTACTGGCTTATCCAGATGTTCTTTCTGGGCGGGCTGCGCGTCGTTTACCGTTACTTCCATTACGCCCGCACGCTGCAGCGGGTAAAAATTGCCGATGCCACGCCGACGCTCGTGCTTGGACGAGCCGCAGATGCGGAAGTGCTTCTGCGCGGCATTGAAAGCGGTGCAGTCAAGAAAATCTGGCCCGTAGGCGTGCTATCGCCATCGCCGGCGGACCGCGGGCAATCGATCCGCGGTGTGCCCGTGCTCGGCGACATCGACGATCTCGAACGTATCATCGCCGATCTCGAACGCGGCAATGAAAGGGTGAGGCGGCTGGTCCTGGCACCGTCCGCGCTCACGCCGGAAGCGCGGCCGGAAGCCATCTTGATGCGTGCCCGCAGGCTCGGGCTCAATATGAGCCAGTTGCCGGCCCTCGATGCCGAGGGTCCCGCAGTCCAGCTTACACCGGTCGCGGTTGAGGACCTGCTGCTGCGACCGAGCGTCAAAATCGACTATCGCCGGCTGGAGAATTTTGTCAGCGGTCGCGCCATCATTGTGACTGGCGGCGGCGGTTCGATCGGCTCGGAGATCTGTGACCGTATTGTGACTTTCGGAGCGTCACGCCTTTTGGTCATAGAGCATTCCGAGCCTGCATTGCATGCCGTTCTTGAAGCTCTCAGGACAAAGCAGGGCGCGACTGAAATCGCAGGAAGGATCGCCGATATTCGAGACCGCAAGCGCATCATGGACCTGGTCGCGCATTTCAAGCCCGATATCGTTTTTCATGCGGCAGCGCTCAAACACGTGCCAATGCTTGAGCAGGATTGGGATGAAGGCATCAAGACAAATGTCTTCGGCTCGATCAACGTCGCCGACGCCGCCGCTGCCGCCGGTGCGGCGGCCATGGTGATGATCTCAACCGACAAAGCCATCGAGCCCGTTTCGGTTCTGGGTGCGACCAAGCGTTTGGCGGAGATGTATTGCCAGGCGCTTGACAGCGAACTCTCACGCCGCGGTCAGCGCCCGATGCGGCTGATTTCAGTACGGTTTGGAAATGTGCTCGCCTCCAACGGTTCGGTCGTACCCAAATTCAAGGCGCAGATCGAAGCGGGGGGACCCGTGACGGTCACGCATCCGGATATGGTCCGCTATTTCATGACCATCCGGGAGGCATGCGATCTCGTCGTGACCGCGGCCAGTCACGCGCTGGCACCGCCGAATGCCGAAATTTCCGTCTATGTGCTCAATATGGGCCAGCCGGTGAAGATCGTCGATCTGGCCGAGCGCATCATCCGGTTGAGTGGGCTGGAGCCCGGGAACGATATCAAGATCGCATTTACGGGCGTCCGGCCCGGCGAGAGACTGCACGAAATCCTTTTCGCGCGCGAGGAAGAAACAGCGGATATCGGCATTACAGGTATCGTCGGCGCCAAGCCCGTTGCACCTTCGCTTGATGCCATTCGTGCGTGGGTCGGGACTTTGGAACAAGGCGTCGCGCGCGGCGAGCGAGCCGCAATTTACAATGTGCTCCGCGATGCGGTGCCTGAATTCCGCGGCGAAGCTGCTTGAAGGAAAAGAACGTGGATCCGGCAGAACTGTTCAAGTCTGAATTTGCCGAGCACAACGACGTCGCGCGCCGCACGGAAGTCGCGTTGTCCGGGAAATTTTCGGATCTTGTTCGCGCCTGCGCCAGGTCGATCCGCGCCGGCGGCAAGTTGATGTTCTTCGGCAACGGCGGCAGCGCGGCTGACGCGCAGCATCTCGCGACCGAGCTAACGGTGCGTTATAAGGCTGACCGTGCGGCGATCGCGGCGATCGCGCTGACGACCGACAGCTCGGCGCTGACTGCTGCCGGCAATGATCTCGGTTTCGAACGGGTCTTCGCGCGGCAGATCGAGGCGCTGGGACATGCGGGCGATGTCGCCATTGCGATTTCAACGTCCGGGAAAAGTCCGAACATCGTTGCGGCTCTGAAACAGGCGAAGGCCATGGGTCTCGTGACCGTTGCGTTCGGCGGCAAAGGCGGCGGCGACATGGCGGGGCACGCGGATCACCTGCTGGTGGTGCCGTCGGCGACCACGGCGCGCATCCAGGAAATGCACATCACGTTAGGTCAAATCCTTTGCGGTGCGCTCGAAATCGAGCTCGGACTGACCACACAGCGCTAAATACATCGATTTATCAATAAGCTGGCGTCTTGTTGATATTTTATATCATGAAAATGTCGTTCCTTATCCTGAAAATCGCTTGACTCGATTTGCCGGACGTTTTTCCTTTCCCGCCAGGGAGAAACGTCCATGAACGCAGCAACAATTCTGCCTGGTCCCGGCGCCAAGGCGCGCGCCGCACGCACGCGCGGTAACGACGGTCACAGCATTCAGTCCGTAGATCGTGCTCTGTTTCTGCTTGAAACCATCGCCGAGGCGGGCGGCGAGGCGACACTGACGGAATTGTCGCATCGCACCGGTCTGAATATTTCGACGTGCCATCACCTGCTGGCGACCTTGATCCGGCGCGGCTTCGCGACCAAGGTCCCCGGCCGCCGGCTCTACGCGCTGGGAGCGCGCATCTTCTATCTTGGGCACGCCTGCCTGCAGGTCGATCTGCCGCGCCGTGCGCAGCCATACCTTGAAACTATCAATCAGGCGACCGGTGAAACGGTTCATCTCGCGGGGCTCCAGGGCGACAGTGTCGTGACCCTGTCGGTGCGCGAGGCGCGCCACGCCGTGCGTGTCGACACCGGCAAGGTCGGCAAGGTTGAGGCGCCGCACGCAACATCGGTTGGCAAGGCGATCCTCGCCTGGCTGCCCGAAGATGAAATCCGCCGCATTCTTGCCGGCGGCATGAAACGTTTCACCGAAAAGACCATTACCGACCTGCCGGCATTGCTTGAATCGCTTCGTGTCGTCCGCCGCAACGGATATGCGATCGATCGCGAAGAGTATTTGTTGGGCGTGATCTGCGTCGGCGCTGCCATTCGCGATCAGGCCGGTACCGTCATCGGCGCCATCAGCGCTTCAACTCCGACGATGCGCGCCAGTGAAGACCATATCGCCCTGATGCGTAACGAGATAACCGCAGCGGCCCGGGCGCTTTCGGCTGAATTCGGCGAACCGGGCGCGCAGACGAGCGAGCGGCAGCAGGCCGTCGCCAATTAGACCGTGCATCCGCGCGGAGAATTCATACTGGAGGCAACATGTACGCACCGGCCGGCGTAAAGACGAACCACAATGAATTTCCCATCCCCGACAGCCAGCGCGCATGGGTGCTCGGCGACCCCGGTCAACTCAGCATTTCCACCAAGCCTGTTCCGGTACCGAAGAAGGCCGAGGTTCTGGTGCGCATCGACGCAGTCGCCATCTGCGCGACCGATCTCGAGATCATCTATCACGGCCCGCCGGCTTCAATTCAGGGCGGCATGCCGTTCAACAAGAATTTCACCCCAGGCCACGAGTATATGGGAACGGTCGTCGCGCTCGGCCCCGGCGTCGACGAATACACGATCGGACAACGCGTTGCCGTCGAAATCCATGCCGGTTGCGGCCAATGTAAGCGCTGCCGCGAGGGCATGTACACCTCATGCCATAACTACGGGCTCAACTACGGCGATGTCGACAAGGGCCACCGCGCCAATGGTTTCACCACCGATGGCGGGTTTTGCGAATATCAGGTCAACAACATCAATACGCTGGTCAGTATTCCCGACGAAATGACGGACGAGGAGGGAACGCTTGTCGTCACCGCCGGAACCGCGATGTATGCCCTCACCGAACTCGGCGGGCTGGTCGCGGGAGAGAGCGTCTGCGTCACCGGGCCGGGTCCTATCGGACTGATGGCGGTCGCGGTTGCCAAGGCGCTCGGCTCGCAACCGGTCATCCTGACGGGGACGCGCGATAACCGGCTGAAAATCGGCCTCGAGCTTGGCGCCGATCACGTTGTCAATATCCGCAAGACGCCCGACGTGGTTGCCGAAGTCAAGAAGCTCAATGGCGGCAAAGGCGTCGACTACGTCGTCGAATGTTCGGCTGCGACCAGCGCCGTCAACGACGCTGTCCGCATGGTCAATCGCGGCGGCCGCGTCTGTCTTGCTGCTTTTGCGCATGAAGAAGTGCCGGTCGATGTCGCACACATCGTCCGCAACAATATTTATGTGTACGGCATTCGCGGCGAGGGAAAGAGCGCGACCCATCGGGCCGAAGCATTCATGAAGCAGAAGCGCTTCGACGCGACAAAGATTCATACGCACACCTTTGCGCTCGATGATCTTCCGACCGCGATCCGCTACGCCAAGGATCGCGTCGAGGACGCGATCAAGGTGGTGGTGAAGGCAAAAATGGACGCCGCGCACAAGCAGGCGGCCGAGTGACAACGAGGCGGTCGTGCTGACGTGCGACGAGTACATCGTGCCGGGATCGCTCGGCAAGGCCTTTGCCGCGATTGAAAACAACCGCGGCCGTTCTCGCATTGTGGCCGGCGCCACCGACACGCTTCCGTGGGCGCGCGAGGGCCGGGCCGGCGATGTGCATTTTCCCGCGCTCATCGATGTGTCGAAAATCCCCGAGCTGAACGAGCGGCAGGTCGACGACCGGCGCGTGCGCCTGGGTGCTGCGACGCCGATCCAGCGTTTCCTCGATGACCCTGCTCTCGGCCGCGCCCTTCCTGAAATGGCGCGTTGCGCCGTCTGGTTTGCCGATGACCAGATTCGCGCGCAGGCAACGGTCGGCGGCAATATCGTCAACGCATCACCGGCAGCCGACGCAACGCCCTGTTTCATCGCCCGCAACGCGGCGGTCGATCTCGCCTCCAGGCGCGGGCGGCGCAGGTTGCCGCTGCAGGATTTCGTGGTTGGTCCCAACAGGACGGCGCTCGGCGAAGGTGAGTTGCTGGTCGCGATCGAGTGCGATGCGCTGCCCGCCTATGGCGGCAGCTTCGAGAAAGTCGGCCACCGGCGTTCGCTGGTGATCTCGCTGGTCTGCCTTGCGGTTTTGATCAAGTTCGGCTCCGACCGGCGAAAGGTCGAAGACGCGCGTCTCGCCATTGCCGGAATTGGACCGCGGCCGTCGCGGCTGTCGGACGTCGAAGAGTATTTGCGCGGCGGGCCGCTCACAGCAGAAAAGCTCGACCGCGCGGCGGAAATGCCGGTTTCGCTTGTCGCCTCGCGGACACGGCAGGACTATCGCCGCGATGTCGTTCGCGGCTTCATCGTGCGGGGTCTGATCGACGCAGCGCGTTGCGCGGGAGCCGATCCTTCCGTCATTTCGCCGGAACTGGAGGCCGCTTATGCCTGATCTCCAGTTCAGCGCTACGGTCAATGGGCGAAAGGTTTCGCGCAGCGCCAGGCCGCATCAAAGGCTGCTGGATTTCATACGGGATGATCTCAATCTGACCGGAAACAAGGAAGGCTGCGGTGCCGGTGAATGCGGCACCTGTTCCGTGTTCGTGGATGGGGTCCTCATGAAGTCCTGCCTGCTGCCGGTCGCGAAGGTCCAGGGCGCGGTGATCGAAACCGTCGAGTCGCTGGCCAGGACCGGAGAGCTCAGTGTGCTGCAGAAGGCATTCCACAAGACCGGCGCGAGCCAGTGCGGCTACTGCATTCCCGGCATGGTGATGGCGGCAACCGCCGCATTGCGCGCCAATCCGTTTGCGCGCCGCGAGGAAATCAAGGAACGCCTGGGAGGCAATATCTGCCGCTGCACAGGCTATCAGAAGATCTTCGATGCGGTCGAGCTTGCACGCGACGTCCAGAATGGCCGTCTGCCGCCGGGCGCGCTGCTTGAGGACGAGAGCGTAGACGACGCGGTCATAGGCAAGAATGTGCGGCGCATCGATACGCCGAGCAAGGTCACCGGCCGCCTCAAATACGCTGCCGACATGGTCATGTCCGGGATGCTGCATGTTCAAGTTCTGCGCTCACCGCACGCCCATGCGCGGATCGTTGCTATCGACACGTCCGCCGCCATGGCAATGGTTGGCGTGGAAGGCATCATCACCGCCGCCGACGTGCCCGGCGAAGACGGCTTTGGTGTCTTCGTCAATGATCAGCCTGTGATGGCGCGCGGCAAGGTGCGCTATATCGGCGAGGCGGTCGCGGCCGTTGCCGCCGAAAACCAGTTGCTCGCACGCAGGGCACTTGCCGCCATCAAAGTTGAATATGAGCTGCTGCCGGCGGTCTTTGATCCGGACGAGGCTACCCAGCCTGGGGCGCCGGTGCTGCACGACTATGCGCCGGACAATCTCACCAAGCACATCCCAATTCGTGTCGGCGATACGGCCAGGGCGCTTGCCGAAAGTGATCTTGTTGTCGAGGAAACCTATTCGACGCAGCCCATTGAACATGCCTATCTCGAACCTGAAGCCGGTCTTGCATATGTTGATCATGATGGAGTCGTGACACTGGTCTGCCCCGACCAGAACGTGACGCATCACCGTCATATGTTGGCGCGTATCATCGCCAAGCCGATCAGCAAGGTCCGCTTCATCATGAGTCCGGTCGGCGGCGGGTTCGGCGGCAAGGAAGACATGATCTATCAGGGCATGCTGGCGCTGCTCGCGATGAAGACGCAGCGGCCGGTGCGCCTCGTATTCACGCGCGAGGAATCAATCATTTCGACCGCCAAGCGTCATCCTTCCCGCACCACCCTGCGCATGGGGCTGATGCGCGACGGCCGCATTCGCGCGCTTGAAATGACGATGGTTTGCGATGGCGGTGCCTATGGCCTGTCGACCGAAGGCGTCATGCGCAAGGCGGCCATTCTTGCGGCCGGTCCCTACGCCATTCCAAACGTGCGCGTCGATACCTATGGCATCTACACGAACAACACGCCGTCAGGTGCCTTCCGTTCCTTCGGCGCGTTACAGACGGCGTTCGCGACCGAATGTCATCTCGATATTTGCGCCGAAAAGCTCGGGCTTGATCCGTTCGAAATGCGCCGCGTCAATGCAATGCAGGACGGCGCGCTGACACATACAAAAGCAAGGCTCGGGTCGGTGAGCCTTACGCGCGCGCTCGATGCGCTGGAGAAGGCGTCTGGCTGGGATGCGGGTGCGCCGGCCTCGCGTGGTGCCAGCCGCCGCGATCTCGGCAGCGACGGGGTTCGGCCGGCCTGCGCGCTTGGTGCGCGATTTGCGGCAGACGAGAAACAGGAGGCTGCTGAATAATGGCTCGCAAACGCGGACGCGGAATGGCGGCGTGCTGGTACGGGATCGCCCGTACCGCAGTCGTCGATCGCGCCGCTGCCTGGGCCGAGATCGATGATGGCGGCAGCGCCAAGGTTGTCACCGGCGTAACCGAAATCGGCGAAGGCATTCTAACGGTGCTGGCACAGATCGCGGCGCATGAGACCGGCGTCAAGGTCGAGCATGTGGTGATCGGCGATAACGACACGGCGCGGGCACCCGAAGCGTCCCACGCCGGCGCCAGCCGGCAGACCTACATGATCGGCAACGCGGTTGCGTTGGCATCACGCGATGCTCGCAGGCGGCTCGTCGAAGTCATGGCTGCAGTCTGGGACGTCGAAGAGACCGCAATCAAGACCGGAAATGGCGAGATCTGGGCGGAACATACCAACCATCGCATGACGATGGGTGAGGCGGTTTCTACCGCCAAGAATCGCGGGGTCGTGCCGGTGGGTTCGGCGAGTTTCGGCACGGATACGACCGGGCTTGATCCGGTCGACGGCTCCGGCCGGCCGTGGCAGGCCTATGTGTTCGGCGCGCAGGTTGCGGAGGTGGAGGTCGATACCGTCACGGGCGAGGTGCAGGTGCTCGGCATCTGGGCGGCGCACGACGTGGGCCGCGCGGTCAATCCGCAGGGCGTGGAAGGGCAAATCGAAGGCGGCATCGTGCAGGCGCTGGGACAGGCGTTGATGGAGGACTACAAGCTCGAAGGCGGCCGTACGACAACCTCGGGCTTTGCAAAATATATTCTGCCGACGGCGCTGGACGTGCCAAAGGTCAATTCAATCATCATCGAGGACCGTGACCCACTCGGACCGCTTGGCGTCAAGGGTGTCGGCGAACCGGCCATGGTGCCGACTATTCCCGCGATCATGAATGCGATCTACGACGCCGTCGGCGTGCGCATTACGTCACTGCCGGCGACGCCTGAAAAGGTGCTGATGGCGATCAGGGAGAAGGAAGGGCGCGAAGGAGCGCCAAGACCGCAGGCGGCGGAGTAGCGCTCTCTTGTTTGCGTTCAATGGAGGTTCGAACAATAACACGAAGTATGTGGAGGAATGCATGAACAAGCTGCGCATCAGTCTCTTTGCCGTTCTGGCGGTGGCCGCAGTCTGCGCGCCAGCCATGGCGGAGGATTATCCAACGCGTCCCATCACGATGATCGTCCCTTATCCTCCTGGCGGACCCAGCGATGTGGTGGCCCGCATCATGGCCGACGGCATGAGCAAGGTGCTCGGTCACAACGTCATTATAGAAAATGTCGGCGGAGCTGGAGGAACGATCGGAACCGCGCGCGCAGCAGCTGCCGAGCACGACGGCTATACCTTGCTCGGTGCCAGCATGGGTTCACACGTATCGGCGCCTGCATTGTATTCCAATCTGAAATACGACTCGACCAAGGATTTCGAGCCGATTGGCCTCACCGCCAACGCCCCGGCGGCCGTGATTGCACGCAAGGATTTCCCGGCCAACAATTTCAAGGAATTCGTAGCCTACCTGAAGAAGAATGGCGACAGCGTGAAGCAGGCCCATGGCGGCGTCGGGTCTTCTTCGCACATGGCTTGCCTGCTGTTCACATCCGAACTCGGCCTCAAGCCGAGCCTGGTCGCATATCGCGGCACCGGCCCCGCGCTTAATGACGTCATCGGCGGCCATGTCGACTTTTTTTGCGAGCAGGTTGTCAGCGTCCAGGGCGCGGTACGCGGCGGCACGGTGAAAGCCTATGTCGTGTCCGGCAATGAGCGCTCGCCGGCGCTGCCCGACGTGCCATCCGCAAAGGAGGTCGGCGCACCGGATTTCCAGATCAATATCTGGAGCGCCATTTTCGCGCCGAAAGGCACGCCGAAACCGGTCGTGGAAAAGCTGGCGGCGGCACTGAACAAGACCCTGGAGGATCCCGCGATCGGCAAACGCCTGATTGAGCTCGGCGGTACCGTTCCTCCTCCTGCTCAGCGCGGGCCGGAATATCTGGCGAAGATTCTGCGTGCGGATATCGCGCGATGGAATCCGATCCTCAAGGCCGCAGTGGAAAAGACCAATTGATGCTCACGCGTAACGACGGCGAAACCGACCGGCTAATGCGCGGTCGCGCCCGTGCGATCGCGCAGGCCGGTGGTGTGCGCCAGGCATTGGCGCAAGGACTCCCGAAGCTGTTCGAAACCACTTTGTCGGAAGCTCTGGTGCTGGGGTTGCTCAAACAGGAGGTGCGTAAATATTTTGCGATATTCGGCCACGGATCGACCGACCTCGGCAATGTGCTGCGCATCTATGAGGATGAGGGCGCGACCCGTACAATCAACTGCCGCAACGAGGTCGAAATGGCGCACGCTGCAACCGCGTTGCGATGGCAGTACGGAGAGCTTTCCGCGGTCATTACGTCGATTGGACCAGGCGCCATGCAGGCGTTCGCGGGGTCCCTCGCGGCCGCGTCGAACGGTATCGGCGTCTATCACATCTATGGTGATGAGACGACGTTCGGCGAAGGTTACAACATGCAGCAGGTCCCCAAAGAAGAGCAGGGGCTCTTCGGTCGCATGACCGCTGTCCTGGGGCAGTCCTATGCGCTGCACACACCGGAAGCCATAAGAGACGCGTTGCGACGCGGCGCGCTCTGCGTGAACCATCCCTACCGCGCCGGCCCCTTCTTTCTGTTGCTGCCGCTCAATACGCAGCCGGCGCAATTGACGGTCAATCTCGCGGCCATGCCGGACCGACCGCAACTGCCGAAGCTCGCACCCGCTGATCCGCATGCCTTTGATGATGCAGCAGAGTTGATTTCGAAATCTGCGAAGGTCGCGATCAAGGCCGGCGGTGGCACACGTGGTTACGATGCGGCCATCCGCCGTCTGGCCGAAGCCGCAGGTGCGGCCGTTGTGCTGTCACCCGGTTCGACTGGCGTCCTGCCTGATGCACACGCCCAGAACATGCATGTGGGCGGCTCGAAAGGCTCGATCAGCGGAAATTTCG
>DATEKG010000211.1:0-4003 GCA_035277565.1 Pseudolabrys sp.
TGGTGGGCGCACAAGGACTCGAACCTTGGACCCGCTGATTAAGAGTCAGCTGCTCTACCAACTGAGCTATGCGCCCGGATTGCCGCGGCGGAAGCTCCGCCGAGCGCGCGTGGCTTAGCAAAGCAGCCTTGGCGAGTCCAGCTTGACCGCAGCCGCCTCGCCCTGCCGGCAAGGCAGCCGCGAAGCCGTCCCTTACACAGGAAAAGCCGCCGTTTGGTCCGGCGGCTTTCTGGGGCGGCGGCGCGTGTCGGGGAGAACGCGTTGGCCAGCGCCCGCTTCTCGTATCCTGCGATTACTGTTGCCCGTCGCCGTCCTGCATCATTCCGCGCGGGCCGCGATTCATCATCCAGTCACGGAGGCCGTTATGGCCGCGCATGGCCTCGGGATGACGGCGATCGAGGCGGGCCAGCATCACGAAACGATGCTTCTGGCTCTCGTCGAGGCTCTTGTAGAGCGGACCGGCCGTATCGGCGAGCTTCTTGAGCGAGGCGGCGCGTTTGCCCATCGCGTCGGCGCGCAGGTTGAGGCGCTCGATCGGATCCTGCGGACGGTCGGCGCTGGCGCGCGCGGCAAAGCGTTCCAGGCGCTGCTTGGCGAGATCGCGCAACGCGCCTTCAACCGGCGGCCAGTTCTTTTCCTGGTCGGCAGTCAGCCTGAGTCCGGCATGCAGGGCCGCGATGCGCGCGTCGCTGAATGCGGAAATATCCTCCGCGCTCGGGCGCCAGCGCTGCACACGCTGAAACGCGCTGTCGCCGGACGCGGCAAACGACCCGGGCTCCGCGATGGCGAATGTGGCGCCGACGATTGCCAATGCAGCCGTGCCGGCAAGAAAGGTTTTCATCATGGCGACCTCCAAAATAATTCTTGGGCAACACCTGATGGCGTCAAATATAGAGGAGCGAAGCCTTGCCTTATCAAGTTAAAGTTTGGACAGAGATTACACGCACGCAATGTTGATTTACGGCCGTTCAGATTGCCGCCAATCCATTGATCTTCGCTCGAAATCCGGCCTCTGAAATTTATACCGCGGCCGGTTTTCAAGCGTCTCCGGTGGTAAACAGGTTTTTACGCACCGCCTCACATCATGCCGAGCATGCGCGGCAGCCAGAGCGACATTTCCGGAATGTAAGTGACCAGCGCAAGAAAGATCAGCATGGTGACGAGCCATGGGAACGTCGCGATGGTGAGTTCGGTGATGCCCATGCGCGCAATTCCGGAGGCGACATAAAGATTGAGGCCGACCGGCGGGTGACAGAGACCAACTTCCATATTCACTGTCATGAGGATGCCGAGATGGATGGGGTTGATGCCCAACCCGACCGCTACGGGAAACAGAATCGGCGCGGTGATGAGCACGATCGACGAGGGCTCCATCACATTGCCCGCCGCCAGCAGCAGGATATTCACAAACAGCAGGAATTCGACCCAGCCTATGCCCGCGCCCGTGATCCAGGCCGTGATCGCTTGCGGAATCTGCTCGCTGGTCATGAGGAAGGAAAACAGCACCGCGTTTGTGATGATGTAGAGGATCATCGCGCTCATATTCGCCGAACTGAGCAGCACGCGCGGCACGTCCCGCAGCCGCATGTCGCGGTAGACGAACACGGCGATCACGAACGCATAAACCGCGCTGACGGCAGCCGCTTCGGTCGGCGTGAACGCGCCGGTATAGATGCCGCCGAGGACGAGGACGATCAGCGACAGGCCCCAGACGGAATCGCGAAATGCGGTAAGCGACTCCAGCCAGGTTGCCCGCTTCATGCGGGGATAGTCGTTCTTGTAGGCCCGGTAGAAAGTGGTCATGCCGAGCATCGAGGCGAGAATCATTCCCGGTATGACGCCCGCCATGAAAAGCTGCGCCACGCTCGCCGACAGGACGCGTTTTCCCTCCGGATCGATGGCGACGCTGCCGCCGGTCGCGACCGCATAGAGCACCATCACGATCGATGGCGGGATCAGGATGCCGAGCGCGCCTGACGTGGCGATAACGCCGGCGCCGAAGCGCTTGGGGTAACCCTGCTGCACCATGGCCGGCAGGATGATCGAACCGATGGCGACCACGGTCGCCGGCGAGGAGCCGGAAACGGCGGCGAACAGCGCGCAGGCCATCACGCCGGCAAGACCCATGCCGCCATACCAGTGGCCGACCATGGACGCCGCAAACCGGATCATCCGGCGGGCTACCCCGCCATGGGTGAGAAAATTGCCGGCAAGGATGAAGAACGGGACCGCCATGATCTCGAAGCTCTCGATGCCGGTGAAGAGCTTGAGCGCCACCGCCTCGATCGGTACCTGCGTCATCACGAAGAGAAAGGTGAGCACGGTGAGGCCGAGCGCAATCGAGATTGGCATGCCGGTCAGCATCAGCGCAATCAGCAGCCCGAAGATGATGGCGCTGTTCATCGGGAAGCGCCTCCCGCCGCGGGCGCTCCATCGTCGATACCTTCGACCTGACCGGGATCATGATGCGGTAATTCACCGGTGCGCCAGAACGCCCAGGCGACCTGCAGGAAGCGAAAGCACATCAAATAGGAGCCGAGCGGCACGCACAGGAAGATGATCCAGCGCGGCATCTCCATGTCGGGCGAAACCTGGTCGGTGGGGTAAAGCTCGATCACGAACTTTGCGCCCATGGTGCCGACCACGAAGGTGAAAAGCGCACCGCAGAGCAAGCCGAACAATACCACCTTCCTGCGCCACACCTGGTCGAGCATATTCACAAGCACGTCGACGCCGACATGGATGCCCGTGCGCACGCCATAGGCCGCGCCGAATTTCGCCATCCATACGAACATGTAGACGCACAGCTCCTGCGCCCAGGTCAGGTTGATGTGATAGACAAGCGGATAAAAAAACGGGATGCCGACCAGATAGCGCTGCACGACAGCCGCAAAAATAAGCAGCGTCGCCGCGGCGATCAGACTCGCAATCAGAATTTCCTCGAGACGATCGAGAATACGAAGAAACACCTAGGCCTCGCGTGCTGGTGATTCAGCCAGCAGACGGCAATTCCTTGATTGACGGCGGCGAACTCCCCCGCACACGGTCCGACAATGGAATCCCCTCCCCCCGCTGGAAGCGACAGGCCCCGGCAGCGCCGGGGCCTGCAGGCGATCGGTCAGTTCGTGGCACCTTGTGCCATCTTGCGAACGTCGTCGATCAATTGCTTGCCGACGCGGCTGGCCATCTCCTGATAGAGCGGCTCCATCGCTTTTTGCATCGCGGCCATCTCGGCGGGAGTCGGAATGATAATCTCGGTCTTACCCGACTTCTTGATGTCGTTGAGCGCTTCAGCGTTTTCCTTCTCGGAGATGTCGTTGGCGTAGATTGTCGCCTCGTTCATGGCCTTTTCAAGCTGGCCGCGGACGTCGGCGGGCAGGCCGTCCCAGAATTTCTTGTTCACGACCACGACGTAGCCGATATAGCCATGGTTGGTCAGCGTCGTGTACTTCTGAACTTCATGGAATTTCTGGGTGTAGATATTCGATGGCGTATTCTCCTGACCATCGACCACGCCGGTCTGCAGCGCTTGATAGACTTCCGAGAAGGCCATCACTTGCGGGATTGCGCCGAGCGCACGGAACTGTGCCTCAAGCACTTTCGATGACTGGATCCGGAATTTGAGACCCTTGTAGTCTTCGGGCATGCGCAATGCCCTGTTTGCGCTCATCTCTTTGAAGCCGTTGTCCCAGTACGAAAGGCCAATCATGCCTTTCGATTCGAGCTTCTTGAGCATGCCCTTGCCGATCGGACCCTCGGTGACCTTGTGAAGCGCCTTCTCGTTGGGCAGCAGGAAGGGCAGGTCGAAGACTTCGAAGTCCTTGACCCCGATTGGCCCGAACTTCGAATTCGACGGCGCCAACATCTGCACCGCACCGAGCTGCATGGCTTCCAGCTCTTCTTTATCCTTGTAGAGGGTTGAGTTCGGATAGACTTCAACCTTCACCTTGCCGTTGGTGTATTTCTCGGCAAGTTCCTTGAACTTGTCGGCCCCCTTGCCCTT
>DATEKG010000212.1:0-7068 GCA_035277565.1 Pseudolabrys sp.
CGGGAGCGGGGCTAAGTTGCCGGAAAATAGCCCTCCGAGGAACACTCATGGCCACAGCAAAGGACCGGGCGCAGGCCAAGGCCGGCACCGGACTGAACGACGACATCGGCGAGCAGAAGCGCCTGGAATTGTACCGCACCCTGGTGGTGATCCGTGAGGCCGAGCAGCGAGCCTACGACCTCTTTCTGCAGAACCTGGTCAAGGGCACCAGCCATCTTTCGCTCGGCCAGGAGGCCGTCGCGGCCGGTTTTGCCGGCGCGATGCGCAAGGGCGACCTGTCATTTTGCACCTATCGCGGCCATGCGCACACGCTTGCGCGCGGCGTAAGCGTGGAAAAGGTTCTCGGCGAACTGATGCAGCGCGACAACGGCCTGATGCGCGGCAAGGGCGGCTCCATGCATCTGACATCCGCTGACCATGGCGTGATGGGCTCATATGCCATCATCGGCGCGCATCTGCCGATCGCCTGCGGTGCGGCGTGGCGCGCCCAATATAAAGGCGTGAAGGACGTGTCGGTCTGTTTCTTCGGTGACGGCACTACGAATATCGGCGCCTTTCATGAGTCGCTCAATTTTGCCGCCGTTTGGAAGCTTCCGGTTGTCTTTGTGTGCGAGAACAATCTCTATATGGAGTACACACCGATCAGCGAAGTGACCGCGGTCCCGCAGCCGGCCGCTGACCGTGCATCGGCCTACGGCCTCGAGCGCATTGTCATCGATGGCAATGATGCCGATGTTGTCTATCGCGCGGCGCAGGCGGCGTTTGAAAAGGCGCGCGGCGGTGAAGGGCCGTCACTGATCGAATGTCTCACTTACAGGCACAGCGGTCATTCACGCGCCGATCCCGCGAAATACCGGCCGGAAGGCGAGCTTGACCGCTGGAAGCTGCGTGACCCGATCTCAATCTATCGCGAACGGCTGCTGCAATTCGGCGTTTCGGAAAAGACGATCGCCGGGATCGACGCAGAGGTTCGCAAGATAGTTGATGACGCGACCGAGGCCTGCAAGGCAGCGCCGCCGCCGCCGCTCGATATCATTTCGACCGACGTTTACGCCGATGGAGGCTGGGCATGGCGGAACTGACATACCGCGATGCCGTCATCCGCGGCATCGCCCAGGAAATGACCCGCGATCCCGATGTCGTCTTTTTGGGTGAAGACGTGGCCAAGGCCGGCGGCGTGTTCAAGGCGACGGTCGGCCTCTACGAACAATTCGGCCCGTTGCGTGTGCGCGACACTCCGATCTCCGAGCAGGCAATCCTCGGCGCGGCCATGGGCGCGGCAATGACCGGCCTCAAGCCGATCGCCGAAATCATGTTCTCGGACTTCTTCGCAGTTTGCTTCGACTACATCGCCAACGAGTTTCCGAAAAGCCGCTACATGTCGAATGGCCAGCTCAAATGTCCGCTGGTTGTGCGCACCGGCAATGGTGCCGGCTCGCGCTTCGGCGCCCAGCACAGCCAGAGCGTCGAAAACTGGTGCATGATGATCCCGGGACTGAAGGTGGTTGCACCTTCGAGTCCCCGTGACGTCATCGGTCTGCTCGCTGCTTCGGTCCGCGATCCTGATCCGGTGATTTTCCTCGAGCACAAGTCGCTCTACCCGACAAAGGGCGAGGTCCCCGACGGGGAAATCGTCGATACGCTCGGCACCGCGAAAATCCTGCGCCCCGGAACGGACGCCACCATCTGCGCGCTGGCGCTGATGGTGCCGCGCGCGCTCGAGGCGGCCGAGAAGCTGAAGGCGGAACACGGCATTGACTGCGAAGTTGTCGATGTGCGTTCGCTGGTCCCGCTCGACACACAGACGATACTCGGCTCTGTTGCCAGGACGCATCGGCTGTTTACGGTCGAGGAAAATCCGCGTCTGTGCGGGTGGGGCGCCGAAATCGTTTCGATTGCCGCCGACGAGGCATTCTATGATCTCGATGGCCCGCCGGTACGCATCACGACGCCGCATATTCCGTTGCCGGCGGCCGACATTCTGGAAGATGCCGTGCTGCCGACACCTGATCGCATTGCCGGAACGGTGCGGCGGTCGCTGAACAGTTAGTTCCTGTCGTCACCGGGCTTGTCCCGGTGACCCCGCTTGGGTGGTTGTGCCCCTTAAGCGAGATGGCCGGGACAGGCCCGGCCGTGACTATTGAGAGTGAAGGACGAATCTCATGTACGAAAATCTGCTCGCCAATGTTCCCACCGACCTCTGGATCGGCGGCAAGTGGCGCAAGGCCTCCGACGGCGGCCGTTTTGACGTGATCGATCCCGCCACCGAGCGGAAGATCGCGTCGGTTGCCAGCGCCACGGTCGAAGACGCAAAAGCCGCCGTCGACGCGGCCGATGCTGCATTCGAGGCATGGGCGGGTCGCAAGCCGCGCGAGCGCGCCGAGATCCTGCGCAAGGCCTATGAATTGATCATGCGCGATGCCGAACGCTTCGCGAAACTGATCACGCTCGAGAACGGCAAGGCGTTGCCTGATTCGCGCGGCGAGGTCGCCTATTCCGCCGAGTTCTTCCGCTGGTATGCCGAGGAGGCCGTGCGCAATATCGGCCAGATTTCGACGGCGCCCGCTTCCGGCGCCCGCATTGTCGCGCAACACAAGCCGGCCGGAATCGCGGTGCTTGTGACGCCGTGGAATTTCCCCGCCGCCATGGCCACGCGCAAGATCGGGCCGGCGCTTGCCGCGGGATGCCCTGTGGTGCTCAAGCCGGCATCGGACACGCCGCTGACTATGCTGGCGCTGATGCCGGCCCTGGAAGAAGCAGGCGTGCCTGCAGGCGTGGTGAATGTCATTCCGTCGCGCGCATCGGGCAAGGTCGTGAGCGCGATGCTGCATGACCCGCGTGTGCGCGTCGTCTCGTTCACCGGCTCGACCGAGGTTGGCCGCAAGCTCCTGCACGAGGCGGCTGACAACATCCTCAAGCCGGCGATGGAATTGGGCGGCAACGCGCCCTTTATCGTGTTCGACGACGCCGACATCGACGCCGCCATCGACGGCGCCATGATCGCAAAAATGCGCAACATGGGTGAAGCCTGCACGGCGGCCAATCGCTTCTATGTGCATGAAAAGGTGCACGACGAATTTGCCAAGAAGCTCACCACCAAGATGGGCTCGCTCAAGATGGGCAACGGCCTCGATGAAGGCGTCAATCTGGGGCCGCTCGTGAACAAGGACGGCCGCGACAAGGTGATCGAACTGGTCGACGATGCCGTGAAAAAAGGCGCCAAGGTGCTTGTCGGCGGCAAGGTGCCGGAAGGGCCCGGTTTCTTCTATCCGGCAACGGTGCTCACCAATGTCCCCGATTCGGCAAAGATGCTGAACGAGGAGATCTTCGGTCCCGTTGCGTCGATCCAGACGTTCAAAACGGAAGCCGAGGCAATCAAACGCGCGAATGATACAGAATACGGCCTTGTAGCCTATCTCTACACCAAAGACCTGAGCCGCGGCATGCGTGTGTCGGAGAAGCTCGACTTCGGGATGATTGGTCTCAATCGTGGTCTTGTCTCCGATCCCGCGGCGCCGTTTGGGGGTACGAAACAATCCGGTCTCGGCCGCGAAGGCGCACATGAAGGCATGATGGAGTTTCTCGAAACGCAATATGTGTCGGTGAGCTGGTAGGTCGATTGCCCGCCGCTCTGAATCGCCATACGGCGCAGGGAGGGTGACAGGCAGATATTTGGGGATTCAAGGCCGGTGCTTCGCGCCTGGATATAAAAGGGACGAAGCAGGGTTCTGAGGTAGGTAATGGACGTTCTGATGCCGCAACTCGGCGAAACCGTCGCCGAAGGCAAGATCACCAAATGGTTCAAGTCCGCCGGCGACGCGGTGACGCCGGGCGAAAATCTTTTCGAAATTGAGACCGACAAAACCTCGATGGAAGTCCCGTCGACGACTGCCGGAACGCTGAGCGAAATCCGGTTCAGGGTCGGCGAGGTCGCGAAGGTCGGCGCGGTCGTGGCGGTGATTTCGGGGCCCGCCGCCGCCGCGCAGCAGATAGCCGCCCAGCAAACTCCAGTTACCCCCCCGAAAGCGGGAGGGCAGAATCAGGTTGCCCTGAGTCCCGGCTTGCGCGGGGACGAGCGGTCAACGGCTGCGTCCGCGCCGTCGCCGACCGTCCATTCAACACCCATACCGCGGCCTGCAGCGCCGACGGACCCGTTCAATGCCGTGCGCACGCCCGAGCGTAATTTCGGGCCTGCCAGGCTCGCAAGCGGTGCTGCTGTCACTCCTTTGGCGCGGCGTCTTGCGGGCGAACGCGGCATCGATCTTTCTCGTCTTTCCGGCACTGGCCCTCATGGCCGGATCGTCGCGCGCGACGTTGAGGGCGTGCAGCGCCAGGGGCCGGCGGCGATAGCGCCCGGAGCGAGCGCTGCTCAGGTCAAGGCCTTGTATCAAGGAGTCGATTTCGAGGAAGTCCCGCTTGATTCGATGCGGCGTACGATTGCAGTGAGGCTGGTCGAAGCAAAACAGACGATCCCGCATTTCTATCTGACCACAGACTTCGACGCCGGGCGCCTGGTTGCGATGCGCGAGGAGGCAAACGCTGCCGCTCCGAAGAACAGGGATGGCCGGCCGGCATTCAAGCTCTCGCTCAACGATTTTATCATCAAGGCGTGGGCCGCCGCACTGCAGAAAATTCCGGCAGCCAATGCGGTCTGGGCGGGCGACCGCATCCTGCGTTTCCGGCGCTCGGACATCGGCGTAGCGGTCGCTCTCGATGGCGGACTGATCACGCCGGTGATACGCAATGCCGAGTCAAAATCGCTGACGGTCATTTCAGCCGAAATGCGTGACCTCGCCGAGCGTGCCCGGCAGAAAAAGCTCAAGCCTAACGAGTACCAGGGCGGCTCAAGCGCGATTTCCAATCTCGGCATGTACGGGGTGCGTGAATTCTCAGCCATCATCAATCCGCCGCACGCCACGATCCTCGCGGTTGGCGCCACGCGCCGCGCGCCCGTGGAGGCCGATGATGGGAGCATAAAATTCGTCGACCAGATGACCGTCACCCTCTCTTGCGATCATCGGGTGGTCGACGGTGCGCTGGGCGCAGAATTGCTCGCGGCATTTAAAGGCTTTGTCGAAAAGCCCGTCACTGCTTTGGTCTAGGGAGTGCATGAGTATGGCTGGCGATAAGCCGGATGTGTTGCTGGTTGGCGCAAAGAAGCCCGTCATGATGAAAGGCTTTGAAGGCAGAGTTACGCTTCATCACTGGCTTGATGAGAAAGACAAGGACGCCTTCGTCCGGGACACCGGAAAGAAGATCAAGGCAATTGCCATCGCCTATACCGCCAACAGGGTGGACGGAAACTTTCTTTCGCAATTCCCGAACCTTGAACAGGTTTCAAGCTTCGGTGTCGGTTACGACCACATCGACGCGAAATGGGCCGGCCAACACGGCATCATCGTTACCAACACGCCTGACGTGCTGAATGAAGAGGTCGCCGACACTTCGATCGGCCTCTTGCTATGCACCATTCGAGAATTCCCGCAGTCGGACAGGTTCGTTCGTGCCGGCAAATGGCCGGATGGGCATTATCCGTTAACCAAGGCAACTCTGCGCGATCGAACGGTCGGAATGGTCGGAATGGGCCGCATCGGCAAGGCAATTGCGCGGCGGCTCGATGCCTTCGGCGTACCGGTCGTCTATCACAGTCGTAATCTGCAGTCCGGTGTGAGCTACAAATACTATCCGAAGCTTCTCGACATGGCGCGGGATGTCGACACCTTGATGATTATCGTGCCGGGGGGAACGTCGACGCAAAAGATGATCAATGCTGATGTTTTGAAGGCACTGGGTCCGAGGGGTATTGTCATAAACATGGCGCGCGGCTCCGTCATCGATGAGCCTGCACTGATTGAAGCGTTGAAGAACCGCACGATCTATTCGGCGGGTCTCGATGTTTTCGCCAATGAACCGCATGTGCCCCGCGAACTGATCGAGATGGACCACGTTGTTCTGTTCCCGCACCTTGGTTCATCAACCGAGGTTACGCGGGCGGCGATGGATCAACTTGTTGTCGACAATATTCTGGCGTGGATTGCGGGAAAGCCGCCGCTGACGCCAGTGCCGGAAACACCGTGGCCGCCAAGGCGGTAGGCACGCCGTCATGCGGCGGCCATGCCGGGGTCTGAACCATGTTGCGTCTTGCCGTATGCTTCATTGCGATTTGCGTTCCTGTTGCGGCCCTTGCGCAAGCGCCTTTGCAGCTTGGCGAATCCGCCAAGCGTGTGGTGGGTAGCTGGGAGTTCTCCAATGCCGAGCGTGACCGTACATGTACGGTCACGCTGAAGAGCGACCCAGCGGCCGTCGGCCTTAAGCTCGAATTCGATTCGAAATGCGCCGACCAGTTTCCGCTGGTACGCGAAATTGTCGGGTGGAAGTTTCCTGAAAACGACCTGCTCTACTTCATCGATGCGCACGGCAAATCCGTTGTGGAATTCAGTGAGGTTGAAGATGGTATTTTTGAAGCACCGACCCCGGGCGTAGGCGTGTTGTTTTTGCAGAACGCTGCTGCCGCCGCGCCGTCGTCAAAACCTCCCGAGCAGGTGACGGGAGATTGGGCGGTCATGCGGAAACCAGGCTCACCCGTCTGCCAATTGACCCTTGCAATGACGCCATCGGGTGATGGCTATGCGGTGACCGTAAAATCAGGATGCGACGCTGCACTTGCGCGTTTGAATTTTACCCAGTGGCGAATCGATCGCGACGAATTGATGCTGGTTCCTGCCCGCGGTACTCCATGGCGCTTTGAGGAGGTCGACGATTCGACCTGGCGCCGTATTCCCGAAAGCGCTGACCCGATCACGCTTGTGCGCCAGTTGCCTTACTAGGTCAGATGAGTCGCAGGCCCTTGAAGCTGACGTGACCTTCCTTCCCGACGATGATGTGATCGTGCACAGCAATCCCGAGCGGCCGTGCGACGTCAATGATCGTCTGCGTCATCTGGATATCCGCATGCGATGGTGTGGGGTCGCCGGACGGGTGATTGTGCACAAGGACCAGGGCGGTCGCCGAGAGTTCCAATGCTCGCTTGACGACCTCGCGCGGATAGACGGGCGTATGATCAACTGT
>DATEKG010000213.1:0-7947 GCA_035277565.1 Pseudolabrys sp.
CTTGAGCTGGCGGACATAGCCGAGAGAAACCAGCGTCTTCACCAGATGAAACGTTGTCGAGTTGTGCAGGCCGACACGCTTCGACAGGTCCGCAAGGCCGATGCCATCACGGTTGCGCGCAATCTCCTCGAGGATTCCGAAAGCGCGGGCAAGCGATTGCACCCCGCCGCGCGGCTGCGCCGTGCCGGAACTGCGCGCCGGCCCGACCCGGGCCCGGCCGGGCACCTTCCCGCTCTTTTGTTTCAGCTGTGCGCGCAAAGGCGTCGCCCCGATCCCTTCCCGCTATGATGCTACACCAAATGGCTTTGCAATGACCCAGCCACAATTTCCTACTTTGCCGGCACGGCGTCGGGCAAATAGCGTTTCCCGAAGACCGGCTCCTTGTGCGGCGTCGGCGGCAGCTGCCAGGCGCCGGTCGATGGCGGACGGACTTCCGCGTCAACATGCACGTCGAGCACAAACGGCTTGTTGGCCTTGATCGCGTGCTCAAGCGCGCCCCTGAAATCCTGCGATTTCTTGACGGTGATGGCCTCCACGCCGGTCGCGCGCGCCCAGGCGGCGAAGTCCGGATTGTACGGGTTCTTGTTCGCTCCCTCGTGAAACATGGTTCCGTGCTCGCGGCCGCCGAACATGCCGAGCTGAATGTCGCGGATCGAGACCCATCCGAAATTGTTCCAGATCACCCAGACTACAGGGATATTGTATTCGATCGCAGTGCACAGGACGTGCGGCACCATGGTGAAACAGCCGTCGCCCGCGATTGCCACGACCGGCCGGTCGGGCGCAGCAAGCTTGGCACCAAGGGCGCCGGCCGCCCCGAAGCCCATGCCGGAAAAACCCCACGAATTGAGCATCGTTTGCGGGCGCCGCGCTTTCCAGAATTGCATGTACCAGTTGTGATTGACGCCGACGTCGCAGCACAGGATTGCGTCGGGTGGAAGCACCGCCTGGCAGTCGGCGACGATGCGCTCGGGACGGATCGGCGACGCGTGCATCTCGAAATTCGGGCGGACAAAGTCGTCCCATTCGGACTGCCATTGGCGGATGTCCGCGATCCACGCCTTTGTGGCATCGCGCTTCGGATTGCGCTTTTCGCTCTCCGCCAGGAGTTGGCGTAGGAACGTGCGCGCATCGGCAAGGATTCCGATGTCGGGCGGATAGTTGCGGCCAAGTTCGGCCGGGTCGACGTCGGCATGAATCAGCCTGGTTCGCGGAAAATTCCAGGAATAGCCCTGCATCCAGGACGAGGCCGAGCGGTCATCGAAACGCGCACCGATCGCAATCACCAGGTCCGCGCGGCGGCCCGCCTCGTTTGCCGGATAGGCGCCGTTGCGGCCGATGAAACCGAGTGACAGCGGATCCGTCATGTCCAGCGTGCCCATGCCGTTGGGCGAGGAGATCACAGGTATCTGCAGCCGATGGGCGAATTCGGTAAGTTCGCGTGACGCTTCCGACAGCGTCACGCCGTGGCCGACAAAGATGACCGGCCGTTTCGATTGCTGCACCAGATCAAGGCACGCCGCGATTTCCTCCGGTGAGGCTCCGCTGCGCTGCGTGTTGAGGGGCGGTGACGGCGATGGAATTTCGACCTCGTCTTCCTCCTGGAAGACATTGAAAGGCACATCGAGGTTCACCGGTCCCGGACGGCCCGAGAGCATCGTCGTCGTCGCCTGGCGCAAGGCCAGAGGCAACATGTCGACGCGGGTCGGCTGGAAGCTGCGCTTGACGACAGGGCGGATGATGTTCGGGAAGTCAGCCTGGAAGTGCTTGTTGATTTCCTGAAACGGGCTGCGATTGAACTGAGAGGTCGGAACATTCGCCGTTATCGCCAGTAGCGCGGAAGAATCCGAGATCGCCACCGCCAGCGGCATCACGATATTGCAGGAACCCGGACCGCAGGAGGTCAGGGTCGCCACCGCTTCGTGACGCACGCGGAAATAGGCATCGGCCATATGCGCCGCCACCTGCTCGTGGCGCGGAGACACAAGCGCGATCCGGTCGCGCGCTTCGTAAAGGGAATCCAGAATGCCGACATTGCCGTGGCCGCAAATCCCGAAAACGTAAGGGATTTTGCTGTCGATCAGGTATTCGGTGATGAGGTCCGCACCCTTCATTCGCGGCATCTGTTCCCGTCCTTGAGGCTGGTCCCCTCGCCGCTTCGCCCGCGAGCATTTTGGCCTTGAAAACGGCTGGCCTTTTGCAATGCGACAATACGAGACAGAGTTTAACCATATCGGCGATGGGCCGACAACGCTGTTCCGGCCGGGCCGGCCTCCGGAACCCGTCTGCGCTTCCTCGTAATATTGCACCTCCATCCTGGAACTTTCCGCGATTTAGCGGATTTAATTGTCGGCGGGCGCTCCCGCATGGCCAAAATGCGCGAGCGAGCGGGGGGCTAATGTCCTGCCCCAAACTAGGCGTGTCGAACGGCCATGGCACTGCAGCTTCGGGATCTTCGGGAGCTGGCCATGGGGCTCGGTTTGCATCGCCTCCGATCGCCCCCGGCGCATGTCTATGCGACGGAGAACGCGGGTTATTCGGGAGGCGTCGATGCAACCAACGACAGTTACAAACAACCAAAATGCCAATGGCGTTGCACCAAAGCGGCCGGGCAAAGGCGACGGGGACGGTTCTGATCCCACAGAACTTCTGAATCTCCTGCAGGCGCTGCGCGCGATGCGCGCCGGCGACTTCTCGGTGCGGATGACCGGCGAGGAAGAAGGTCTCCTCGGCAAGATCGCTGACACTTTCAATGACATCGTAGCCGCCAACCAGCGCATGGCGCAGCAGATCGACCGCGTCGGTCAGCTTGTGGGCCGCGAAGGAAAAACGCGTCATCGCGTGAAGTTCGGCCTCTCGGGCGGAGCCTGGGAAGAGATGGAATTTTCCGTCAATACATTGATCGACGACCTGATCTGGCCGACGAAAGAAGTCACCACGGCAGTCGCGGCCGTGGCTCAGGGCGACCTGCTGAAAACCGTGCGGCTCGAAGTCGATGGCCGGCCGCTCAAGGGCGAGTTCCTCGAGGCCGCCACCATCGTCAACACGATGATCAAGCAGCTCAGCGTGTTCACGTCCGAGGTGACGCGCGTGGCGCGCGAGGTCGGCACCGAAGGCAAGCTCGGCGGCCAGGCACAGGTGCGCGAGGTCACCGGCGTGTGGAAAGACCTCACCGAAAGCGTGAACTCGATGGCGAGCAACCTGACCGCACAGGTGCGCAACATCGCCGAGGTCACCATCGCCGTCGCCGACGGCGACCTTTCAAAGAAGATCACCGTCGATGTGCGCGGCGAAATCCTCCAGCTCAAGGAAGCCATCAACACGATGGTGGACCAGCTGCGATCATTCGCATCGGAAGTCACGCGCGTGGCCCGCGAAGTCGGCACCGACGGCAAGCTCGGCGGCCAGGCCATCGTGCCGGGCGTTGCCGGGACCTGGAAGGATTTGACGGACTCGGTCAACGCCATGTGCGGCAACCTGACCGACCAGGTGCGCAACATCGCGCAAGTGACAACCGCCGTGGCGCGCGGCGACCTGTCGCGCAAGATCACGGTCGACGTGCGCGGCGAAATTCTCGAACTGAAAGACACCATCAACACGATGGTGGACCAGCTCAACGGTTTTGCTTCGGAAGTGACGCGCGTGGCGCGCGAAGTGGGCACAGAAGGAAAGCTGGGCGGTCAGGCTGCCGTGCCCGGGGTCGCGGGCACGTGGAAAGACCTGACTGACAGCGTCAACTTCATGGCCGGCAACCTGACCGCGCAGGTCCGCAATATCGCCGATGTGGCCACCGCCATCGCCGGCGGCGACCTGTCGAAGAAAATCACCGTCAATGTGTCCGGCGAAATCCTTCAGCTGAAGGAAACCGTCAACACCATGGTCGATCAGCTCAATGCCTTCGCCGGCGAAGTGACGCGCGTCGCACGCGAAGTCGGCACCGACGGACGGCTTGGCGGCCAGGCCAATGTGCCGGGCGTCGCCGGCACCTGGAAAGACCTCACCGACAGCGTGAATTCGATGGCCGGCAATTTGACCGCCCAGGTCCGCAATATCGCCGAGGTGACAACCGCCGTCGCCCGCGGCGACCTGTCGCGCAAGATCACGGTCGATGTGAAAGGCGAAATTCTGGAGTTGAAGAACACCATCAATACGATGGTGGACCAGCTAAATTCGTTTGCCTCGGAAGTGACGCGTGTCGCGCGCGAAGTCGGCACCGAAGGCAAGCTCGGAGGCCAGGCGGAGGTGCCGGAAGTCGCCGGAACCTGGAAAGACCTCACCGATAACGTCAACTTCATGGCGTCAAACCTGACCGCACAGGTCCGCAACATCGCGGAAGTCGCAACAGCCATCGCCAATGGCGACCTGTCGAAGAAGATCACGGTCGACGTGCGTGGCGAGCTGCTGCAACTCAAGGAGACGCTGAATACAACGACCGATCAGCTCCGCTCCTTCGCCGGCGAAGTCACGCGCGTCGCGCGCGAAGTCGGCACCGAAGGCCGCCTCGGCGGCCAGGCCAACGTGCCCGGCGTCGCCGGCACCTGGAAAGACCTCACCGACAACGTCAACCTGCTGGCGGCAAACCTCACCACCCAGGTCCGCAACATCGCGGAAGTGACAACGGCCGTGGCGCGCGGCGACCTGTCACGCAAGATCACAGTCGACGTGAAGGGCGAAGTTCTCGAACTCAAGAACACGATCAACACCATGGTGGACCAGCTCAACGCCTTCGCATCGGAAGTGACGCGCGTGGCGCGCGAAGTGGGCACCGAAGGCAAACTGGGCGGCCAGGCGCAGGTGTCCGGCGTTGCCGGCACCTGGAAGGACCTGACCGACACCGTCAACGTCATGGCTGCGAACCTCACGGAGCAGGTGCGCGGCATCGTCAAGGTCGTGACCGCCGTCGCGAACGGCGACCTGAAACAGCAGCTCACCGTGAAGTCGAGAGGTGAAGTCGCAGCGCTCGCCGAAACCATCAACAACATGACGGACACGCTGGCGACCTTCGCTGATCAGGTCACGACCGTGGCGCGCGAAGTGGGTGTCGAGGGCCGGTTGAGCGGACAGGCCAACGTGCCGGGTGCCGCGGGCACCTGGAAGGACCTGACCGGCAACGTGAACCTGCTTGCTGCGAACCTCACCACCCAGGTGCGCGCCATCGCCGAAGTCGCAACCGCCGTGACCAAGGGCGACCTGACGCGGTCGATTCAGGTCGATGCGCGCGGCGAAGTCGCCGAGCTCAAAGACAACATCAATACGATGATCGACAATCTGCGCCTGACAACGGATCGCAACACCGAGCAGGACTGGCTGAAGACCAACCTCGCCAAATTCACCAACATGCTGCAGGGCCAGCGCGATCTCACCACGGTCGGCCGCCTGCTGCTCAGCGAGCTCACGCCGCTGGTCAACGCCCAGCAAGGCGTCATCTACCAGGTGGAAAGCGAAGAACTTCACACAATGCGTCTGCTCGCGGCCTACGCCGACGACGGCGCCAACGGTCATCCCCAGCGCCTGCGGGTTGGCGAGGGACTCATCGGGCAATGTGCGGCGGACAAACGCCGCCTGCTGATCACCGAAATGCCCGAGCGGGCGGTGCCGATCGGATCGGCCCTTTTCAAGGTGGTGCCGAGCAACATCATCGTTCTGCCGGTCCTGTTTGAAAACCAGGTCAAGGCGGTGATCGAGCTTGCATCTGTTTCGCAGTTCACCGCGCTGCAGACCATGTTTCTTGAACAGTTGACCGCAAGCATCGGCATCGTCCTCAACTCCATCGAGGCGACCATGCAGACCGAAGGTCTGCTCACGCAGTCGCAGCAACTCGCCGGCGAATTGCAGGCGCAGCAGCGCGAGCTGCAGCAAACCAATGAACAACTCGAGCAGAAGGCGCAACAGCTTGCCGAACGCAATGTCGAAGTCGAGAGAAAGAACCAGGAGATCGAACAGGCGCGGCGCGCGCTCGAGGAGAAAGCCGCCGAGCTCGCCCTCACCTCGAAATACAAGTCGGAATTCCTCGCCAACATGTCGCACGAGTTGCGGACGCCGCTCAACAGCATTCTCATTCTGGGACAGCAGCTCGCCGACAATCCCGACGGGAATCTTTCGAGCAAACAGACCGAATTCGCGCGCACGATCCATGGCGCCGGCACGGACCTCCTCAATCTCATCAGCGATATTCTCGACCTGTCCAAGATCGAGTCCGGCACTGTCACGGTCGAGGCGGAGGAGCTGTTCTTTTCCAATATTCTCGACGCAGTGGGCAGGCCATTCCGTCACGAGGCGGAAACCAGGCAGCTCGCGTTCAATGTCGACCTCGACCCGGCGCTCGGCCGCAGCCTGACGACAGACTCCAAGCGCCTTCAGCAGGTGCTCAAGAACCTGCTTTCCAACGCGTTCAAATTCACCGAACGCGGCGGAGTGCAGCTCAAGGTATTTTCGGCGGCGTCAGGATGGACGCCGACCCATCCCGTGCTGAGCCAGGCGCAGGGCGTCGTTGCCTTCGAAGTGGCCGATACCGGCATTGGCATCCCGGCCGAAAAGCAGAAAATCATCTTCGAGGCGTTCCAGCAGGCCGACGCCAGCACAAGCCGCAAATACGGCGGCACCGGTCTCGGGCTTGCGATCAGCCGCGAGCTTGCCATGCTGCTCGGCGGCGAAATCCATCTGCGCAGTTCGCCGGGAGTGGGCAGCACATTCACTCTCTATTTGCCTGCCACCTATGCGGGACCCTCGACTGCCGCGCGTCCCGGCAGCTACATTCCTGCGCAGCCTCCGGCGGGCGCGCCGATCATGCTGCCGCCGGAGCGGCCGATTGAGCACATCCCCGACGACCGGCATGAGATTCAGCCGGGTGATTCAATCCTGCTGATTGTCGAGGACGATCCGCATTATTGCCGCGTCCTCGTCGATCTTGCCCGCGACAGGGGCTTCAAGGTTCTGGTCGCGATGCGCGGCGCGGACGCGCTTGAGCTCGCCAAGCAATACCAGCCGTCGGCGGTTTCGCTCGACGTTTTCCTCCCGGACATGCTGGGCTGGAGTGTCCTGAGCCAGCTCAAGCAAAATCCCCTCACCCGCCACATCCCGGTCCAGATCATCACGCTGGATGAAGACAGGCATCACGGGCTTTCCCGCGGCGCGTTCTCCTTCGTCACCAAGCCGACGACGACGGAAGGCGTCGAAGCCGCGCTGCGCAGGATCAAGGAATATTCCACGCCGCGCCGCAAGCGGCTGCTCGTTGTCGAAGACAACCCGGCGGAGCAGATGAGCATTTCCGAACTGCTTGGCCATGACGACGTCGAAATCGAGACCGCAGGAACGGGCCGCGAGGCTCTGACAATGCTGCGGCAGCAGCCGGCCGACTGTGTCGTGCTCGATCTTCGCCTGCCGGACATGACGGGATTTGAAGTGCTCGAGGAGCTCGGCGCCGATGAGGAGCTCGCGCAGGTGCCGGTCGTCGTCTTCACGGGGCGCGAGCTGAGCGCCGAAGAAGACGCGCGCCTGCACATGATGGCGCGAAGCATCGTCGTGAAGGGAGTCGAATCGCCCGAGCGCCTGCTCGACGAGACGGCGCTCTTCCTGCACCGTGTCGTGACGGACCTGCCGGCCGAAAAGCAGCGCATGCTAGAGCGGTTGACCAGCTCCGACGAGGATCTGGTCGGCCGCACCGTTCTCCTGGTCGACGACGACGCCCGCAATATCTTCGCGCTGAGCAGCGTCCTCGAGCGGCGCGGCATGCGTGTCTTGACGGCGACAACCGGCCGCGAGGCGATTGCGCTCATCGACGACACCGACGACATCGCCATCGTTCTGATGGACATCATGATGCCCGAAATGGACGGCTACCAGACGATGGGTCAGATCCGCAAAAATGACAGGTTCCGACGGCTTCCGATTATCGCGCTTACGGCGAAAGCGATGAAGGGAGATCGAGAAAAATGCCTTGACGCCGGC
>DATEKG010000214.1:0-3216 GCA_035277565.1 Pseudolabrys sp.
AGGCGAAAAGGAAAAGCTCCTGCGCATGGAAGATGAACTCGCCAAGCGGGTCATTGGCCAGCAGGATGCCGTGCATGCGGTTTCGACCGCCGTGCGGCGCGCGCGAGCGGGCCTGCAGGATCCACATCGCCCGATCGGATCCTTCATGTTCCTCGGTCCGACCGGTGTCGGCAAAACCGAGCTGACCAAGGCGCTGGCGGAATATCTGTTTGACGATGAAAATGCGCTGATCCGCATCGACATGTCCGAATACATGGAGAAGCACGCGGTCGCGCGCCTGATCGGCGCTCCTCCAGGTTATGTCGGTTATGAAGAGGGTGGCGCGCTGACCGAGGCCGTGCGCCGCAGACCCTATCAGGTTGTCCTGTTTGACGAGATCGAGAAGGCTCACCCCGACGTCTTCAACGTGCTGTTGCAGGTGCTCGACGACGGCCGTCTGACGGACGGGCAGGGGCACACGGTCGATTTCCGCAACACGCTGATCGTGATGACGTCAAACCTGGGCGCTGAATTCCTGGTCAATCAGCCCGAAGGTCAGGACACGGATGCGGTCAAGGACCAGGTGATGGCGGTTGTTCGTGCGGCTTTCCGGCCTGAATTCCTCAATCGTGTCGACGAGATCATCCTGTTCCATCGCCTCAAGAAGACGGAGATGGGCCGCATCGTCGATATCCAGATCACGCGGCTGCAGAAGCTGCTCGATGATCGCAAGATCACGATCAAGCTTGAATCGAGCGCACGTGACTGGCTCGCGGAAAAAGGCTGGGATCCGGCTTACGGCGCGCGGCCGCTGAAGCGCGTGATCCAGAAGTCGGTTCAGGATCCGCTCGCCGAGATGATTCTTGCCGGCACCATCAAGGATGGTGAGAAGGTGAATATCTCGGGCGGCAAGCTCGGCTTGACCTTCAACGGAAAAGTCGCGCAGGCGGCGTAACCCGTGCATCATTCGTCGTGTCCGGCCAACGGCTGGACAAGCCTGGCCATGACATTGTGAGGGACGGTGCCATCTCTCTACGTCATGCCCGGCACTCGGGTCCGGCTTTCAGCCGGCCGAGCACAAGCTTTATGCCGGGCATCCACGCCTTTTTTCTAGTGGGACTTTGATATGCAAGGCGTGGATGCGCGGGACAAGTGTTTAGTCCGGGGACATGACCGACACCTGTTCGGGGACAACACATTTTGGACTGGTCAAGTCGAGCCCGCGCATGACAGGCTGCCGCCTGTCACCTTTTTTTTGCACCTTCTTCACCGCAAGTTCGATTTTTTCGGTTCTGTCCAAATGCTCGTCGTATCCGCCCAAGTTTTCAGGCGACCGTCTCCCTAATCATTGAATCGCGCAAATCCGGCATCGGCGCAACCGTCTGTGCATCACACACGATGCTACTGGCCATTTGCCGGACAACGAGAGCGGCTTCAGCCGCATGAACGGAGTCGGAGAATGAAGCGGGTTGTGCCTGCAGCCAAATTTACAATTCGTGTCGCTGCCGCGCTGGTGTCGAGCGTGTCTTTTGCAGCGATTGATCGCGCAAATGCGGTGTGTACGCCGGCAACTCCCGTCAACGGCGACACGGTAACTTGCTCAGGCAATGTTTCCGGTATTCCGTTCGGTTTTACCTCCACCTCGACCGGCCTTACCGTCAATGTGCAAGCCGGTGCGACTGTGTCGGGCAACGAGGGAATAAATATCGCTGACAGCACGGTCGACAACTTTGGCACGATCTCAGGCTCATCCGGGTCGGTGCATTTCACCGGATCCGGCACGAGTACGCTGATTCTGGAAGGTGGTTCGACGTTGATAGGCGCGGCCGTCAACGGCGTTGCGGGTTCCACCGGCAAGCTCGTACTGAAGGGACAGGGCACAGCCAATAATGATTTTCGGGGCAATACGTCGCTGGCTCGGGGCTTCACCTCGCTGGATATGTCCAACAGCCAGTGGACGTTGAACAGCAACTTGGCGAGTGTTGGAACGGCAACGCTGACAAACTCATCCCTAATGGTGGGTGACACCGGTCATTCGGGCGCTCACCTTGTCGGCGACGTCAACTTGAATGCATCGACATTGTCTGGCAGCGGTACCATTCAAGGCAACGTCAATATCGACGGCGGAAGTACACTTGCGCCCGGCGCTGGCTCTGCAAATGACTTTCTTTCCGTTATCGGCGGCAACGTCACCTTCTCGCCAGACTCGAAGTTCGTTGTAAGAGCGTCGCCCACCACTTCCACGGTCGTCTCGATAGTCAACGCGGGAGCCGTTGGGGGCGCCGCTACGCTGGGAGGCGCGAGCGTGTTTGTGCAAGCAACCGGCACCGGATTTGCGCCCTCCGCCACGTACAGCATTCTGGTAGCAAGTAGAGGATTCGGCGCGACCAGATTTGGCACCGTCAAGACCGATCTGACCTTTCTCGCGCCGACACTAAGCTACGACCCCACCAACACGAACGTGTTTCTGACGCTCGATCTCATCACGGCCCCCGGAGGTGGCGGGACGGGGGCGACTCCGGGCTTTGCCGCAGTTGCGCAAACGCGCAATCAGAATGCCGTTGCAGCGTCGCTAGCCGGCGCTTCACTCACCAACCCGCTGGTCTCGCGCATTTTCAATCAAACCATCAATGGGGCACGCGCAGCGTTCGATGCGTTGTCGGGCGAGATCTTCGGCAGTGTGCAGAACACGCAGGCGCAGGAAGGCTCGTTCACACGTAGCGGCGTGCTCGGCCGCCTTCGGCAGGCGTCCTATGCCGATGCGCCGGGCGAACTGGGCGCGCTCGGCTTTGCCGGTCCGGAGCTCGCCGATGCCGATGGCCGCGCGCCGTCGGCGCCGGGCAATGGTAGTGCGGCGTACGCTGGCGATGGCCGATTGGCCTATGCCGCCGATGCCAGTGGCGTTCCGGTGAAGGCGCCGCGCGGCGACAATTATAATGCCGGACACGATCTCACCTTCTGGGCGCAGGGGCTCGGCGGCTGGGGGCACAGTGACAGCGACCGCAATGCGGCATCGCTCAAGAGCCACTTCGGCGGCTTCCTCTCCGGCGCCGACATGCGCTTCGGGGAAGCCTGGCGGGCAGGATTGGTCGCCGGCTATACGCGCTCGGATCTCAAGGCCGATGCACGGGGAAGCAGCGCCGGCATCGACAGCGTCACCGTTGGCCTCTATGCCGGCGGCAGACTTGGCGCCTTCAACCTGCGCACCGGTGCGTCATTCTCCTATGACAGCATCGA
>DATEKG010000215.1:0-3151 GCA_035277565.1 Pseudolabrys sp.
GGAGGCAGTTTTGTGCAGGTTTCCTCGCAGCGGAGCGAGGCCGAGGCCCAGGCGGCGTTCCGCGGCCTGCAGGCCAAGTTCCCGAACCAGCTTGGCGGCCGCCAGCCGGTCATTCACAAGGTCGATTTGGGGGCCAAGGGAACCTACTACCGTGCCATGGTTGGCCCCTTTGCGAGCTCGAATGAGGCGGTCGAACTGTGTACAAGCCTGAAAGCGGCCGGCGGGCAGTGCCTCATTCAGAGGAATTAACAGCTCAAACTTGACCCTTGGCGCGGCTGCGGGCTAATCCGCGCCGATGGCGCCGCGTGCATTTATCACGGGATTGGCGGGACTTAGCGTATCCCCCAGCGAACGCGCCTTTTTTCGGGACGCCCGGCCATGGGGTTTGATCATCTTCAAGAGGAACATCAGTACGCCGGACCAAGTGCGCGAGCTCATTCAGGGTTTTCGTGATTGCGTCGGCTGGGAAGCACCGGTGCTGGTCGATCAGGAGGGCGGTCGCGTGCAGCGGCTGGGGCCGCCGCATTGGCCGGTTTACCCGGCCGGGGCGCGCTATGGCGAACTTTACGATCACGAGCCTGCCGCCGGCATTGCGGCGGCACGTCTGGCGGGCCATCTGATTGCGGCCGACCTCCGGCTGCTCGGTATTGACGTTGACTGCCTCCCCATTGCCGATGTGCCGGTCGCAGGAGGCGATCCGGTGATTGGCGACCGTGCCTATGGAAGCGAGCCGGGCAAGGTCGCCAGAATTGCCCGGGCGATTGCCGAAGGATTGCAGGCGGGCGGGGTTCTTCCGGTCGTGAAGCACCTGCCGGGACATGGCCGCGCGACGGCCGACAGCCACCACCGGCTGCCCGTAGTTGAAACAGACCGCGCTACGCTGGATGTCACGGATTTTGCTGCCTTTGTGCCATTGGCCGATTTGCCCCTGGGGATGACCGCACATGTTGTGTTTAGTGCAATCGATCGGGTCGCACCGGCCACCACTTCGGTCACAATAGTGAGGCAAGTGATTCGCGAGTTCATCGGGTTCCAAGGGTTATTGATGAGCGACGATGTGTCGATGAACGCTTTGTCCGGCACGATTGCCGAGCGCAGCCGCGCTGCGCTGGCGGCAGGTTGCGACGTCGTTCTTCATTGCAACGGCAGCTTGCCTGAAATGACCGCCGTTGCCGGCGCGGCGTCGGAACTCTCCGGTGCGGCCGCCAGGCGCGCCGAGGCGGCGCTTTCCGCCCGCTCCGCACCGCAAGACTTCGACGCCGATGCGGCACGTCACCTCTTCGCGCAAATGATGTCCGGCGTGCGTACGGCCTCCCGACGCGAGGCGGCGTCGTGAGCGAAGAATTCGACACCACGCTCAGCGCAGATCGCGGGACCACGGAGCCCGCGATGATCGTCGATGTGCAAGGATTTGAGGGACCGCTTGACCTGCTGCTCATGCTTGCGCGTCAGCAGAAAGTGGATCTCGCGAAAATCTCGATTTTGGCGCTGGCGGACCAGTATCTGTCATTCATCGAGGCGGCACGGCAGCTGCGGCTCGAGCTTGCCGCCGACTATCTGGTGATGGCGGCCTGGCTCGCCTACCTGAAATCGCGGCTGCTCCTGCCCGAGACTGCCCCGGGAGACGGGCCGAGCGCCGAAGACATGGCATTGGCTTTGGCCAACAGGTTGCGACGCCTGGAAGCAATCCGCGAATTCGCGACGCGAATGATGGAAAGGCCGCAGCTCAATCGCGACGTGTTCCCGCGTGGGCTGCCGGAGCCGATTGCCGAGATCAAGCAGCCTGAATGGACCGCGACCCTCTACGATTTGCTGTCTGCCTACGCAACGCAGCGTGCACGTACGGCGCTCTCGCGCGTGCGCTTCAAGAAGCGCACCGTGTGGTCGCTTGCCGAAGCGCGGACCGCACTCGAGCGGTTAATCGGTCAGTCGAACGATTGGTCGCGCATCGACGAGTATTTGATCAGCTATGTGGTTGAACCGTCGCTTGCGGCAACTGTGTTTGCGTCGTCTTTCGCGACAGCGCTCGAGCTTGTGCGCGAGGGTCTTGCCGAAATCCATCAAAAAGAGTCATTCGCGCCGATCTATATGCGCAAACGCGTCGGCGCGAATGAAACCGCTGCAACGCATGACGCGCAAAAAAACGCATAAGGAGAAGGGCTCCATGCCGAGTGTGGCCAACAAGCTCGTGGTTGTGCAAAACAATGAGCCGGCGCCAGAAACGGCACCCATTGAGGTCACGCGGCCAGAGGAGCTGCGGCTCCTGGAGGCCTTGCTGTTTGCTGCCGGAGAGCCACTCGACGAGGCCGCTCTCGCGCGCAGATTGCCGAACGGAGTCAATGTGAAAACGGCGCTTGCACAGCTGAAAGATGAATATGCGGCGCGCGGCGTCAACCTGGTGCGTGTCGGCAGAAAGTGGACCTTCCGTACAGCCGCGGACCTGTCCTGGCTTCTGACCAAACAGATAGTCGAATCGCGCAAGCTTTCGCGGGCAGCGGTCGAGACGCTTGCCATCGTCGCCTATCATCAGCCGGTCACACGTGCCGAGATCGAGGAAATTCGTGGTGTGGTCGCGGCGGCCGGCACGCTCGATGTCCTGCTCAAGACGGGCTGGATCCGCCCGCGCGGGCGCCGGAAGGCGCCGGGCCGGCCGATCACTTATGGAACCACGGAAGCGTTCCTGTCGCATTTCGGGCTTGAGGAGGTCGGCGACCTGCCGGGTCTCGATGAACTCAAAGGTGCCGGGTTGCTCGAAGGCAATCTCCCGCCCGGTTTTGGCGTTCCGCTTCCGTCCGACGACTCGACGTTACGTGATGATGAAGAGCCGCTGGACCCGGGCGATCTCGACCTTGGCTTGGCGCCGCCGCCGTCGCGCTCGGAAAAGTGAAGGGCGGCAATTTAAGGTAAATATCGCGATTTCAAGGGATTGCGCGGCGGTTTGCCCGGCGTGAAGTCCTTGTTTTTGCGGGCCGCGGAGCCTAGTTTCTAATTGAAAACATGGCGGGACGGTCCGAATAGCCCGTCGCTGCGGAGGATTTGCCGATGGGTTCCCTTAGTATATGGCACTGGATCATTGTGCTTCTGGTCGTGATGGTCCTGTTTGGAGGCCGTGGAAAGATTTCGTCGCTGATGGGCGACTTCGCGCAAGGCA
>DATEKG010000216.1:0-19407 GCA_035277565.1 Pseudolabrys sp.
GCGAATGCCGGCCGGTGTTCTATCAAGAATGAGCCAGACGATAAGACGACAGGTGCTCCATGATGGCGCGCAGATTGAGGGTTCTTTCGGCGGCACTTGCTGCAGTGGTCCTGACGGCCGGGGCAGGTCAAGCTGCCAAAGTCAGCAAGAAAAAGACGCCGAGGCCCAGAACCGAGACTTTACAGGTCGAGCCGCCAATCTACGGGTGGGCAGGCCAGTACCGGGGCACAGACCCCGATTCGAATATCCGTTTCCAGCTGATGCGTGACCAAAACCTGCGTTGACTGCGCCCAACGCAACGCAACGCGACCTGACCTGGTTCAGATTAAAGGGCAGCCATGAAATATTTGATTGGAGTCGTGATGCTCGCCTCGGCAACAGGTGTGGCGTCCGCGCAATATGTGATGCAGCCGAGTTTGGGTGGAACGCCCAGCTACGGGACCGGATCGAATCCGGACAGCCAGGATGTCAGGCCGTACACCAGGAAGGGCGGCGTCCATCACAGCGGTCACTACCAGACCAAACCGGGCGACACGCAGCCCGATGATAGCCACAACCGGCGCAGCGAGCAGTCCGGGCCGCGCCCACCGCGCCGGTGACACAGGCTTGGCGTCACCTCAATCCTCTTTCTATATGGGCACACTGCGACGGGGACGCATTTGCCGCCGGTTTGCTTTGGGGAGTAAAGCAGAGCGTCTGCGCGCAACCTGAAGCTTGTCGATCCGAAGGCGGTCAGACCACCGCAGCAGGCGCAGAGGGTTCAATGCCGATCAAATCCAGATACCTGTTCGTCGCCAGCATGGATGTGGACGCCGACAAGGAGGCCCTCTTCAACGAGGTTTACGACACCGAGCACGTGCCTAATCTGTTGAAGGTGCCGGGCGTGCACGCCGTCGCACGCATGGAGGGCGAGCCGTTCGCCATGAGCATCGGGGGCGAAGAAAAAACGGTCGCGCATGACGGTCCGCGCCACAGCGCGCTCTACGAGATCGATGGTCCGCATGTCCTGGTAAGTCGTGAATGGGCCAAGGCGGTCGAGGCGGGGCGATGGCCCAGCGATGTGCGGCCATTTACCCGAAACCGGCGGCACGCGCTCTACCGGCTGCGTTGACCGCGCCGGAGCAGCAAGCCGCGGGCGCGACCATCTCGATTGCATGCCGGACCTCATAAACGAGTTTATTGCGGGCTCGATCGAGGTTTACGGAGGGGTGAAATTCCCGGCGGGTTATTGATGTCTGTAATTGGCCAAAGCAGCGCGATGCTGCAGAGGAGCCGATGGGTCAGCGATGCTTACCAAAAGCGTTGCGTGCCTGTTGTCATGAGGGCGCGCGGGAGTGGCGGTCTATCGCACTATGGCGAACAAATTGACTCCACAACCCATGCGTGATTGAATTTTTTTGTGGCGTTTATCCATGGGGGCGACCATGGGAACGAAGCTCCAATCCGCATGCCTGACGGCGCTGCCGGCGATCTTGCTGCTGGGATTTGGCATCACCACAACCGCACATGCTGTAACGCTTACTCCCGTTACGGGGAGTAGTGGCAGCCCCGGCCTCTCGAATCCCGGCGGGACGGGGGACCCAGGGGGCGCAGGCGGCGATAAGAGCCAAAATGCTGGCGGGAATTCCGACGCCACTAATATCGCCCAGGGCGCCACCGGCGGGAGCGGTGGTAAGGGCGGCGACGGACTCAATGCCGGAGCGGGTGGTAACGGCGGCAACGGCACGGCGACCGCGACAACCTCAATCTCTTCGGGCGCGGCGACCGCGACCGCGACGGGACGCGGCGGCCTTGGCGGAGCGCCGGGAAAGCCTAACGTCGGCGGATCTGGAGGGGTGGGAGCCACCGGCGGCGACGGCGGGGACGGATCCGCCACAGCCTCGGCCTCGACCAGCGGCTCCGACAGTGCGAGTGCGACCGCGTCCGGCAGCGGTGGTTCGGGCGGCTCGGTATCTGCGATCGGTTCGGCCGGCGACCGCGGCGGCGCGGGAGGGACGGGAACGGCGACGGCGACAGCCCATTCGGATACAGGCGCAGCGAACGCTACCGCCACGGCGACGGGCGGCAGCGGCGGCAGCGGCAGTATTGCAGGAACGGATGGCGGCGCGGGCGGCAGCGCAAGTCTCATCGATGCGGTCGGCGGCTCGACCGCTGGCACTCTGACTCTCAGGCAAACCACAAACGGTGGCCAAGGTGGCGCCACGGTGGACGGCCACAGCGGCGCCGGCGGCGACGCCAGTTCGTCACTGACCGTCCACGATCTTGCGGCCAGCAGCCTCCGGGTCACTGCGGTAACAGCTAACGGCGGTGGCGGGGGAACGACCACCACGGGCACGGCCGGCGTGGGCGGGGCAGCGAGCGCCACGGCCATCGTGAGCGGTATCGGCAGTGTGACCCTGACGACGACCGCCAACGGCGGCGTTGGCGGAGCCGCCACCACCTCGGGCACGGCCGGCGTTGGCGGGGCGGCGAGCGCGACATCTGTCGTGAGCGGTGTCGGCACTGTGACCGCGAACACGAGTGCCTTCGGCGGAGCCGGCGGCGCCGGCGGCGGCCTCACCGGATCAGCCAACGGCGCGGATGGCGGCAACGCGAATGCTTCCCTGTCCGTCACGGTCACCGGCTCTAGCCAGGCAACCGCCGCGCCCGGCGCGACGGGCGGGAAGGGCGGTAACGCCAGAGGCGCCGGAAATCATGGCGGCGCAGGCGGGAGTGCGACGGGATCCGCCGACGCACACTCCGACACTGGTACGGCCCAGGCCACGGCCAACGCGACCGGAGGCGCCGGGGGCGCTGGCAGCAGCGGCGCCGTCGGCGGCATTGGCGGAAGCGCGAGCCTGGTCAACGCGGCCAGCGGTTCGACGACAGGCACTTTAGTGCTCAATCAAATCGCCACGGGCGGCGCTGGGGGCAGCGGCGCAGACCAGACGGGCGGCGCGGGTGGGAATGCGGTTTCCTCACTGGCTTTCACCGACGGCGCAGCCGCCATTCTCGCCGGCACCATGCGGGCCTTCGGCGGCGCCGGCGGCACGGGCGGGGGGAGCAGTTCGGGCGGCGCGGGGGGCAACGCGACGGCCACGCTTTCATTGACCTCCACACTGGCCGGGACGGCCGTCAACGCCGAGACTTTCGCCGTTGCGGGCACCGGCGGCGCCGGCGCTTCGTCCGGCGTTGCAGGTCAGGCGAACGCGAGTTCGCATGCGACGGCGGTCGGCTCCGGGATTGCGACGGCGGGTGCGTTGGTTCAGAAAACCACTTCGGGGACCGCGCAGGCGGGCAGCACGTCGAACACAGGCTCGGGTGCGAGCGTTTCGGCTTACGCCGCCGCGCCGGCCGCCAACGACCAGAACGGCGACGGCGCCACTACTGTCACCACACTCGGCGGCGGCAAACCCACCTTCCTGAGCTCGAGCTTCAATTCTCTTATACCTGGCTCAAGCTGGTCCTATGTGACGGGTCTGCCGACCTCCTTCGATGCGTCCACGCCGACGGCGGCGTTCGCCGGCGGCACGATTTACGGTCTGGGATCCATGGCCGACGCCTATGGCGGCGCGGGTGAATCGCACACTTACATCACGACGGCCGATTTCGTCTTCAACTATGGCTCCAACAGCAAGTTCCTTCTCGACATCGACGCCGATTTGGCGAGCGGCGTCCCGGGCCATGTGGGCTTTGACTCGTCCGTCCTGCGGGTCCTTGTTAACGGCGTTGAGACCTACGACAGATCTTTCGCAAGTTTTGCCGATTGGGAGAGCTTTTTCTTTCCCGGAGGGTCATCCGGAGGCCCAATTGATGTCGGCGCTTTGCTCGGCGGCGGTTTCACGGACGTTCAGATCATCTTCGCGCTGACAGCAACCAGCAACAGCAAGCTCCAGTTCGACTACGCCTTCGGCACCGTGCCAGACCAATCGGCGACGCCATTACCCGGCGCACTTCCACTTTTCGTGACCGGCCTCGGGGGCTTGGGTCTGCTCGGCTGGCGCAGGAAACGAAAGACTGCGGCGCCCACTGCCGCCTGATCGAAACGCCAGAACCAAATTCGGAGAGGCCGCCATAGGGCAAATACGAGGGCGGTCGATCGGCGATTGCATTGCTAGCGAGGCATCGCTATATAGCCGCTGTTCGCGATTGCGCCTGACCTTGTAGTTTCAGCCATTAGGGCTCTCCCCAAGTACACGCAAAATCCGGATACGAGACCCACACGAAATGGTTTGTGTGGGCAATGACGCTTTCGCGCGTTTAGGTAGGAGGCCATGTATGGCCACAGGTACTGTTAAGTTCTTCAATGCCCAAAAGGGCTTTGGCTTTATCGTTCAGGATAATGGCGGACCGGATGTGTTCGTTCACATTTCGGCGGTCGAACGTGCCGGCATGCACAATCTTAACGAGGGTCAGAAGCTTTCGTTCGATGTGCAGGCTGATCCGCGCAGCGGGAAGTCCGCCGCGGCAAACTTGCAAGCGATCTAGTTTCTGTTCTGAAAATAGCGCCAGAGCGAAAGCTCTGGCGTTTCGTTTTGGGCGAGGACAACGGACATGGCGAAGAAGCCGGGTACCAACCCCGGGAACGAATTCGTATTTTTTGACGTTGTGTATGAAGACGGCTCACGGCGGTCCAATCGCCGCGTTCCGGCGGATTTGCTTTCAGGACCACACAAAGATGAACCGGCGCGCGGGTTCATCATCGAGCAAGATCGAGCAATTGCCGAGAAATCAGGCCGCCCGCCGCTGCCGATTAAAAGTATCCGTCGGGTTGGCGCGAAGGATAAATAGCTGTCGGTATGGCACGGGTCATGGGGCTCGGCTATCCGGCGCAATCAAGCACCCGCCAATTCGATTCAATATTCATTAATGACACAGCCGACTTCCATACCCCGGTCGTGCTGAAATTGACTTGCGTCAAAGTCGCCCGTCCCTGATCCGTTAAGCTTTCAACAAACGGAGGGCTTCATGGCACCACCGGATATAACCTGCCGCCTTGACCGCTAGTGATCTCGTTCGGGCAAGAGCGCAGCGGCTGATCACGAACGACGCGCTGGGGGCGGCCTATGGGCTACAGCAGTCAGGCATTGCCCAACTTGCGTCTCTCCCGGCGCGTTTATTTCTCCAATCATTTCCCGAGGCCCGCGTCTTCAGCGACGACGATTCCGGGGGCTATATGAGATATCACGTCATCAATCCTGAAGACGCGACGGCAACGGTAGCAGGCGAAAGCGTCGAAATGACTCTCAATGCAATCGATGACGTGCGGAGCCCTGTTTCGGCTCAAATTCAAACCACGTTATCCATCGAGACGGCAGAGAAGCTTGCGCATCAGCTTCATGCGGCTCTGATGATGGCACGAGCACACAAGGCGAATCGCTGACTCCGATGAACCCAAGACCGGGCTGTTCCCTGATCCTTGACCATCTTCGCGGCGAGAAATTCCTGGCCAGCCTGGGCGCAAGGGACTTCGCCACCGATGATGCTCATCTGAGCTTCACGCTCGTTCACGGCAACCTGAAAGGCATCCATTCAGTGACCATATCCGCAGAACCACACGGCGGCTTCAAGGTGTGGTGCTATGGCCACCTTTCCCCCGACACCTTCAGGGCGCCGGTCCTTGCAACAGAGACCGTCAACATACCTGAAAATCTTGCGGCGGTTGTGGGCAAACTCACCGGTCTCGATGCGCTCAAGCACCGGCATCTATGACCTGCAAAGCATCTTGCAGCCTTACCAACGCAAGTCCGTGGCGGCATTCCGGCACTATGACCGCCACGCAGCCGCGGCCTTCTCAAGTTCAAGTATGTTTCGGCCCAGCGTATTGAGCTGCTCCTCAAAATCCGCCGTCGAAGGGGGGCCGTATCGATCAGCCAGAATTAACGCGATGTCGGCCCAGTCAGCCGATTTCAATGTACCGACTACCGCAGGAAAAACGACCTCGTCCTCCAGAGCGATGTGCTTTCTTTCACTGTCGATGAAGTCGCGAATAATCCGGTTGACATCCTCACGGAGAATTTCCCGGTCATTAAGAACGTCCTCGATCGCCTGCGCGACACGACCCAATCGCGCTGCACCTTGTTGATGCTCAGCTTCGAGGTCGGCAATGGATGCTGCCCAATCGGGGTCGCGCTCCCTGAACTTCCGGTAAATGATGTCCTCTTTTGGATGATGACAGGAGGCAGGGTATTGTTTGAAGAATTCGATAATTGATCCAAGAACCTCGTAATCCGGACTTCCGCCTTGATCGAAGACTGTCAGCTCCTGCTCCATTACACGGAGCAACTTCTCTATGGTTTGATGCTCCTGTCGCAGGATTTCGATGATTTCGATCATCGTGCATCTCCCTGCCTAACGATCGAAGCAGATCACCACCCGGGCTGTGGGCATTGAGCTGGATCAAATGTATGGGGTTCGTGACTGACTTCCGGTATTCAATGTCCGAAACACGAAAAACACCCGCTGATTTCGCCAATTAGTCGCATGAAAAATCGAACAGCATGAGTGCGCACTGCTATGGACTTCATTTACATCATTTCAATATGGCTGCTGCCGACTCTAATCGCCATTACCTTTCATGAAGCGGCCCACGCATATGTTGCTCGCTTCTTCGGTGACGAAACCGCGTCACGGCTCGGACGTGTGAGCCTCAATCCACTTCGGCATATCGACCCCTTTGGCACGGTCATTCTGCCCGGCCTGTTGTTGCTGACACGATCACCATTTCTGTTTGGATACGCCAAGCCGGTGCCGGTCAATTTTCGAGCACTCCGTAATCCTCGTATCGGGATGGTGCTTGTCGCCGCAGCAGGGCCTGCAATGAATCTTGGGTTGGCAATTGTTGCTGCTCTGAGCTTTCATCTGATCGGCTATCTGCCCGCCATCGCGGCGCGGTGGACCGCATTGAATTTAAAGAACGCCCTTATCCTCAATGTCATACTGGCGGTATTCAATCTGTTTCCTCTGCCACCTCTTGATGGCGGACGCATCGCCGTTGGTTTGCTTCCTGATGTACTAGGGAAAAGGCTTGCGCGCCTTGAGCCCTACGGGATGATCATTCTTGTTGGACTTCTTATTATCCTCCCTTTGTTCGGCTCGCAGTTGGGTTTGGACCTCGGTTTTGTGTCACGTCTGATATCGATATCAACTGACGCCGTTATCGGTGTCATCCTCCGGCTGACCGGCAACATCTAGGAAAACCATGCCGGCAGCCCGGTACGATTTCCCTCCTGCACGCGCACCTCGCGTGCTTGAAACGTAGCCAATCCATTCCTAGCTGTGTGGGGAAGCTGGACGCCCCGTCCCCTAAGTCGTCCAGCGAATTTGACCCCAGCGGTAACCCCGACTGTCTGGGGTCTTTTTTTGCGAAGTAATTTTTTACCGCGTGGCCTGAGTGTCACAGAATACGAATTTCTCGAAGTTCCACGCCTCGCCTATAGGCTGCCATGACATCCTTCGATAGAGTCAAAATGACTGGGGGACGGGCAGGCCGGGGCTTTGAAGTCAGGCACGGAGGTCTTGTGAATGATACCACCGGGTCAAAAACGCCGCGACGATCGCTAGTGCCAAACGTTCGGGCCTAGGGTAGCGGCAAATCGAGAACGGCACGCCGGGAACGGCTCTCGGGATCGCATCAGTCAGGCAAGATCCCAACTCAGCCGTTCCCGGCGCGCATTTAAGCCCGCCCAGGATTTTGTCCCGGCGCACAATTCGTCTCCGCCTGGAGTGAAAAACCCGGCACAATGCTCCGGCGTTTTTGTTTAGACCGTAGAAATTTTGCTCGTCCGCTTCTGGCCGCCGGTTGAATCCACCACCTGAAGCGGATCTGCGACGCCATCGATTTGATGCAGATCAATGCCGAACGGAAACTGCGAATAAAATGAGATCAAGCCGGTGTTTTTGATATTGCAGCAAGAACCGATAATAGAGGGGCGTAGAAGCCACGATGCGCAAAGTTCGGAAATCGAATCGACGGTCCGGCCGCGACCGCCGTTCCGGCAACGATACGCGATCGGAAGGGAAAAAGCGCTCGCAGGGAGAACGCCGGTCGGGCGAAGAACGGCGATCCGGCAAGGAGCGACGTAAATCCTGAGGCCGCTTCTCGGATAAAGCCATCAAAAGTTGGGCGTCTCGTACGCTTATATTTCCGGACCTTCAGCCTTGATGTGCCGGGCTCAGCACCTTGAGAGCGGATTCGATATGCCTCCAGGTCGCTGCTTCTTCGAGGTCACCTTTTTCTTCAAATGAGCGAGCCTTTTTGGCAGCCACGACGATGGCTTTATTGCCATGCAGGTCCAACAGTTGCCTGGCATATTCGTGAGTGTCCAGTTTTTGCATAGTAGGCCTCCTTGGGTCCATGACTTTGGAAGTCCTGAGCTGGCAATAAGAATACCGGATCGCGCAAAAGGCTTTGATCAGGATCAGAGTTTTTTCACGCCAGGCGGACACAAACGAAATACTGGTCACGCCACAAACCAACTACTCCAGGATTAATGCCGCAGCGTGCAGAGAAACCGTCAGCACGGTAAGCACCAGTTTGGCGAAAGCTATGGACAAGACACTAAAGCCGGCTGTGAAAACAGAGGTAATGGCAATCAGTTTCCACGGCGAAGGAATGTCTTCTCGTACGTCCGGAAGCGACCGCACAGATGCCTCCTCTCAAAAAGAGCCTGCACGGATCGTTTTTCAGCGAGCGAGCCGTGCCAGATAGAGCCACACAACGCCGACCGCAGTGACTACGGCTGAAATGATTGCGATTACACTATCGGCAGCCATTGGAACGGGATCGATCATGAGTTTCTCTCCTCTGACGCTTGACGGCGAGACAGCGGTAGAGTCCTCCATCGAAAACTGATTGCCACCACTCTGCCTGGCGTGCGTTGATTCAGATCAACACCGCGACGCAAAACGCAATGATCTCGATCAAGGGCTCGTTCGAGGCAGTCGCGCTTGCTGCAAACACGCCACTGCCTTCGACGTTTGCGCTCGCGCGGGTCTGCCCGGATTGCTCGCGCGGCGCAGACAACAAAAACGCGCCAGCTTTTTTTCGTGGCCGGACAGAAGTTTTTGCCTTGAGTGCCGTGCGGTAATTATTTCCTGCGACCTCGAGCGTCGGCGCCATTTTGCCGCTTCGCAATCGCGAACAGTTGAAATCTGTTCAGCATGGCGTCGTGATAAAAGCAGGGCCACGCTCACGGTCCCCAAACATGAGCGCGGCCCCGGCCAGATCCCCGTCCCCCTAAGGTCGGGGCCATTTATTATCATTCGTGATTTGTGGAGTAAGTGTGATACCGCTTGCCGTATTGCTGTAAGCGGGTACCAGCAAACCACCTTATTCAACAGATTTTATCTTCATTGCTGAGGGCGGCAACGCCAAGCCGGCGCCGCGGCAATGTCAGCAAATACCGCCAGCGAAATTTAGCGCAGAATCTACCTCTGCTCGGTTTTCATTGCGCTTTAACGTATCGCACATGGTGCATGGTCCTCAGCTCAGCGTCGTTGTCGACAATCATCCTTTCATTGTCAGAGTCATCATTCCCGCAGGCTTGTGGAGATACCAGGATAGCATGCACGAATTTCATCTTCGGAACGGCATAGCGGCGCGGTATCGCTGGTCCCGGACGGCCGCAGGCGATGTTCTGGATTGGACTTTTCTACACGCAGCACACGCGGAATTTTTTATTGCGGAATTCGGCGGCGAATTATTGCCGTGCTTGCCGGGCGCTGTTCACAGTGCTGCCTAGGGGCCGCCATAGTTACGTGCGGCAGCCCGGCAGACATCATCCAGCCAACACTGGCGCCCGGATCAACTCTCATACTGTAGTCCAGCCTCATCGCTGCACGAGCCTGCGGCGGTTCGATCTCACCTTCCGTCGGTAGACGTCCGAAGCCGATTTCGTCGCGCGGGCAATTCCACCGCCGCCCATCATCCTGGCCGCGGCGGCCATTTGCGCTTCCGCGAATGTGAGGCCTTTTTCTATAACCATTTTCTGCGCTTCGCGCTGGGCTATGGCACCCCCGGAAACAAGTCGTGACAGCCGCATGGCAACAACGATGTTCGCGTCCCATGCGATTTCCAGGAGTTGAAAATAAGCCGGCCAAGGATTGAACACGTTCCATCTCCAGTTCGGGGACGGTGCGCTATGGAGCAGAGCCTTCGCTCGATCTCGGAAAGCGCCCGATCTGCACTGAGCCACTCTATCGGCAGGTTGCGCTGATGCCCAGACGATGGACCAGAAGCGATTTGACGCCGTGCGCGCGGACTGAGGCGATGGTGACGGGCCGATTTCGGGAACTCATTGGAATTTTCCGGCGCGTTTGTGACTTAGGTCACATCCGCGACACCGTTTGTCACGCTAGATGAAGACAGGTGATACGGAATGGGAGGTTCCTATGACCACCCACAGGGAAATCAGAAAAGTCATTCGCACTCTGGTTGCCGGCTTGTTCACCGCTTGCCTGTCGGCTGTATGGCCGCACTTTGCCCGCGGCAAGGTACAGTTACACTGAGTGGACCGAGACCTGGGAGTTGGTCATGAGTACTGTCACAAGTCAGCCGACGGAGGTTTCTCCGCACACCTGCTTCGTGCACTTGTTCGACGTCAAAATGGAGCAGTTCCGGCTCCCTGATCGGTCCGCCGAAAGCCTCAAGCGCCCATACGAAGCCAGTGATTTGCTGCGCGAGGCCATTGCCGCCGGTGTCTGGCCACGCGAGTAGCGATCAAGTCCACCTCATTTCACGTTCGAGTTTTTCGACTTCGGCGGCATCGTAAGCCTTTCCCGCCGATCGTACTGCCGCGCATCTGCAAATTTTTGAAGCAAAGTGGCTGCACCCCGCACGTCCAAACGTGCAAACCGGCGGCAGTTTGGCTCGATCCGCGCGACGCTACTGGCTTGTTTTGATTGGCTTTATCTGGTCGGGGCGGCGGGATTTGAACCCACGACCCCCAGTCCCCCAGACTGGTGCGCTAACCGGGCTGCGCCACGCCCCGACCGGAACGGCGCGGACTATAGGGCCGCATTGGCTTGAGTCAAACCGGGCCGCCGGGCCTCAGGGCTGGGCCGCATCCCGCAACGGGCCGCGCACCGCCAGCGTCGCATAGAGCGCGGCGACCACGACGAAAGTGGCGGCGTAGAGCGCCAGGAACCCGACGACGTCGGCGTGCAGCAGAAGTCCCGCGCCCACGGCCAGCGTCATCAGCGCGGTGTTGAAGATCGACAGTCTCGCAATGTTGCGAAAATAGCCGGTGTGCTGCAGCAGGAAGTTCGGCGCCGATTTCACCGCCGCGGTTGCGAGCAGCACCAGCAGGATCGGCACGGCCGCCGCCGGCATGGTCGCGGAGCGGCCGAGCAACAGCGCGAACAGCCCCTTGCCGTCGATCAGCAGGAGGCCGGCCACGAGCAGGACGGGAATGGCGCAGAGTGCAACGGCGGTCAGCGTGGTGCGCGTGAGCAGGCGCGCGTCGCGCGCGGCGTAGGCGGCCGTCTGGCGCGGCACCAGGAGGTCGCAGGCGGCGGAACAGAGATTGAGCGTGCCGAGAAAGATCTTGAGCGCCGTGTCGACGACGATCGTCGGCGCGCCAAGACCGGCTGCGAGCGGAACCACGAGATAGAGAACATTGTGGATGTAGATTTCGCCGGCCGCATGCGTGCCGGTGCGCAGCGAGGACCGCCAGCTGTCGCGAAAGAAGCTGCGCAGGCGCATGCCGAGGCCCGCGACATGCGGCGTCAATGCTCCGCGATGCACCAGCCGGCGCGCGGCGAAGCCGACCAGCACAAGCCAGCCGAGGTTGATCAGCACCACGAAGGCGGCGAAGGGCAGGCCGGCGAGCATCGCGAGGAGCAGCGCCATGTAGCCGAGACGGCGGCAAGCCTCGAGCGTCTCGAAATAGATGTATTCATCGACGGCGACGCTGACATTGCGCAGCACGAACCAGGCGAGGTTGAACGCCGAGAAAAAGAAGAACAGTGCGAATTCGCCGGCGCCCCAGAGGGTCTCGCCTGGCCGCGCGAGCATCACCGCGAAACAGCTGGCGGCGAACGCCCCGATGACAAGAGCATAGAACAGCGCAATGGCATTGGCCTGCTCAGCCACGTCGCGCCTGTCTTTCCCGGAGAGAAAGCGCTTGCGCATGCGCACGAACAGGATCTTCGACAGGCCGAGATCGAACAGCCACATCGATACGCCGACGGCGCCGACGAGGATGAACAGTGAAAAGCGCTCGGGGCTGAGCACGCGCGCAAAGACGAATGTCTGGATCAGCCCCGCGATCAGCGCGGTGCCGGCGGTCCAGCCGCGCAGGAGGGCGTAGTGCAGCGAGAGAACTTCGGCCAGGCGCGCCTGCCAGCCGGCAATCGCCTTGGGAACCGCAGTCATCGCCGGTGCCAGCATGGGTGCCGCTCAGTCGACGAGTTGGAGATATTTCGTGGCCATGGTCGCGAAGTCATAGCGCGGCGACAGCGCGCGCAGCTCGGTCGCGATCTGCTGGCGCAGACGGTCGTCTCCCAGAATCGCGCGGATGCGCGCAAGCCAGGCCGCGCGATCGCCGAGCGGGACGATGAGGTTCTGCGCGAGGAAAGGCGAATCCCCGAACATTTCCCGAAACGAGGGAATGTCGGAACAGATGAGCGGCACGCCGGCATGAATGGATTCAATCGCTGCCAGACTCAGACCTTCGAAACTGGACGGGAAGAGCGCGATGTCGATCGCGGAATAGAACTCGCCGATCCGCTCCTGCGCGATGTGCAGGATGACCTGCGCGCGTTTTTCAAGGCCGCGGGCCGCGATCTCCGCCTTGACGAGCGCCTCGTCGGGGCCGCTGCCGATCATCAGCAGTGATGCGTCCTTCAGCTCGTCGAGCAGGCCGATGCTGAAGCGCTGGTTCTTCTGGTGATAGAGGCGGCCGAGCTGGCCGAGCACGGGCCCTTTCGCCGGCAGGGCGAAAGCTGCACGCGCCGTGGCGCGATCATTCGGCGCCGGCTTCTTGTGGCCATTGGCGATGACGGTAAGTCGCCGCATATAGGCTGCGCCGTTGCGCCTATAGGTATCGGCGACGCTTTGTCCGCAGGCGACGAGATGGCTGTAGAGTCCGGTACGGCCGGCGACAGCGTCGATCTTCATCAGCACCGGGTTGAACTGGTCATGGGGCAAGTGATGCGTGCCGACGCGTTCGCGCACGCCGGCGCAGACGCCGGCGGTGGCCGCGAGCAGGTTCGACAGCGGCTGCAGGCCGAAGACCGCATCGGGTTTGGCGGCGCGCAAGGCGAGCACGACGCGCATGAACAGCCTGGCGAGCGTAAGCGGGGAACGCGTGCGGCGCTGGTTCAAGAAGACGCGGGCGCCCGCCGGCAATTCTGCATTCGAGCCGAAGAGATACCATTCCTCGACGCGATGGCCTTCCGCGCGCATCGATGCGGCGAGCGTTGAAGCCAGCACGGAACTGCCGCCATTGTCGTGTGCGGTGCCGAGAAAAACGATGGAGCGGGGGCGGCGTAGCGTTGCCGTCGTGTCAGCCACTGCGCGTGGGCGCCAGAACTCGTTCATGACCGCTCCGGAAAAGCGACGATGCGGCCCCCCAACTGCGACGGCCTGTATCAATGGCGCGTAAGATAATCTTAAGCGGTAAAGACTAGATAAATCGTATCAATCCGACATTGTCCGCGGCGAGACGTGAACCGATGACCGATACACCCGCCAATTTCGTCAAGGCCGGCACCGATGCGGAAGGATCGATGTTCGATCGCGCTATCCGGAAATTGTTTCCCTCAACATCTCTGCTAACCTTTAACCCTTTGTTTCGCACGATCATCAATGCCTTCGATATCGTGCCGCGGACGATCTGGTCCGAGTTCCGCGACCTGCCGCCCAATCACCTTCGCGTCCGCATCGGCGTCGGAAATCGCATCGTCAACAACCAAGTCCATTTCCTCACCCACGCGCGCGATTTCTGGATGTTCGTGTTCACGCAGGGGCTCGCCGGTGCGGGCTCGAACATCCTCGATATCGGCTCGGGCTGCGGCCGCTGGGCGCACTGGCTGCGCGACTATAATTTCCGCGGCCGGCGCTTCACCGGCACCTATGTCGGCATAGATATCGACGGCGAGGCGATCGCGTGGTGCGAGAAGCACTACGATGCCGAGCGCTTCCGCTTCCACCACTCGACGCATTCCAGCGTGTCGTACCATCAGGCCGGCGCCGAGAACCAGCAGTACCGCGTTCCGGAGCCCGACGGGACCTTCAATTTGGTGGTGTCGAATTCGCTGCTCACGCATGTGCTTGAGGCCGAGCTCAAAAATTACATTCGCGAGAGCTACCGCCTGCTCAAGTCCGGCGGCGCGATGATGCATTCGCATTTCAATCTTGACTATCCGCCCGCGACCTACGGCACGCGGCATACATTCCAGCACACGATCGGCAATGCCCGTGTTGAATCGATGGAGCAGCCGGAGGCTGCCGTCGCCTACCGCACCGACTATCTGTTCCGCGTCGCGCGCGATGTCGGCTTCAAGGAGTGCGAGATCGTGCATATGCCGGGCGGCGCCCAGCATCAGCCGATTCTCCTCTGCAAGAAATAAGTTAGTGCGCGGCGAATAGCGGCGCGCGCAACGACGCGTTGTCTGGCGGTCTTGGCACTCTTGGCACTGCGCGCGCCTCTCGCAATGTGACGGCTGTCAGGCCCCAGATCATCCCGAGCAGCAGGTAGAAGTGGCGCCAGTGGTCGGTGTCGATCACAACGCCTTCGGCCAGTTCGCCGACAAAGGCGGCAACCGCGGTGATCAGATAGGGCTGCCACGGCGTGCGGATGAGCGCGCTCCGCAGTCCGGCAGCGACGGTCGTCAGCAACAGAAGGAAATAGGCCATCGCGCCGAGCCAGCCATAGACGAGAAAGGCCTGCAGATACATGTTGTGCTGCTGCAGGCCATGCACGCGGGCGAATTCGAACGGACCCATGCCATAGGGAAAGTCGAGCACCGATGCGAGCGCAAGCTCCTGCAGGCGGAAGCGGCCGCCCTGTCCGACATCGTAAGACTGGATGAGATGGGCGCGCGCCTCGAACATGTCTTCGATCGAGGAAAACGACAGCAGGAACAGGAACAGCGCGCAGAGCACGGCCACGGCGGTGAGGCTGACCACGAGCACGCGCAGGCGCGAACGCGACGTCGGCGCGGTCACGAAAGCAAGCGCAATCATCGCCACGCCGGATACGGCAAAATGGAACCAGGCGCCGCGCGAGAAGCTCAGCAGCAGCCCGAACAGGATGATGGCGGCGATAATCGCATCACCGAGGCGGAAACCACGCGCGATCATGCGATCGAGCAGGAAGAGCGCCGGCCATATGAGAAACGGCCCGAACACGTTCGGGTCCTTGAATGCGCCGAGGGCGCGGCCGAGCGGGGCGAACAGGTGGCCGGTCCCGAACAGGTCGAAATAGCCCATGGCTCCGACACATGTTGCGATCACCGCGGTTGTCACATAGGCGATGCGCATGGCGGTGAGCCGCGCTATGGTGTTGCGCGCAAACAGGCACGCAAAAAGCAGTCCGGCGATCGCCAGATAGACCGAAGTGCCCGTGTATTGAATGGTTTTTTCCTGGCCCGGCACGTTCATAAGCGCAAGCATGCCGGCAAAATTCCATGCCAGCAGCAGCAGGAGCGGCACGAGCAGCGGGCGCTCGAGGCGGATTCCGGCAACAAGCGCAGCAGCCGCGAGCGCGCCCATCAGGATGTCGTGCGGCGAGGGTTCGATGAACGCAACCGAGCTTGCAAGGACGGTGACGAAGAGCGTGAGCAGCAGAATGCGTTCGCGCAGCGATACAACGGTGGCGGAAGCCGGCGAAGGATGGGGCTGCGCGAGGTCGGCGGCCGTGATCAATAGGCGTTCTCGTGCTTGAGCAGCGCGAGCGGCGTGCGCGTTACGATCATCAGGTCGAGCAGAAGCGACCAGTTCTCGATGTAGTAAAGGTCGTGCTCGACGCGCTGCTGGATCTTCTCGTGTGTGTCGGTTTCACCGCGCCAGCCGTTGATCTGGGCCCAGCCGGTAATGCCGGGCTTCACGCGGTGACGGGCGAAATAACCGTCGACGGCCTCGTCGTAGAGGCGCGCTTCCGCCTTGGCGTTGATGGCGTGCGGGCGCGGGCCGACCAGGGAGAGATTGCCCTTGAACACGACATTGAACAGTTGCGGCAGCTCGTCGAGGCTCGCCTTGCGAATGATGCGGCCGACGCGCGTCACGCGCGGGTCGTCCCTTGTGACGAGCTTGCTTGCGCTCTGGTCCGCCGCCTCGACATACATCGAGCGGAATTTGTAGACCTCGATGAGATCGTTGTTGAATCCGTAGCGCCTCTGCCTGAAGAGTACCGGTCCGCGGCTGTCGAGCTTGATGGCGATCGCGATGACCGCCATGATCGGCAGCGCGCACAGGAGCATTGCGCCTCCGATCAGCTTGTCGAAAAGCCATTTCATGACCACGTCCCAGTCGGCAATGGGGCGGTCGAAAACATCCAGCACCGGAACGCTGCCGATATAGGAATAGGAGCGCGGACGGAAACGCAGCTTGTTGGCGTGTGCGGCAAGGCGAATGTCGACCGGCAGCACCCAGAGCTTCTTCAGCATGTGCAGGATCCGCGACTCCGCCGAAATCGGCAGCGAGAAGATCACGAGGTCGATGCGCGTGCGCCGTCCGAACTCGACGAGGTCATCGACCGTGCCGAGCTTGCGCTCTCCGGCGCAGTCGGCGCCGCTGCGATCGTCGCCGCGATCATCGAACAGGCCGACGATATCGACATCGGTGTCTTTTTCCTGGCGCAGCGCGGTGATCACGCCCGCTCCGGCATCGCCGCCGCCGACGATAACGGTGCGCCGGTTGAGCCGGCCTTCATGCGTCCACTTTCGCACCAGCAGGAACACGAGGCGCCGGCAGCCAATCAATGCGACCATTCCGGCGAGGTAGTAGCTGCCGAGCCAGACGCGCGAGAACATGTCGCCGGCTTTGGCGAAGAACGAACCGCCGATTACGATCAGGAAAACGAACGACCAGGCCGAAGCCAGGCGCATGTATTGCTTCTCGTAGCCGCGAAATGCCTGCACCTGGTAGATGTCGGCTGTCTGGAAGGCGAGCGTCGAGAGCAGCGCGATAACGAAGGTCGCGACCGTGTAACGCAGCAGCAGGCCGTGCATCGGCGGCAGATAGGCGACGTAGAGCGCAAGGCCGATGAGCACGACGATCGCGAATTCGACCATGCGCACCACGCCGGCGAGGACGATGGGCGAGATCGGTTTCGGTGCCGGACGCGCCGCAACCGCGATCGCTTCCGGCGTCAGCGACGAAGTTTTTTTGGAGACCGCGCGCCGGCTGACCATGCGATCCGCAACCGCGGCGGCGCTCGAGGCGCTCAGCGATGGTTGAACTTCGGTATCGATCATGCGCACCAAGCTCCACCCGCAATGCCGCGGCCGATCCGGCGGCGGGAGTCCCCTAATTCCCGGAAATCTCTAGGGAAAAAGTCTCAAAAAAGGCTTATCGGCGTGGCCAAAAATGCTTTAACGGCGGCCATTTTGCCGTAGCCGGTCTAGCCCGGCCGCATAGGCATCGAGCACTCCGTCAACCATGGTGTCGACGGAGAAGAGTTCGGCCACACGCTCCCGCAACCGCAGCGCGAGGTTCGCCGTCTCGTCAGGGTGGTCCAGCGCATGCGCGATGACTTGCGCGAGCGCACCGACATCCTGCGGCGCCACCAGGTGGCCGGTGAGAGGTCCGTAGATCTCGGGAATGCCGCCGACCTTGGTCGTGATCAGCGGCATTCCGGCGGCGGCGGTCTCGAGCACGACATAGGGTAATGATTCCGCGCGCGAAGGGATCACCATGATGCGGCCGAGTGCCTGCGCCTCGCGGGCAGGCATCGGCTGGCGGAGCGTGACCATTCTGGAAAGTCCAAGCCTTTCGACCTGCGCGAGCAGCGCCCCGCGATCCGGACCGTCGCCGACCAGCGTCGCCGTGACCGGCCGTCCTTGCCGGTTGAGCCTGGCAATCGCGTCAATCAGGATGTCTATGCCCTTGACCGGGCGGAACTCGCCGAGAAATACCAGATCGGATGCGCCGCCGGCTGTAGCGATCGGCTCGAATTCCTTGCGCGAAACGCCGTTATGGACCACCCGCACGAGCCCATGCGGCGTACCTATTTTGCGGCGAAAAACTTCCGCGCTGTAGGCGCTTTCAAACAGGAAGAGGTCTCCGCGCAGCATCAGCAGCTTTTCAGACGCGAGGTAGAACTTGCCCGCTAGGCTGTGGTGGCCGAACAGCAGGCTGCCGCCATGCGGCGTATAGGCGCGCACGGCGCCGCGCGCATTCAACGCCATGCGTGCATAAGCGCCGCCCTTGGCGCCATGGCCATGCACGATATCCGCCTGCACTTGTGCGATGCGGCGCATGATGCGGGTGAGGGCAATGGCATCGCCCGGGCCGATATGGCGCCGCATGGGGATGCGGGTCACGCCGAAGGCAAGCGAGGGCGCCAGTTCGGCGAGGGTCTGATCGGCCCGGGTGCCACCGGTATTGCTGTCGGCGATCAGCCCGACACGGTGTCCGCGCGCGATCTGCTCGCGCGCAAGGTCGAGCACATGACGAAAAAGACCGCCGACCGGCGCGCGGAAGACATGCAGGATATTCAGCGGCGTCATCGTGCCGAGTCGCCCTCTATCGCCCTTTTGGCCGTGGAACGACGACCGCAGACGGGTGTCTTCCGTCACGCGAATCCGGACCGGATAGCAAAGCCCCCTGCGGATTAGGGGGCAGCCGCGGTTAACAAAAGATGACTTTGTCGTTGAGAGCCCAATTAACGGCGTAGCAACCATAATGCGGTCAGATCGAACAGGACTAGGGCGACGCGCGTCTGGTCTGTGGTGTCGTGCGTTCGGAGTTGGAATATTGTTTCGCAGGAAGCTGAAACCGGCCGCCGCGCCGGCTCCCGTAATCAAGCCAGCCGCAGCTCCTGCCGGCGAGCCCGATATGCGCGGGCTCGGTCGTGCGCTCTGGCAAAAAAAGGCCAGCATTCTCAGTCTGACGGTACTGGCGGCGGGAAGTGCCTATCTCGTCGTCAATGCGATCACGCCCCGCTACCAGTCGGAATCGCGGCTACTGCTGGAGGCACGTGAGAATGTCTTCCTGCGTGCGGAGGCCGACAAGACCGGCGAGCGCGCCACCATCGACCCGGAGGCCGTGACAAGCCAGATCCAGCTCGTGCTCTCGCGCGATCTTGCGCGCGAGGTGATCAGCAAAGAGAAGCTCGCCGACAATCCGGAATTCGATCCGCCCTCCGGCGGTCTGCGGCCCATGCTCGGCCGTCTGGGTGTTGTGCGCGACCTCAGCGGCATGTCGCGCGAAGAGCGCGCGCTCGAGGCCTATTACGAGCGCCTGAATGTCTATGCGGTCGA
>DATEKG010000217.1:0-10729 GCA_035277565.1 Pseudolabrys sp.
TTGCGATATGCTGAAAGGTACAATAGCTGCCGTCGCCGCGATGCAATTCGGTCACGACGCCGCGCTCGCCGCCGCCCTTGGCGCTTTCCTTGGCCATCTCTTCCCGTTCTGGCTCAAATTCAGGGGAGGCAAAGGCGTTGCAACCTATATCGGCCTCCTCCTGGGCCTCTATTGGCCAGCCGCGCTCATCTTCTGTGCAATATGGCTCGCTGTCGCCGGGGCGACACGCTATTCGTCTGCCGCGGCCCTCATTGCAAGCGCGATTACGCCTTTTGCGATCTGGTTCCTGGACCGCCACAGCGTTGCGATACTCTTTCTGCTCCTGAGCATTCTTCTATGGGTCATGCATCGCGCGAACATCGCCCGCCTGCTGGACGGCAGCGAAGGTAAAATTGGCGCAAAACGTCACTAAACTAACGGTTGTATAAATCTCAAAACGGTTGTAGTCCTGCCACCCTCCTGGTCCGCGGAATGGTGGCCGATTGAGTGAGAGGCGAAATCTTAGTGCCGAGGAACGCCTCGACTGGCTGCGTCTGATCCGCACGGACAATATCGGTCCACGTACATTTCTCGACCTCGTCGAACATTTCGGCACCGCCGCAGCCGCGCTGGCAGCGCTGCCGGACCTCGCGCGTCGCGGCGGGTCGACACGCCCGTTGCGGATATGCACGCGCAAGCAGGCAGAAGCCGAGCTGGACGCCGCGCGGACAGCGGGTGTGGAATTCGCCGCGTTCGGCGAGCCCTCCTATCCCGATCGGCTGCAGATGATCGATGATCCCCCGCCGCTGCTGGCGATCCGCGGCAATCGCGATGTCCTGGCGCGGCCACGGATTGCGATCGTCGGCTCGCGCAATGCTTCGGCAGCCGGAATTAAGTTTGCCGAGCGGATCGCCCGCGACCTTGGAGCAGCCGGTTTCGCAATCGTGTCTGGATTGGCACGCGGAGTAGATGCGGCGGCGCATCGCGCAAGTCTCGACAGCGGCACGATCGCCGTGCTCGCGGGCGGACACGCGCGAATTTATCCGGCAGATCATTGCCATCTGCTCGAAACGTTGTTGACGGCGGGCCTCGCCGTATCGGAAATGCCACTGCAAAGGGAGCCGCGTGCGCATGATTTCCCCCGACGCAACCGGATAATCTCCGGCCTGTCCATCGGAGTGATCGTCGTCGAAGCGGCGCGCCGGTCCGGTTCCCTGATCACCGCGCGCCTCGCAGGTGAACAAGGGCGCGAGGTATTCGCCGTTCCCGGCTCGCCGCTCGATCCGCGCAGCGAAGGAACGAACGGTTTGTTGAAGCAAGGCGCCATACCTGTCACGGAGGCCGCCGACGTCATTGCGGCAGTCGAACCAATTCTTGGACGAGACATCGGCTGCGTCGCCCACGAACCATCACAGGAACCGCTTACCGCTCCAAATTTCCCTCCCGGCGAGGAAGATCGCGACAAGATCATCGCGCTGCTAGGCCCGACGCCCGTCTCGATCGACGACCTGGTTCGATTTATGGGCGCGTCGCCGGCGACAATACGCACCGCATTGCTGGAACTCGAGATCGCAGGCCTGATTGAACGCCACGGCGCAGGGTTGGTATCGCTGGCATAACGTGCGATACGACCCCGCCAAAATACGGTGATCTTGATGCTGAGCCGAAGTTTCGCCGGTTTCTTTGCCCTTTTGTTGCTGGGGCAAGCCTCAATCGCCCAAGAGCAAGCCTTTTCGGCCTTCACTGCGGATCTGTGGCCCGAGGCAAAAGCCAAGGGCGTGACTCGCGCAACCTTCGATGTCGCGCTGCGTGGTGTCACGCCCGATCAACGAGTGATTGCCGCAACCAGGCGTCAGCCGGAATACGGCAAGCCCTTCGGCGACTATGTGAATGCGATCGTCTCCAATCGCCGCATAGCGGATGCTCAACTCAAGGCGCGCGAGTGGGCGAAGACATTCGACGCTGTCGAAAAGAAATTCGAGGTCGAGCGCTGGATCCTGCTCGCCCTATGGGGGATCGAATCTGATTTCGGGGCGGAAAGGGATCGCTGGGACGTGTTTCGCTCGCTGGCGACACTTGCTTACGCAAAATATCGTGACCCCTATTTTCGTAATGAACTGATCGTCGCAATGCGCATCATGCAGGACAACCACTTCCCGCGGGAGAAAATGGTCAGCTCATGGGCCGGCGCAATGGGCCAGACCCAGTTCATGCCTTCGAACTTCGTCGATTTCGCGATCGATTTTTCCGGCGACGGCCGATCGGACATCTGGAGCAACGTGCCGGACCTTCTCGCTTCCACGGCCAACTACCTGCACAAGTGGAAATGGAATGCGCATTTGCCCTGGGGCTTCGAGGTCGTCGTGCCGGCCGGTTTCGATTACATGCGAAGCCGCGCATCCTTTGCCGACTGGCACGCGCTTGGCCTGCGTCGCGCCGACGGGCAACCGTTTCCCCCGAACGGACAAGGCATATTATTTTTTCCGAGCGGCGCGACCGGCCCGGCATTTCTCGTCACCTCGAATTTCGACGTGCTGAAGGAGTATAATAATTCGGACGCCTACGCCGTCGCCGTCGGACACCTTGCCGACCGCATCCACGGCGGCAGCCCGATCAAGGCGCCCTGGCCAAAGGATGACCACCAGCTTTCACGCGATGCTCGCATCGCCTTGCAGAAAAAGCTGTCCCAACTCGGTTACAAGGTGAATGACTTCGAGGGGCACATCGATTTTGACTTGCGCGACAACATTAGGGTCGAGCAGAAGAAGCACGGGTTTGTTCCGGACGGAAACCCAACAGCGGCCCTGCTGGCCAAGCTCGGCGTCAATGCGCAATAGCGCCGGCTGATTGGAGAAATGCGACAACTATCGGGGCTATATGCCCTTTCTGGATACAAAAACTGCCTATACAAGCAATGATTGTGATGGCGGCTCGTCTCTTTCGCGCCCCATTTGGCTGGTCTGACACGGCTTCTTAACTCGCTTATTTGACAGTAGGGGTCGCCTTCCCCATGTTCCGGGCCAAACATGCGGCCGATTCCGCCCTGATTCCCGACAAGACTGGCGGATAACGTACTGGATTCTCATGAATATTGTCGTAGTCGAGTCGCCATCCAAGGCGAAGACGATCAACAAATACCTCGGCTCCGGCTATGAGGTCCTGGCTTCATTTGGCCATATCCGGGACCTGCCGCCCAAGGATGGGTCGGTGGACCCGGACAATCATTTTCACATGCTTTGGGAGGTCGACCCGCAATCACAGAAACGGGTCAACGATATCGCGCGCGCCCTTAAGGATGCCGACAAGCTCATCCTGGCAACCGACCCCGACCGCGAGGGTGAAGCCATCTCGTGGCACGTTCTGGAGGTCCTCAAGGAGAAAAAGGCGCTCAAGGATCAAAAGATCGAACGCGTCGTGTTCAACGCCATCACCAAACAGGCGGTGAGCGAGGCGATGAAGCACCCGCGTGAGATCGACGGCGCGCTGGTTGATGCTTACCTCGCGAGGCGTGCGCTGGACTATCTCGTCGGTTTCACGCTGTCGCCGGTGCTATGGCGAAAGCTGCCCGGCGCGCGATCGGCCGGACGCGTGCAGTCGGTCGCATTGCGGCTCGTTTGCGATCGTGAACTCGAAATCGAAAAATTTGTCGCGAAAGAATACTGGTCCATCCTCGCCAGGCTCGCAACGCCACGCAACGAGGTTTTCGAAGCGCGGCTGGTCGGCGCCGACGGACAGAAGATCCAGCGTCTCGATATTGGCTCCGGCGCAGAAGCCGAGGCGTTCACCACCGACCTCGAAAACGCGAGCTTCAAGGTCATCGCGGTCGAAGCCAAACCCGCACGGCGTAATCCGCCGCCGCCCTTCACCACATCGACGATGCAGCAGGAAGCGAGCCGCAAGCTCGGCTTCGCGCCCGCCGTCACAATGCGCCTGGCGCAGCGGCTCTATGAAGGTGTCGAAATCGATGGAGAGACGACCGGTCTGATCACCTATATGCGTACCGACGGCATTGATCTTGCCGCGGAAGCGATTGCGGATATTCGCGCCATGTTGGGGCGCAACTACGGTAAAGAATACGTCCCCGCCGCCCCCCGCGAATACCACAACAAGTCCAAGAATGCGCAGGAAGCGCACGAGGCGGTGCGGCCAACCAGTGCGAGCCGCACGCCGGCCGAAGTCGCCAAATACGTCGATCGCGACCAGGCGCGGCTCTACGAACTGATCTGGAACCGCGCCGTCGCAAGCCAGATGGAATCCGCGGAGCTCGAGCGCACCACGGTCGACATCGTCGCCAAAGCCGGTTCGCGGAACATTGAATTGCGCGCGTCCGGTCAGGTCATAAAATTCGACGGCTTTCTCACTCTCTACCAGGAGGGCCAGGACGAAACGTCTGATGACGACGAGTCACGCCGCCTGCCCGCCATGTCCGAGGGCGAAACGCTCAGCAAGCAGGCGATCGAATCCTCTCAGCACTTCACCGAACCGCCACCCCGTTTCTCCGAGGCCGCGCTCGTAAAGCGCATGGAGGAACTCGGCATTGGTCGGCCGTCAACATACGCTTCCATTCTTCAGGTGCTCCAGGACCGCGGTTATGTCCGCATCGACAAGAAACGCCTCATTCCTGAAGACAAGGGACGCGTGGTTATTGCCTTCCTTGAGAGCTTCTTCACCCGCTATGTCGAGTACGATTTCACCGCCGGTCTCGAAGAAAAGCTCGATGAAATCTCCGCCGGCAACATCAACTGGCGCGCGGTTTTGGCCGAGTTCTGGAGCGACTTCGTCGGGGCCGTCAACGACATCAAGGAAGTTCGCAATCGCGTCGTGCTCGATGCGCTCAATGACCTGCTCGAACCGCACATCTTCCCGGAACGGGCTGACGGAAAACCGCGGCGCCAATGCCCGCAATGCGGCACCGGTCAGCTTTCACTCAAAACCGGGCGATTTGGTGCCTTCATCGGCTGTTCCAACTATCCGGAATGCAATTTCACGCGCCAGATCACGCCCAATGCCGACGGCGTTCAAGGCAAGAAGGTGCTTGGGGAAGATCCCGCAACCGGCCTTGAGGTGACGCTGCGTGGCGGGCGCTTTGGTCCCTACTTGCAGCTTGGTGAGCAGATCAAGCCGCCAAAAGTGAAAAAGGGCGAGAAAAAGCCCGAGGTCGAAAAACCGAAACGCGCCAGCATTCCGAAAGGCGTAACGCCCGACGACATCGACCTTGAAAAGGCGCTTGGTCTGCTTTCATTGCCGCGCGAGGTCGGACTATCTCCGGAGGATGGCGAACCAATTGTCGCCGGCATTGGCCGGTTCGGACCATACGTCAAACACGGCAAGATCTATGCGAGCCTCGAAGATGGCGATGATGTTCTGACTGTCGGACTCAATCGCGCCGTAACGTTGATTGCCGAAAAGAAGGCCAATCCGAAGAAAGGACGCCGCTTCGGTGCCGATCCAGGCAAGGTTCTCGGCGAGCACCCCGACAAGGGCGGCAATGTCGTTGTCAAGAATGGCCGCTACGGGCCTTATGTCAGCAACAATGGGATCAACGCGACCATCACCGGGGACAAGACGCCGGACACGATCACACTGACCGAAGCGGTCGTGCTGCTCGACGCACGCGCTGAACAACTCGGCTCGCAGCCGCGGCGGGCAGCGGGGCGCAAGAAATCCGGCGAGCCTTCGGAAGCCCCGAAGGGACGCGGCAAAAAAGCTGCAGAAAAGCCGGATTCCGCCGAGAAGGCCGCGAAGCCCCGGAAAAAGCCGGCGAAAAAAACTGCTAAGATTGCCGCCGCTGAATAGGTGGCGGGGCGGACACCCCCTCACTACATTTGATGATGTCGCGCCCGTATTTTTTCGGCGCAGGACTTCGGTTTGAAAAAGCACCACACGAAAACTTCATCGCTCCCTTCCAAGGCCGACATTCTCGCCTTTATCGCCGAACGGCCGGGCAAGGTCGGCACTCGCGAAATCGCCCGCGCTTTCAATCTGAAAAATGCAATGCGCGCGGATCTCAAGCGCCTGTTGCGGGAACTTGCCGACGACGGTGCAATCGAAAAGCGCCGCAAGAAGCTCCACCATGCCGGCGCGCTGCCCGCGACCGTCCTTGCCGATATCACAGCACGCGATCGCGACGGTGATCTGATCGCGACCCCCGACGAGTGGGACGCCGACGCCCACGGGCCCGCGCCGAAAATCCGAGTCCATCTGCCGCGCAAAATGCGCCCGAACCAGGCGGCAGGGCTCGGTGACCGCGTCCTGCTGCGCATCGACGAAACCGAAGAAGAGGACGGAATTCGGCATCGTGGCCACATCATCAGGATCATCGACCACCCGAAGCACAGGGTACTGGGGATATTCAGAAAAATTGCGTACGGGGGCGGCCGCCTGGAACCCGTCGACAAGAAGATGCTCGGCAAGGAGTTGGCTATTCCTGCCGGCGCGACTGCTGATGCGGAAGATGGCGACCTGATCGCGGTCGAAACTTCGAGAGCCCCGCGGCTCGGCCTGCCGACAGCGCAGGTTGTCGAGCGGCTCGGCTCGCTCAAAAGCGAGCGCGCCGTCAGCCTCATTGCTATTCATGCGCACGGCATTCCTTCTGTATTCCGCCGCGATACGGAGCTTGAGGCGAATTCCGCCAAGCCGGCGACAGTCGCCGGGCGCGAAGATTGGCGGCTGGTGCCCTTCGTTACGATCGATCCGCCCGACGCCAAGGATCATGACGACGCCGTTCATGCGGAGCCGGACAAGTCTGCCGGCAACAGCGGTGGATTCATCGTCCATGTCGCGATCGCCGACGTCGCTCACTACGTAAAGCCGGGCTCCGCCCTCGATCGCGAAGCGCTGGTGCGCGGCAACTCCGTCTATTTTCCCGACCGCGTCATACCAATGTTGCCCGAGCGCATCTCGAATGACCTGTGCTCGCTCAGACCGGAGGAAGATCGTGCCGCCCTGGCAGTACGCATGGTGATCGGCGCCGACGGCCGCAAACGGGGCCATAGTTTTCACCGGATCTTGATGAGGTCGGCCGCGCGCCTTTCATATCAGCAGACACAATGGGCAATCGGAGGCCGCACCGACGAAACCACCGAAGCCTTGATCGAACCCGTTCTGGCGCCGCTCTACGCTGCCTATGAAGCGATGGCGAAGGCCCGCGCCGAACGCCAACCGCTCGATCTCGACCTGCCGGAGCGCAAGATCCTTCTGAAGGCTGACGGAACCGTGGACCGGGTGATTTCACCGGAACGGCTCGAAGCTCATCGCCTGATCGAAGAGTTCATGATCCTGGCGAATGTCGCAGCCGCGGAAACGCTGGAACGCGCCCGCGTTCCACTGATCTATCGTGTCCACGACGAGCCGGCGATGGAAAAGGTGCAGGCCCTGAGAGAGTTTCTCGTTTCACTTGATATCCCGTTTGCCAAAGGCGGCGCCCTGAGGCCCGAAGCGTTCAACAAGATCCTGACGCGGGTCAAAGGCCGCGATACCGAACAACTCATCAACGAAGTGATCCTGCGAACCCAGGCTCAGGCGGAATATGCGGCCGAGAATTACGGCCACTTCGGATTAAATCTGCGCCGCTATGCTCACTTCACGTCGCCAATCCGGCGTTATGCCGATCTCGTCGTACACCGCGGCCTGATCCGTGCCCTCAAGCTCGGCAGCGATGGATTGCCGGAATCGCTGGAACGAAGCGCCCTCGCCGAGGTCAGTGCGCAGATTTCGGCAACGGAGCGTCGTGCAATGCTCGCCGAACGTGAAACTGCGGACCGCCTGATCGCTCACTTTCTCGCGGATCGTGTGGGTGCAACCTTCGACGGCCGGATATCCGGCGTCACTCGAGCCGGACTGTTCGTGAAGCTGCGTGATACCGGTGCCGACGGCTTCGTTCCGGCTCGCACAATCGGTGACGAGTATTTCCGGTACGACGAGAGAGCTCACGCGATGACCGGTTCCCGTTCCAGCCAGACTTACCGCCTGGGTGACCCGGTCACGGTCAAACTTGTCGAGGCCGCGCCGGTTGCCGGCGCATTGCGCTTTGAGCTTTTATCGGAGGGACGGCCAGGCCATCGGCAGCGCCGTGACCGGCGCGAGCACAGTCGCCCACGCGGCAGGCAACGGAAGAGATAATGACCAAAGACCTGGGAAAAGTCCTGGCAGAGCGAATGAGCAAGGTGGAGCGAGATCAGTCATTCCCTGACAGTGATCCGCGCGACGCAGCCACCCTCATGCTGATCGACCGGTCAGGGGCCAGGCCAAAAGTCCTGCTCGGCCGGCGCCATGCCAGCCACAAGTTCATGCCCGGAAAGTTCGTTTTCCCCGGCGGCCGGATCGAGCCAACGGACCGGCTGATGACGGCCGTCAGTGAGCTTCATCCGGGCACCGAGAAAAAACTCGTCGAACGCATTGCCGATCCGGTTGCCGGTTTTGCCCGTTCGTTTGCACTCGCTGCAGTGCGCGAAACTGCTGAGGAAACCGGGCTGCTGCTTGGCACAAAACGCGACGCACCGCCGGCAATACCGGGAGAAATCTGGCACGAATTTGCCAAGGCCAAAATCCATCCCGACCTTGGCAAAATCCATTTTATCGCTCGGGCAATCACGCCGCCGCGACGGCCCCGGCGCTTCGATACGCGCTTTCTGACCGTCGATGCTTCGGCCATCGCACACACGGTCGAGGGTGTCGTCGGACCCGATTCCGAACTGGTCGAGCTGACATGGATACCGATCGAGGAAGCGGCCCGCCTCGACATGCCGGCCGTCACCGGGGTCGTGCTCGAAGAATTGCTGGCGCGCGTTGAAGCCGGCATGGACCGTGATCTTCCGGTCCCCTTCTACTATATGGTCGACCAGCAATTCCTCCGGGAACTGCTGTAAATGCAGGAAAAACAGGGCTTTTATTGACATTTCGCGCTTCGGCGCTAGTTTCCGCGCCCAGGAAGTCCAGGACACCCCAGGACGCTGTTGCAGCTCAAGTTCAAGAGGAAATTCCATGGCCAAAGCCATCAGTCTCAAGATCAAACTCGTCTCCAGTGCCGGGACTGGCCACTACTACGTGACGCGGAAAAACTCGCGCACACAGACCGACAAACTGAAGAAGAAGAAATACGATCCGATCGCGAAGAAACACGTCGAGTACAGTGAATCGAAGATCAAGTGATCCCGGGAGCATCTGTGATGCTGCGCACACTGTTTGCCGCCCTGTCGCTGCTGGCGCTCGCCTGCCTTCCCGCGAATGCAGCCGAGAAGCACCGACTCGCGCTGCAAATCAGTGACGATGATCCGGCAAAGATGAATGCCGTGCTGAATGTCGCCGCCAATGTATCGAAATATTATTCGGACAAGGGCGAGGAAGTTGACATCCAGGTCGTCGCTTTCAATGCAGGCCTCAACATGCTCCGCCAGGACAAGTCGCCGGTACTTGTCAGGCTCAAGTCCTTCAAGCAGGGAATGCCCAATGTCGCATTCAAGGCCTGTGAAAACACGTTGGAGTCCATGACGCGCAAGGAAGGCAAAGAACCGCCGCTCGTTGACAATGCCGAGCGTGTGCCTGCCGGCGTCGTGACATTGATGGAACTGGCGGAAAAAGGCTGGACCGTCGTCCGCCCCTGACAGCAGCAGCGCGCCAGGCCGAGGTGGCCGGCCCGGAAGCGGCGGCATGAGGAGGCCACTCGCACCGCTCCCGAACCGGCCGAACCCCACGGGACCCAGGAGATGCGGCGGACCTGAGCATCCGCAGGGTGTTCAATTACGCACGAGACTCAACCGCTGCCGCGAGGTTAGACCAGGCGCCTTCCCCAACCAAATTGACCGCTAACAGGCTGGAATACTTTGCAAATTCGTGCGGAACACACCCGGCGATTTTGCCGGGCTGGCGAATCGTCTGGACGCAAGTCAGGCGGCGTCGGGCACGACCCGATTGCGCCCATCGCGCTTGGCGCGATAGAGCGCCTGATCTGCGCGCTTGAGAATAGCGGCAGCGCTGTCGGAGGCGTCGCTCAGCGCCGCAATGCCGATCGAAATGGTGACGTCGAGCGTGCGCGCACCCTCCTGGATCGCGAAGGGCTGCCCCGCCACGCGCCGCCGGAGCCGCTCGGCCACCATGGTCGCGACCGCCATATCGGTTTCCGGCATGACGATGACAAATTCCTCGCCTCCATAGCGGCATGCAAGGTCGATGCTACGAATGGCCTGGTGAATTCGCGCCGCAAATTCACGCAGGACATCATCGCCCGCGTCATGTCCATGCCCGTCGTTGATCGCTTTGAAATAGTCGATGTCGACCACAAGGACCGCGATCGGCTTTCCACGGGCGGACGCCTGTTCGACCAGGGTCTCGAGATGGGTTTCCATATAGCGGCGGTTGGACAGGCCGGTGAGGCCGTCTGTTATCGCGAGTTCGATCGACATCTGAACATTGTCGCGCAGCCGCTCGGTGTAACGCTTCCTCTTGATCTGCGTTCGCACACGCGCCAGCAGTTCATTCCTGTCGAGGGGACGAAACAGATAGTCATTTACGCCGATCTCGAGTCCGCGCGCGAGACGCGTTGCATTGTCTCCTTCCGCGACGGCAAGTATCGGCAGGTTACGGCTGCGCTCGATCGAGCGGATCTGGCTGCATAGCCGAAGTCCGTCGAAGTCCTGAAGGCTGAGTGATACGATCACGAGCTCGTAGTCCCCCTCCGCCGCCTGGAAAAGCGCTTCGTTGGGATTGCTCTCGAGGACGGCGTCATGCTCGACGGAGAGCGCGGAAATGAGCC
>DATEKG010000218.1:0-3301 GCA_035277565.1 Pseudolabrys sp.
CCCATATCGGCCCTGCCGCAGGTTGATTTTCCGACCATCCAGGTCACCACGCAGCTGCCTGGCGCAAATCCCGACACTATCGCGGCGCTGGTGACGGCGCCGCTGGAGCGTCAGTTCGGGCAAATCCCGGCGCTGCAGACGATGACCTCGTCAAGTTCATTCGGCATCAGTCAGGTGACCTTGCAGTTCGAGCTCAACCGCGACATCGACGCGGCGGCGCAAGATGTGCAATCGGCAATCAATGCGGCGGCCTCGACCCTGCCGCGCAACTTGCCCTACCCGCCCCTTTATTCGAAGGTCAACCCGGCCGATGCACCGATCATAACGCTCGCGCTGACGTCCAAGACAATCGACTTGCGATCGCTCAGCGACATGGCCGACACCATCATGGCGCCGCGATTGTCGGAGGTAACGGGCGTCGGCCACGTTTCGGTGCAGGGCGGCATCCGCCCCGCAATTCGCATTCAGGCCGATTTGTCGCGACTGGCCGCCTATGGCCTGGCGCTTGAAGACCTGCGCACCGCCATCGTCAGCGCCAATGTGGCGGGACCCAAGGGTGCCCTCGACGGCGCCCATCAATCCTACACGATAGCAGCCAACGACCAGATCACTGCGGTTAGTACTTACAAGGACATCGTCGTAGCGTTCAGAAACGGCGCGCCGGTGAAAATCAGCGACGTCGCCGACGTTGTGGACGGGCTGGAAAACACCAAGGTCGGCGCTTGGTATCGCGGCGAGCCGTCGATCGTGATCGACGTCCAGCGCCAGCCCGGCGCGAATGTTATCGAGACCGTCCAGCGCATCCGCGCCGAACTGCCTCGTCTTCGCCGCGCACTGCCGGCGGGCGCCGACCTCACCATCGTCAATGACCGCACCACCACCATCCGCGCCTCGATCCACGACGTCCAATTCACTCTCGTGCTGAGCGTGGCGCTGGTCGTCCTGGTGGTCCTGATCTTTCTGCGGACGATCCGTGCCACAATCATTGCAGGAGTGGCGCTGCCGCTGTCGCTGATAGCGACCTTCGGCGTGATGTGGTTCGCGGGCTTCTCGCTCGACAACCTCTCGCTGATGGCGCTTACCATCGGCACGGGTTTCGTGGTCGACGATGCAATCGTCATGATCGAAAACATCGTTCGCCACATGGAGAACGGCGAAAACGCATTCGACGCGGCGTTACGCGGCGCCAGTGAAATCGGGTTCACGGTGATTTCACTCACCCTGTCACTCATTGCGGTCTTCATTCCCCTGCTCTTCATGACCGGCCTCGTCGGACGCATGTTCCGGGAATTTGCGCTGACGCTCACAATTGCCGTGGTTGCCTCGGCGATCGTCTCGCTGACGCTCACGCCCATGATGTGCGCGAAGCTGCTGCGTCACGGCACCGGCGTCGAAAATGCCTTCACAAGGCGCTTCCACGCATTGACGGAGCAGACAATCGAAGGGTACCGACGCAGCCTCGAATGGGTTTTGCGCCATCAACGCGAGACGCTCCTCGTCACGCTGGCGACGCTCGCCGCGACGATCCTGCTCTATGTTCTGATCCCCAAGGGCTTCCTGCCGCTGCAGGACACGGGCCTGATTACAGCGGTGACGGAGGCGGGCACCGACGTATCCTTTGACGAGATGCAGCGCCGGCAGCGGCTGGTCGAGGACGCGATCCACACCGACCCCGACGTGACCGGGGTGGTCTCGGTCATCGGAGTGAGCCCCATCAACGCGACACCGAATGCAGGACGTCTCGCGATCACGCTCACACCACGTGATAATCGCAAGGCGCGCGTTGACCAGATCGTGGACAGGCTCAAACACGCGGTAGCCGGAGTGCCCGGCATGACCGTCTATTTTCAGGCGACCCAGGACATCCAGATTTCGACGCGCACCAGCCGCGCGCAGTATCAATACACGCTGGTATCGACCGATCGTAACGAAGTGGTCGACTGGACAAACAGGCTGGTGCGTAGCCTGCGCGGAAACCCTGCGTTTCTCGAAGTCGCATCCGAGGCGCAGGAGGGCGGCCCGCGCGTGCAGGTCGAGGTCGACCGCGAGCAGGCGGGCCGGCTCGGCGTGTCCATGCAAAGCGTGACCGACACGCTCAACGACGCCTTCGGTCAGCGACAGATTTCGACCATCTACGGCCAGGCGAACCAGTATCGGGTTATCCTGGAAGCACAGCCGCGCTACCAGAAAGATCCCGACGCCCTGACAAAACTCTACGTCACCGGCGCCAGCACATCGACCGGGACGGTCGCGACCGTCGCCAATACGGCAACCGGGACCACCAACACCAATACGACCGCGACCCCCAACTCGGTTACCAGCAGCAACCAGGTGCCGCTGGCGTCATTTGCGCGCTTTGTCCCGACATCGGCCCCGCTCGCCATCGCGCACGAGGGGCAGTTCCCGTCTGTCACGATCAGCTTCGATCTGGCGCCGGGCTACGCCCTCTCGGATGCCGTTCGGATCATTCGCACTGCCGAACACGAAATCGGCATGCCGACATCCGTCACCGGAAGTTACTCCGGCGACGCGGCCGAATTCGCCAGGTCGCTCGCCGGCGAGCCCTGGCTGATCCTCGCCGCGGCGATCGCGATCTATATCGTCCTCGGGGTGCTGTACGAGAGCTTTATCCACCCGCTCACGATTCTTTCCACGCTTCCCTCGGCAGGAGTCGGCGCGCTGCTCGCGCTGATGCTGCTCGGCTATGACCTGTCGGTGATCGCGCTCATCGGCATCGTTCTGCTCATGGGCATCGTGAAAAAGAACGCAATTCTGATGATCGACTTCGCGATCGAGGCCGAGCGCCACCAGGGGCTGTCGCCGGAGGAGTCGATCATGCAGGCCGCCATGCTCCGGTTCCGGCCGATCATGATGACGACGCTGGCGGCACTGTTCGGCGCGCTGCCGCTCGCGCTTGAGGGCGGAACCGGCTCCGAGCTGCGCAACCCGCTCGGCATCACGATCATCGGCGGTCTGCTGCTGTCGCAGCTGCTGACGCTCTACACCACACCCGTCATCTATCTCTACATGGAACGTTTGCGGGCGCGGCTTGCACCGGAACCGCCGGCAACGCCGGGACGCCTCGCTCGCCCGGCCGGGGGACGACCGTGAACTTTTCCTATCCCTTTATCCGGCGGCCCATCGGAACCACGCTGCTGGCCATTGGATTGTTTCTGGTCGGTGCGGTCGCTTATGCATTCCTGCCGGTGGCAAGCCTGCCATCCGTCGAGTTTCCGACCATCAATGTCAGCGTTACGCGTCCCGGCGCCGACCCCAACATAATGGCCGCCACCGTGGCCGC
>DATEKG010000219.1:0-4919 GCA_035277565.1 Pseudolabrys sp.
TCGCCGCCACAACCATGATCTCGACCTTGTAATCCGGCGATGCAAGTTTCGCCTCAACCGTCGCACGTGCCGGTGTGTTGCCGGGCGCAACCCACGAGTCCCATGCGGCATTCATTTCGGCAAAGTTCGCCATGTCGGTGATCCAGATATTGGCCGACAGCAGTTTCGTTTTGTCGATGCCAGCCTTGGCAAGAAAGCCGTCGATCTGCCTGAGGATGTCCTTCGTCTGATCGCCCGTGCTCTTGCCTTTTGGACCATCGGCGACGATGCCCGCGAGATAAACTGTATTGCCGTGCACCACTACTTTGCTCATGCGCGGTCCCACATCGTAGCGTTGAACGTCCATGTCACGGCCCTTTCGAAAAGCCCCTGATCGGCGACTGCATTTTCTAGCGATCTTTCGCACCCATGGGAACCGTCGCGACCGCAGCAAGGCGGCGGCGCGCAACGCAAGCGTCCCGACCTGGCCGAGCGCGCTGAAAATTCAATGCTGATCGCGGCGTCGGGTATTCCTGCGGTTTAGCTCGTTGTCGAATGCGTGCGCCAGGACTTTGCGCATCACATTCGGAAGCGCCTCGCCGGCAAGATCATCGATTTTCACCCAGCGAGCATCTTTCGTGGCTCTCGCCGCGCGCGGCAAATGTGCAACGAAGACTGCAAGCTCAAGCGGAAAATGCGTGAACACGTGGCGGACAGTGCCCGGCACGCGTCGCCATTTCGCGCGCGTCATTTGCGGAGCCGAATGCAGTGCGCTTGCTCCATCAAAATCGTGCGACCACACGCTGCCAGGGACCTCCATCATGGAAGCAAGCAGCCCCTTGTCGGGGCGGCGGCGCAGCATGACCTCGACGCCATCGCGTAATGCAACGAATGCCGCGCCGCGCCGCAGTTGACCTTCCCGTTTTGGCGCTTTTCGCGGAAACGTCTCCTGATCGCCGCGCCGATTGGCGGCGCAAGCGGCGGTCCAGGGACAAACGATGCAGGCGGGACGTTTGGGCGTGCAGATCGTGGCGCCGAGATCCATCATCGCCTGAGCAAAGTCGCCTGCGCGTCCAGGCGGCTGGAGCAATGCCGCAAATCGCTTGGTGGCGGGCTTGGCTGCCGGCAATGCCTCTTCGAGCGCAAACAACCGCGAAACAACTCTCTCGACATTGCCGTCGACGGGAACCACCGGATGATCGAAGGCAATGGAAGCGATGGCGGCAGCCGTGTAATCCCCGATTCCCGGCAGCGCCGCCAACGCATCCCTGTCCGCAGGAAATCGCCCGCCATGCCGCGCGACAATCTCGTTCGCGCACGCGTGCAGATTGCGAGCGCGCGCATAGTAGCCGAGGCCCGCCCAGGCTCGGAGAATATCATCCAGATGTGCACGCGCGAGGGCCTCGATCGTCGGCCAGCGCGACAGGAAGCGTTCGAAATAAGGGGCGACCGCCTTCACCGTCGTTTGCTGCAACATGATCTCCGACAGCCAGACACGGTAGGGGTCGGCCCGTTCCCCAGGCGCCGCTCGCCAGGGCAATACGCGCCGATGCCGGTCGTACCAGGCGAGCAGAACAGCGGGATCCGGTCCCTCGCCTTTCTTCCGCCGGGGCAATCTGACTGCTACGGTCATGCGCAAACGATGGCACAGGGCCGAACCCCATGACCAAGCCTTCGCGTAGTTTTCCCCGGCCGCTTTCCGATTTCCTTGGCTCGACCTTGAGCGACGTTCTCAAGGCTCAGGGTTTTGCATCCACCGAGATCATTTCGCGGTGGATCGAAATTGCCGGCCCGGAGATTGCTGCACATAGCGAGCCGCTCAAGATCAACTGGCCGCGTGCGGCCGGCATCGAAAAGGTTGAACCGGCCACGCTCGTGCTGAGGGTCGAAGGCCCGGCAGCGCTCGAAATTCAATATCAATCTGCGGTCATCCTTGAGAGGGTTAACCGCTTCTTCGGCTGGCAGGCCATCGGCCGGATCGCGATACGTCAGGCGCCGCTGCGCCGGCAAACGGAGCCGCCGCCACGCAACCCCGACCCAGCTGAGGCAGCCCGCATAGCCGAAGGCCTGCAGGGCGTAGAGGACGACGGTCTTCGCCACGCCATTGGGCGTCTCGGTGCCGCAATCAAGCGAAATTGAGTTCGGGTGGCACCTTGGCAGGGCGGCCCGGCATTGCCACAATTATGCTATCCAGCTAGCCCTTAGCCCGTCAGGACGGCGTTTAGCCCAGGAGTTTCCTTTGCAGATGACCCGCCGCGAATTTTGCCAGACCACGGCGACGTTAGCGATCGCCACCAGCCTCTTCGGGGTTTCGTCGCTTTCGCCACTTTCGGGTCCCGCCTTGGCCGAAACAGTGCCGACGGCCGAACTGATGAAACCCGAAGCGCTGCCTGACATGGTGATGGGAGATGAAAAGGCGCCGGTCACGATCATCGAATATGCATCGATGACCTGCCCGCACTGCGCACATTTCCAGGAAACGACATTCCCCGAACTCAAGAAGCGCTATATCGACACCGGCAAGGTCCGTTACATTTTCCGGGAGTTCCCGCTCGACAATCTCGCCGCCGCGGCCTTCATGCTTGCCCGTTGCGCCGGCGCCGACGACAAGAACAAGTACTTTGCGCTCGTAGATACCCTGTTCCGCCAGCAGCGGCAGTGGGCGGTCGAAAAGCCCATTCCGCCCCTGATGGCGATCGCCAAGCAGGCCGGGTTCACCGAGCAGAGTTTCCAGGCCTGCCTGGCGAATCAGAAAATGCTCGATGGCATCGAAAGCGTGCGTCAGCGCGCAATCAAAGAGTTCAAGGTGCAGTCGACGCCGACATTTTTCATCAACGGGACGTCCTACCCCGGTGCCATGTCGATCGACGAAATGGCCAAGCTGATCGACCCCTATCTCAAGGGCTGATAAGGGTTTTTTGCTCCGGGCGGTTTCGTCCTATTATCGGCGCGGCTGGCGGCCCCACCCGAAAAGTCTGGAAAACCGGTTTTGCGGCCCGCGCGGCAGTTGCCCTTACGGGCGCGGCGATTCATTCTCCGGCCGACGCATCGGATGGACACCCGGATTTGGGCAAGTCGCGGAAAGGCCTGCTGAATTGTCCACCGTAGAACCTTGATGGAAGGATGGGGCCCATCCCGCTTGCGCATGATCCTTATCGAGGGAGCCGGGATCCCGCTTTCGCCGGAAACGTGCCGGCGAACGGAAGACGGATGCATGCGCCAAGAAGAAGACTGCATGAGGCCTTAACGCGATGAAGCTCACCAGGCTGCGGTTGCTCGGCTTCAAGTCATTTGTCGAGCCGACCGATTTTCAGATCGAGCCGGGATTGACCGGCGTTGTCGGCCCGAACGGTTGCGGCAAATCGAACCTGGTCGAAGCGCTGCGTTGGGTCATGGGCGAGTCCTCATACAAGTCCATGCGCGCTTCCTCCATGGACGACGTGATCTTTTCGGGCTCAAACAGCCGTCCGGCGCGCAATAACGCCGAAGTGGCGATCGCAATCGACAATTCGACCCGCTCTGCTCCTGCCGCTTTCAACGATCAGGACTCTTTGGAGATCGCTCGCCGCATCGAACGCGATTCCGGCTCGAACTATCGCATCAATGGACGCGAGGTCCGGGCGCGAGACGTCCAGATCCTGTTCGCCGATGCGTCGACGGGCGCGCGTTCGCCGGCACTCGTGCACCAGGGGCGGATTGGCGAGATCATCCAGGCAAAGCCGGAGCAGCGCCGCCGCGTGCTGGAAGAGGCAGCCGGCGTAGCCGGACTGCATGCACGGCGGCACGAAGCGGAGCTTCGCCTGAAAGCCGCCGAAACAAACTTGCTGCGCGTCGAAGACGTCATCGGACAACTGACTGCGCAGATCGATGGTCTCAAAAAACAGGCACGCCAGGCAATCCGCTACCGCACGGTGTCTTCGCAGGTGCGCAAGGCGGAAGCGACGCTGTATCATTTGCGCTGGACCGCCGCCAATAACGAGGTCGCGGAAGCCGAACGCGCCAAGGACCTCTGCGTCCGTACGGTCGCCGCACGCGTGGAGGCGGAAGCCGAGGCCTCCAAGCGCCAAGCGCTTGCGGCCGCCGCGCTGCCCGGATTGCGTGAAGCGGAAGCCCGCGCCGGCGCCGCGCTGCATCGGCTCAACGTTGCGCTGCAGGAACTCGATCGCGAGGAGGCGCGCGCCAAGGATCGCATCGCCGAACTCGATTTGCGCCTCGTGCAATTTGCCGCCGATGTCGAGCGCGAACAACGGCTTGCCGCCGATGCCGAACAGGCGGTCGCGCGCCTCGCCGCCGAGGAAGAAACCATTCGTGCGGAAGCGCGCGAAAGCGCCGAAAGGCGCAGCGGCATCGACGCCAAGGTCGCCGAGGCGGACGGCGAACTCGGGGCCGTGGAAAAAGTATTTGCCGATCTGACGACCGCCCTCGCCGACCTGTCCGCACAGCGCACCCGTTTCGAAAGTGCGGCGCGCGAGCAGACCGACCGCATTGCAAGGCTTGCCTCCGAGATTGAGGCGATCGAGAGCGAATTGGCGACCCTGCACACCACCGACCATGCGCCGCTTGCGGCGGCGGTCGAAGGCGCGCAGAGCGCCTTGACGGAAGCCGAGGCCGCTGCCGTTGCGGCGGAAGCTGCGCATAATGTGGCGCGCGCCGAACTGGAAACCGCGCGCGAGGCTCTCTCCGAATCGGAAAAACGCGTTCAGCGCCTGGAAACCGAGGCAAAGACGCTTTCGAAGATGCTGTCGTTGGAGACGCGGAGCTTGTGGCCGCCGGTCATCGATCACATCTCGGTCGAAAAAGGATTCGAAAAGGCTTTGGGTGCCGCCCTTGGCGACGACCTGGATGCGCCTGTCGATCCCTCGTCACCGATGCACTGGTCGGAGATCCAGCACGGAGCCGAAGACCCATCTCTCCCCGAAGGCATTGAGCCCCTCGCTCGT
>DATEKG010000220.1:0-2962 GCA_035277565.1 Pseudolabrys sp.
GACGATCTCGCCCGTGATGGAGGTGCGCAGCGACAGCTTACCTTCGATCTTCGGGGCGGAAAATCCCTTCGCGCCCCGCTCCACCAGAAAACCGCGGATGACATTGTCGAGCTTGGCCCAGACCACCGCGACATCGGCGACCGGCGCATTCGAGATCCAGGTCTTGGCGCCGTTGAGCCTGTAGCCGCCGCTGACCTTTTCGGCGCGCGTCACCATCGAGCCGGGATCAGATCCGTGATCCGGCTCGGTCAATCCGAAGCAGCCGGTGATCTCGCCGGTTGCAAGCCGGGGCAGGTATTTCCGCCGCTGCGTCTCCGTGCCGTAGGCATAGATCGGATACATCACCAGCGACGACTGCACCGACATCGACGACCGGTAGCCTGAATCGACGCGCTCGAGCTCGCGCGTGATCATCCCGTAGGCGACATAGCCGAGACCGGCGCCACCATACTCTTCAGGAATGGTCGGCCCGAGCAGACCGAGCTTGCCCATTTCGGGCAGAAGATCGGGATCGTATTTTTCCTCGCGATAGGCCTGCGTCACGCGCGGCATCAGATAGCTCTGCGCAAAACCGCGCGCGGTGTTGCGCACCATGCGTTCGTCCTCGCTCAGCTCGCTCTCGAGATCGAGGGGGTCTTCCCATACGAACGCCGCATCCTTGAGCATCGCCGGTATGCCACCGCGTTTCTCCGCTGCCTGTGACATCAAAGCTCTCCTTCGACCTGCCAGCCGGCATTATAGACCGCCCGGCAGGCGAGGAGCCAACCCGTGCGCGCCGCCCCGTCATGCGCAGCGCAAAACAAAAACCCCGCCGGGCACCGGCGGGGTTTTGCAAAACCAAACCTGGGTGATCAGATCGCCATCTTCAGGTCCTTGGCGGCGCGGAACGCGACTTTCCTGCTCGCCTTGATCTTGATTGCTTCGCCGGTCATCGGGTTACGGCCCATGCGGGCCGCACGCTTGCGGACCAGCAGAATGCCGAGGCCGGCTATCTTCACCCGCTCACCTTTCTTCAGGTGCTTGGTGATCATTCCGATCAGGTCCTCCAGCATCTCCAGGCCCTGCTTCTTGCTGAGCTGATGTTGTTCCGCAAGCGCGGCGGCCAGATGTCTGGTGGTGACGGGCTTGCCTGCTTTCGGCTTTGAGGAAGCGGCTACTGCCATTTGACATTGCTCCTTGGGCGCACCATGCGCGAACACCTACAGCAGTAGGGGATTCGCTCCTGTTTCGTAAATGCAACGCGGCACACTCCGCGGGTTTAACCACAGTTTCCTGGCATCCGGGGGGCGCGGAACGCGACGCGCCGAAGGACGTTGCCCGGTGGTGGGATGCGACATCAAATGTGGAGAAAGTTCGATGCGTTCCAGATCAACTTTGGCAGTGGCCGCGGCACTGGCCGCCGGCCTTGCCGTTTCGGCGCCAGCCTACGCGCAACATTGGCATGGCGGGCACTGGCATCACGGAGGCTGGGGCTGGGGCGGGGCCGCGCTTGGCGGGTTCGCGGCCGGCGCGCTTGTCGGCAGCGCGCTGGCAGCCCCCTACTACTATGGACCGGGATATTATGCCGCTCCCGTTTATGAAGGCCCGGAGGTTTACGATGCCGGCCCCGGACCTGACGCGGTCGCGTATTGCGAGCAGCGGTACCGCTCCTACGACCCCGCGTCCGGCACCTATCTCGGTTACGACGGCATCCGGCATCCCTGTCCGTGACGCGCTGATGGCCCTGACCGTCAGGCAAGCCCGGAATGGCGGCGCACGCCGGCCAGGCGCGCGCCCGTTGCCGCCTGCGGGTGTTTCGTCTATTCAGGGCTCACGCGCGCCCGTAGCTCAGCTGGATAGAGCGTTGCCCTCCGAAGGCAAAGGTCGGACGTTCGAATCGTCTCGGGCGCGCCATATTAACCTCGATTTCAAAAGGGTTTTTTGAATTTATGGCCTGCCTGTAAAGGTGCCTGTAATGTGCTGTCTCGAAAGGGTGTCTGTAAAACCCGATTTCGGAGACAGTCATGCGGTATCTGTTCAAGCGTAAAGGCAGTCAGAACTGGTACGTCCGGTTGCAACCGCCCGGTCAAAAGCTGATCGAGCGATCGCTTGGCACAACCGATCTAAAAGCCGCCGAGATAGCGGCGGCTGATCTTATCAAGCAGCACAAGCTGTTGATGTACGAGCGGCGGCAATCGCGCGTTCCGACAATTGTGCATGGCCCTTGGCTTAACGAGTATGAGCCGGGTCTGCATACGTTGCCGGATGGCCGCACGGTCATGGCGACCGAACGCGATTTGACGTTTTCGGATGGAACGCGCCGCCCCAATGGCCGCCCGAGCATTGGTTTGATCGGCCCTGATCTACCAGCGGCGGAGGAATTTCAGGTGCTTGACGATGCCCATGACGGCAAGATTGGCGCTGGGCCTGTTCCCGCTCATTACATGCCAAACCGGCCAAAGCATGTCGTGGCCAATAGCGGCCCTGACGATCACGTGCTTGAAACCTACCTCAAACACAACAACATTTCCGGCACGAAAGAACGGCAGGCCCGCGAGGTTTGGCGCATCTTCCGCACGGTTGTCGGCAAGCGATTGAGCGAATGCACGCGCGAAGATGGGCGCGCAATCGTGGCCTACATGGTGGACGAAGCCGACGGGGACGTGAAAAGCGCCACGCTTCGCCGTCGCATGGTGCCACTAGTCGCGGCGGTGAATCTTGCCATTGATGAAGGCAAGCACAAGGGCGTCAATCCGTTCGCGTCATGCGTGCCAAAGAGCGACGATGAACAAGAGCGTGCGCCATTCGACGATGCCGACATGAAGAAGATTCGCGCCAATCTGCACAAGCTTGACGCAAGCGACCGACTGTTATTGCGCGTGCTGGCAACCACTGGCATGAGACGCGGCGAGGCATTCGAGATCGCCAGCGAAAAGACCGAAGACGGTATTCGCTATTGTGAGATCGGGACAAAAACCCCGCA
>DATEKG010000221.1:0-3491 GCA_035277565.1 Pseudolabrys sp.
TGAGCGGGCTGATCGTCTCGGTTGACTGCCGGGTGTCCGCGGAAGTCGGCATATTCGACCAGGCGGAGAAAACGAACGCTGCTGCGCAGGCGATGACGAGGACGATACGCATGGGGCTCTCTCCTGTTTCCCGGCTCCGGCGTGGCCTGGAGCCTTGTTGAATTCCTTGATTGTCAGAATAGGCCGATGGTCCCCGCCCTGCTGTGTCGTGGGTCACATAACTGTCGATTTCAATCAGCCCGCTTCTGCCCTGCCCCGCGGGAGTCGGATGGGCCGGTTCTGTCGGCCGACCGGGCACTTCCAATCGTTCTGTTTTTAATCAAACCGACACGCACCCCCTAAGGGCTTCCACACGGAGCCTTCGTAAGGATTGGGCTCCGACCAGAATACCTCTTTGCCCGGGGGGCCCATATGGATCAGTCGAAATACCATACGTCGCGTGCAGATATTTTGGCTTTTCCGCATATTTCGCGGAAGGAGGAGCAACTGCTGCAAACCGTCCTGAACAACATGTCCCAGGGCGTGCTGATGTTCGATTCGGAAACGCGGCTAATTTTCTGCAACGAACGTTATATCGAATTGTATGGACTTTCGGGGGAAATCGTAAAGCCTGGGTGCCTGTTGCGCGATCTTCTCGCGCATCGCGCCGAGATTGGCACCTTCGCCGGCGACATCGACGACTATGTCGCCCGCCTCAGGGAAGGTATCGCGGAAGGAAAGACCTTCAGCCGGGTCGCCGATCTGCCCGACGGCCGCGCTTTCTCCGTTGTCAACAAGCCGCTCAGCGGGGGCGGATGGCTTGCGACGCACGAGGACATCACCGAGCGCCAGCGCTCCGAAGAGCGGATCGCGCACATGGCGCGCCACGACGCCCTGACCGATCTGCCCAACCGCGTCCTGCTGCTCGAACAGCTCAATCACGAGATCAAGCGCGTCAAGCGCGGCGAATGCCTCGCGGTGCTGTGCCTCGATCTCGACCATTTCAAGAGCGTCAATGACGCGCTCGGCCACCACATCGGCGACGAACTGCTCAAGCTGGTCGGCGAGCGGCTGCGCGGCTGCACGCGCGAGCTCGATATCGTCGCGCGCATGGGCGGCGACGAATTCGCCATCATCATGACGCAGATGGAACAGGCCGCCGACGCCGCGACCCTGTCCAAGCGCATCCGCGACTCGGTCATCAAGCCCTATCAGATCGAGGGCCATCAGATCGTTACCGACATCAGCATCGGCATTTCGGTTGCGCCGATGGATGCCGTGGAATCGGCCGAACTTCTGCGCAACGCCGATATGGCGCTCTACGACGCCAAGGGCGATGGCCGCGGCACGTTCCGCTTCTTCGAACCGGAAATGAATACGCGCATGAAAGTGCGCCGCGAACTCGAGATGGACCTGCGCAGGGCGCTCGCAAGCGAACAGTTCGAGCTGCACTATCAGCCGCTGGTGGTGCTGGAGACCAATGAAGTGAATGGCTTCGAGGCGCTGCTGCGCTGGCATCACCCGACGCGCGGGCTGGTGTCGCCTGCCGATTTCATCCCGATCGCGGAAGAGACCGGCCTCATCGTTCCTCTCGGTGAATGGGTCCTGAAGGCGGCCTGCACCGAGGCGGTCGACTGGCCCGGGCACATCAAGGTTGCCGTCAATCTCTCGCCGGCGCAGCTCAACAGCCGCAATCTGGTCGGCATGGTCACCGACGCATTGGAGGAATCCGGCATGCCGCCGCATCGGCTGCAGCTGGAAATCACCGAGACCGTGCTGCTCCAGAACACATTCACCACGCTTGCGACGCTGCATGAGCTTCGCAAGATGGGCGTGCAGATCGCGCTGGACGATTTCGGCACCGGTTATTCGTCACTCAGCTATCTGCGCAGCTTCCCCTTCGACAAGATCAAGATCGACCGGTCATTCATTCAGGACCTCGCCAACGGCGCCGAGCCGCTGGCGATCGTCAATGCGGTCGCCGGCCTTGCCAAGTGCCTCAATATGACCTCCACCGCCGAAGGCGTGGAGACAAGGCAGCAGATGGAAGTCCTGCAGTCGATCGGCTGCACGGAAATGCAAGGCTACCTGTTCAGCCACGCGCGTCCGGCCCACGAGATCAGGCAGTTTTTCGACCAGGGCACCAACCGCAAGGCCGGCGCAGCCTGACGCAGCTGGCAATGACACAAATCAAAGGCCGCCCCCACGGGACCCCATAGGAGCCTATTGGGCGGCCTCTCTTGCCTGGCGGCGGGTCAGGCGCGTTTGCTGCGCAGCGCGTCGAGGCTCAATGGCCCGGCCCCGGCAAACACAAAATAGAGGAATACAAAGCAATAGAGCACTTCGAGGGTTCCGCCGTTGACCAGCGGGGTAAACCCGCGGGCCGGGCGGTTGAGAAAATAAGCAACCGCCATCTCCCCCGACATGATGAAGGCGGCGGCGCGCGTGAACAGCCCGACCGCGAGAAGACCGCCGCCGATGATCTCGATCACACCGGCAATGCCAATCAGCGAAATCAGCTGGAGCTTGGCGAAGGCGGGGTTTACCGCCGGAAACCCAAACCACTTCTGCAGACCTGCGCTGAGAAACATCAGCGCGGCCACAATCCGCAGCAGGCTGAGCACGGTTGGCGCCCAGCGGTCGAGTTGTGCATCAAGATTATTCATTCCCATCCCCTGTTACCGGCGTGAAGGCGGCGGAGCCCCTTCGCGGCACGGATTGCGATCGCCCCCGATAGGCCCCTTTGGACAGGAACACCGCGTCCGGCCGCTTATTCAGGGCAAAGGGGGGCAGGCGTCACCAGAGGACCCGGATCCGCGGGCCGGCACCACGTTTCATGAGGTCGGTCACGGCCCAAACCAGCGCATCGACGCGATCGGGCGAGGCACGCGACGAAAGCCCGCCTATGCCGAAGTCGCACATCTGGTCTTCGAGTTCGCGCATCGGCGGATCGACATGTTTGACCATGCCCTGCTGGTATCGCATCGCCACCGGCTCCGCGCGCAGCCATTTCCCGCGCGTGGCGTGCACTGTCGACACGGGCACCGCCGGGTCGACCTGGTGGATCACCGCGCGCACCATGTCACCGCCCTGATTGACTTCGGCAACCATCAGGTCGGCGTTTATCCGTCTGAAAAGCGCAATCGCGGCAGTCGCCCAGCCGGCCGGCGAAAGGCCCTGCACGGTCGCGTCCGCGAGCACATAGATCGTGTCATTCTCGGCGATGCCGGCCGCGACAATCCCGCAGGCATCGGCGCCACGCCGGTCCGAGCCGGGCGGGTCGATGCCGACCACGATCCGCAGCAACGGCGGTGCCGCCGGCACACGCGCGGCCTCGATCATCCCGCGCGTCCACAGGGCGTCGCTTCGTTCCTCGACAATCTCGCCGTCGATTTCCTGGCGGCCGAGCTGCGTGCCCTCGTAACGTGCGAGAATGTCCCGCAGGAAGGCCGGCGAAAGATACGCGGCATTGGCGCGCGTCGGGGCGCGCGTGACCGCCGTATGTGGATCAC
>DATEKG010000222.1:0-15464 GCA_035277565.1 Pseudolabrys sp.
GACGCCCGATCAGGTCGACCGGCTGTCGCTGATCGCTGAGGCGCTCAACCGGGCAATTCGGCGTAACCCGCGAGAAGTCTTTCTGATCGAAGGTCACACCGACGCCGTTGGATCAGACGTTGACAATCTCTCCCTGTCGGATCGTCGCGCCGAGTCCGTTGCGGTCGCTCTCACAGAACAGTTTCAGGTGCCGCCGGAGAATCTGGTTACGCAGGGATACGGAAAGCAGGATCTCAAAATTCAGACGAACGGGCCCGAACGGGCGAATCGGCGCGTCGCAATCAGACGTATCACGCCGCTTATCGACCAGCAGGCAGCGGCTCCGCGATAATGCGCTCACACGCGCTGTCCGCCATGGCAATCAGAAGTGGACATTACTTGTGGGGTCGCATTCTGAATCAGTAGCTAACCTATTGTTCATAACAGACTCATTGTACCCCAACTCTGCCCCCACCGCGGAGTGCTTGTTCCAAACGATCGAATCATTCAGCGGCGCGAAGGGCGGTCTCTGAAAATCAAACGCATAAACTCGGTGTGCGTGACTCTGGCGCAACGTCGATCGCGAGTAGTCGGTGACGGTGTGAGAGTGTCCCACTTCCTCCGCCAATTTTTTGCGAGTGCAAAAAGTTTGGGAGTTTCTGAAGCTTAGACAATAATCACGCAGACGGCAAAACTGCTTTCTGACCAGATTTCTGACCATCACGCACAATTTTTTTCGACAAGCGACGAAAAGAGCGTCATGGCAAACTGCTCGCCGAGCGTAGGCGCGGGGCTATCGAATAACTCTCGGAATGCTCGCGCAGGCGTTCCGCACTGTTGCGACATTCAAACGCAGCCAGCCCTTCACTCGCTTCACCGCGGCGAACCTCGATGGAGTAAAAACTTCGGGCTGAGAAATTTTGCAATGGCGGCTGCGGCGCGGAGCTGCTCGCGACACTCGATTTCCACGCGGGCATTGCGTGAAGCGTGAAGGCCGACCTCCTCGCCACTACCAACGCTAGCCGACATGGGCTACAATTTGGCCATAAGCGGGGACTGCTGCGGCTGCATGCGCTGGATTCGATCAAATATACGCAGATTGGCCCACCTCGGGCTCTTTGCGCTGGCGATTCAACTCGTCGTCACCTTTGGCCACGTCCATCTCAACGCCCTGCCGCCGCTCACCGCGGCCGATACGGCACAGTCCACGGGGGTGGAAAAAGCCTCCGCGGCCTCCACCAAGGCCGACAGCAAAAACCAGAAATCGCACGGTACAGCCGACAACGACTGCCCGATTTGTGCCCTCATCCAATTGGCGAGCACATCGACGCCTTCTGTGGCGCCGGCCTTACCGGTCCCGACCACAGTTGAGGGGGCTATTCTGGAAGCAGCCGCGGCGACGGATTTTGCGGCTCCGCGCGTATTCGCGTTTCAGGCCCGCGGTCCACCAACGATCTAAGCCGGACCGTCGCGGCACCCGAGCCACCTGACGCGGTCCCAATTTGCACCCCCGGTCGTGCGGAACGGACACCGTTCGCGGCCGGATTCCCGTAAAATCATACCGGACGAGATAACGCATGCTCGTCGAGCAAGAGCCGGACCACAGGCGGCGTACTCACGCGCCGAGGCCGTCAAATCAAGCTGGCGACGTGCGCGAACCGCTGCTCGGCCCGTCACGTTACGCCAAGGTCATTGTTATCGCTATCGTCGCCGGCATTCTCTGCTTCGGTGCCTATCGCGCCTTATTACCCTCGCATTTCCGTGGCGGTGAGGTCGTCGAGAAGGCGGCCCCGGTAATTCGGTCAGGCAGCCAGGTGATCGTGCCCGACGGGTCACCGGTGCGTAGTGCGCTTGCCATCGCTCCGGTCGCAGTCAAGAACATTCGTCGCGACCTCATTTTACCGGCAGTCGTCGAGGCTGACCCAGCCCGCACGGTGAAAGTCCTGCCGCCGGTCGCCGGACGCGTCGTCAATCTCAAAGTACAACTCGGCGAAAGGGTCACACAGGGGCAGGAGCTTTTGGTGCTCGACTCCGGCGATCTCGCGCAAGCATTTTCCGACGATGAGAAGGCGCGCACCCTGTTGAAGCTGACCAAACAGGCGCTCGATCGCCAGCTCGGTCTAGAAAAAAGCGGTGGTGCGGCCATCAAAGATCGCGAGCAGGCGCAGAGCGACTATGCGCAGGCACAAGCAGAGTTCGAACGGGCCGAGACCCGATTGCGCTCAATCGGCGTGCCGCCTGCTCAAAGTGAGAAATCCCGTTTGCTGTCGGTGAACGCACCGATGGCTGGGAGCATCATCGACCTGCAAGTCGCTCCGGGTGCGTTTCTCAACGATTCCACGGCAGTGATCATGACGATCGCGAATCTCGAGACCATCTGGGTCACCGCTGACGTTCCCGAAATGGACACGTCGCTCGTCTCCAAGGGACAGGCAGTTGACGTTCTCTTCACCGCGTATCCCGGGGAGGTCTTCAAGGGCCACGTGTTGTTCGTTAGCGATGTTGTCGATCCAGATACCCGCCGCACCAAAGTGCGTATCGCTTTTGACAATGCCGACATGCGCCTGCGGCCGGGCATGTTCGCAACCGCCAGCTTCTACCCACCGACCCAGAACATGCCGGTGGTTCCAACCAGTGCCCTCGTATTGAAAGACAATCTTAGCCAGGTGTTCGTTGAGACGGCGCCTTGGACTTTTGAAGCGCGCACAGTGGATATCGGCTTTCAACAGGACGATCAGGTCGTGTTGACGGGCGGAATCAAAGCCGGTGATCTGATCGTCGTCAGAGGGGGAGTACTTCTCGGTGATTGATCTGCTGGTGGGCCTTGCTCTGAACAAGCGCCTGGTCGTGGCGATGATTTGCGTATTCGCCAGCGCGTACGGCTACTACTCATGGACACAGCTTGCTGTCGAAGCCTATCCGGACGTGGCCGATACCGAATCCCAGGTGATCACCCAGGCGCCTGGCCTTGCCGCTGAGGAAGTCGAGCAGCAGGTCACTATCCCGCTTGAGCGCGAGCTCAATGGGACGCCCGGTATGACAATGATGCGCTCGCGGTCGACTTTTGGTCTCTCCATCATCACTCTGCAATTTCGCGATGGCATCGAAGACTATTGGTCGCGGCAACGGATCGATGAGCGGATTCAGGACGTGACGCTGCCAGCCAATTTGACGCCAGGCCTCAATCCGTTGTCATCGCCGACCGGACTGATCCTTTACTACACGCTGAATTCGCCCACTAAAAACTTGCGCGAGCTGTCCGACCTTCAGCAGTGGACGATCATACCCACGCTCAAACAGGTACCGGGCGTCGCTGACGTGTCCAATTTTGGCGGGCTCACGACCCAGTATGAGCTCGAGCTCGATCCGCAGCAGCTGATGCGCTTCAAGATTTCGCTCAGTGACGTCACCAACGCGATCACCGCGAACAATGCCAACGCGGGCGGCAGCGTGCTCAACCGCGGCGAACTTGGCTACGTTATTCGCGGAATCGGACTTGTTCAGACGCTCGATGATCTCGGCAATATCGTCGTCACTCAGCACAAAGGCACGCCGATTCTCGTTCGTGACCTGGGCAAGCTCAAGCTTTCCAATCAAGAACGTCACGGTGTCGTTGGCCAGGACGATAAAAACGATGTCGTCGAAGGCACCGTGTTGTTGTTACGCCATGAGAATCCGTCGCAGGTCCTCAAGGGCGTCCACGCAAAAATTGCCGAGCTCAATGCGCGTCTGAAGCCAGATGACGTCGAGATCGTGCCTTACCTGGACCGCACGAATCTAGTCGATGCGACCATCAATAAAGTCGCGCACACGGTGTTCGCCGGGATTGGCCTCGTGTTGATCGTGCTGATCCTGTTCCTGGGTAGCCCGCGCAGTGCCGTGATCGTCGGGATCACCGTGCCCTTCGCCATGATGATTGCTTTCATTTTGATGTATCACGCCGGCATTTCAGCGAATCTCCTTTCGCTGGGTGCTATCGATTTCGGCATCATCGTCGACGGTGCGATTGTGATGACGGAAGCAATTCTGCGCCAACGGGAAGCAAAGCCGTACGAGATATTGACCGAGGCGCATGTGCGCGAGGCCGCTCGCCAGGTAGCGCGGCCAATATTTTTTTCGACCGCCATAATTATCACCACCTACTTGCCCCTGTTCGCGTTTCACCGCATTGAAGCCAAGCTGTTCTATCCGATGGTTTATGCTGTCGGCTTCGCGCAGTTCGGAGCCTTGGGGTTCGCGCTGCTGGTCGTGCCGGGCCTCGCTTATGCGGCTTATCGTCGGCCGCGCCACATCTTCCAAAATCCCGTTTTGCAATGGACAGAGCGGAATTACCGAACAGCGTTGACTAGCTCGCTGCGCCGTCCGAGCCTCGCCTATCTATTGAGCGCCGGCGCCGCAATTGGTGTTGTTGCGCTTGGCTTAACGATATGGCGTGAATTTCTTCCCGATCTTGACGAAGGGTCGCTCTGGCTGCATGCGGAAATGCCGCCTGGAATTTCGCTGCAGAAGGCCACCGACATGGTCGCCGATTTGCGTCGCGTTCTCCGCTCATTTCCGGAAGTATCAGGCGTCGTCAGTCATATCGGCCGCAACGATGATGGCACGGATCCGTGGACACCGTCGCACATGGAAGCCGCGGTGGTGCTTGCACCTTATAGCACCTGGCCGGCCGGCGAGACCAAGCATGACTTGGTGGAACGTATGTCGAAAGCGCTCGACCGCTTGCCTGGTTTTGAGATCGCATTCAGCCAGCCGATTATCGACAGCGTACTCGATACCGCTTTTGAACCGCACAGCGCGCTTGCCGTCAAAGTATTCGGTGACGACTTCAACGAACTGCGCCGCATTGGCAAAAGCATCGTGGCGGCGGCGAACAGTATCCCGGGCGTGAGCGACGCCGCAATTGATCAATATACGCCATTGCCGCAAATCACGATCAAAGTTGATCGCGCGGCGACTGCCCGTTACGGCATCAATATTGCCGATGTCGCAAGTCTGATTTCGACCGGCATTGGAGGAGCGGCGGTCAGTCAATTGTTTTTAGGTGATCGACATTACGACATCACGGTCCGTTTTCCGGGCGCGGACCGCAATAGTCCCCAAGCAATCAAAAACCTCGTGCTGACCTCAAGTGATGGAGCGCTAATTCCACTGTCGCAGGTCGCCGACGTGCGGCTGCAGACGGGCGAAAGCATGATCAATCGCGAGATGAACCATCGGTATCTTTTGGTGAAGCTCGACTATGGCGATCGTGACCCCCTCTCGGTCGTGGCTGACGTTAACAAGGCGATCGCTCAAAAAGTCTCATTCGACCACAGGGCATATCACATCGAATGGGGCGGGCAACTCGAGGGTCAGCAGCGGGCGGAGGAGCGATTCAAGCTGATTGTCGGCTTGGCGTTGGCGACAATGATCGTTCTGCTCTACGCCGAATTTGGCGCGCTGCGTCAGGTTGCGCTTATCATCGGCGTCGTCCCGCTCGCCGCACTCGGCGGACTGATTGCGCTAGATGTTACCGGCACCACTCTCAACGTCGCGTCCGGCGTCGGCTTCATCGCGCTATCAGGCGTCGCCGTAATGAACGGTGTCATCATGGTCGCTAATCTAAATCGTGTCCGCCAGGAAGGCGCGCCTTTGTTTGAAGCGGTGTTGGCGGGAGCCGGTGAGCGGCTGCGGCCGGTGCTGATGACCGCTTCGGTGGCCACGGTCGGCATGCTGCCAGCGGCACTTGCGACCGGCGTCGGCAGCGATGTTCAACGCAATCTAGCAACCGTCGTTGCAGGTGGGCTCATTCCGGCAACGCTACTGACGCTGTTCATCGTTCCGACGTTCTACTTCGTGGTGGAGCGCTGGGCGGAACGGCGCCGGCGAGCTGCGCATGCCGCCGTAGGCACCGCTCAACAGTCGTAGGAACTGACGATCATGGGCCAGGGGGCTCGCGCCGTTTGTCTGTTTGCTATTGCCGCTTGGCTAGGGAGCTGTGCGGTCGGGCCGGATTTCGTGCGGCCGGCGCCCCCGGACGTGAATGGTTACACCCCTGAAAGCCTCGCGCCTGCGGTTACTGGTTCGGCGACGCCCGGCGGAAATACGCAACGCTTTGTGTCAGATCTCGATTTGCCTGGTCAGTGGTGGACAGTTTTCCATTCTAAGCCGCTCAATGAGCTTATCGACAAGGCACTCCTTGCTAATCCGGACATTAGGGCGGCACAGGTCGCTCTCGTTGTGGCCCGAGAAAACGTCTATGTCCAAGAAGGGACGCTATTTCCTGCCGTCGACGCCAACTTCACCGGGATCCGGCAAAAAGCCGCGATTGGACAGCCGTCGGACGTCGGGAGCAGCTCGATCTTCAATCTGTTCACCGGGCAATTGAATATTTCCTACACGCCCGACGTATTCGGCGGCAACCGACGCGCGATTGAGTCGCTTCAGGCACAGGAGGATGCGCAAAGGTTCGCGCTTGAGGCCACTTACTTGACTTTGATCTCCAACCTCGCGGGTGCGGCGGTCGAGGAAGCCTCGCTGCGCGGGCAGATTACAGCCACGCAGACCATCATCAAGCTCGAGCGCGACGTTCTGGGGTTGTTACGAAAACAATTCGACTTGGGTCAGATTGCCGAGAGTGACGTGGTGGCACAAGAGGCAGCGTTAGCGCAGGTTGAGCAGACCTTGCCGCCGCTGCAAAAACAATTACTCCAGCAGCGCGATTTGCTATCGGCCCTGACCGGCGGTTTTCCCAGCCAGCGCTTGCCACAACAATTTACGCTAGGCGAGTTGCGGCTACCTCGCGATCTGCCGGTTAGTCTGCCTTCCAGGCTGGTTGAGCAACGTCCAGATGTGCGTGCCGCCGAGGCCAATTTGCACTCGTTTGAAGCGGAGATCGGCGTCGCCATCGCCAACCGCCTACCAAACGTGACCCTTACGGGTGTGATCGGTTCAACTGCGCCGCAGGTCGAACAATTGTTCACCCCTGGCTTCGGCTTCTGGGCTGCAGCCGGCAGTGTCACTCAACCGCTGTTTCACGGGGGTGCGCTGCTCCACAAACAGCTTGCCGCCCGAGCCGCTTACGAGCAGGCGGCGGCACAATATCAAAGTGTGGTGCGGGTCGCATTCCAGAACGTCGCCGACAGCTTACGTGCCATTCAAACCGACGCCGTGGCCTTGAAAAAGGCTGTTGCCTTCGAAGCTGCGTCAGCCAGAAGTCTGGCAATCATGCGAAAGCGCCTTGAGCTCGGCGATGTCAATTATGTCGCGCTGTTTAACGCGCAGCAGACCTACCAGCAGGCGCTCCTTACCCTCGTGCAGGCTAAAGCGGCACGATATGCCGACACGGTGGCACTCTTCCAAGCACTTGGTGGCGGGTGGTGGAATCGGAACGACGTGGAACCGGAAAAGCCGCTGTCGATCAGCGACATCTTTCAGTGATGGGACCCATGTTTGGCTTAGGCGGCATCCGTATCGGATCTGATTTTGGTGAGGTGATGTCAATGCTCCGCAAAGGAATCGTCTTATCCACATGCGCGTGCCTTTGCACAATGTTGGTCGCCGATCTGGCATCAGCAGCGGATTTGCCCGCTCTCGGGCAATTATTGACGCCGGCATATACCGCGATGAGTCTTAGTCGGCTCTGTGAAAGCGATCCTGAATGGCGTGCGTCGGAGCCACGGGGACCAAGAGGAAATGCGACAAGTTACGCGGAGTACGCCAAGAATGAAGCGATCAACTCGTTGACATATGATCAGTCAGTCTCCGTTCTACAATTTGCGGCGAATGCCGCGATAATGGAAGGCCGTAGACAACTGCACGATCACGTTACCCTTGAGGACAAATCTGCAGAGCAGATTCGCTTTAAAAACTGGTGCAACACTTATGTGAAAGAGTTCGCGGCAAATTTTATTGCTTCTTTTGATCGCGACCACGATTCATTCGTTCAGAAACTGCGGCAAGCGAAGCAAGCAGGAGAGCCTTAAACGTGAAGCTTGCGGCCGCTTTTAAAACTTCACTATCGAACGCACGCCGACGACCTGAGCATCGGGATAGCGGATTCCCCTTCCGCTCGGATTCCAGACGTAAGTGTAGACAGGCTGGACAGTCCACCCCTTCACGATCTCAGCCACATACGTGAGTTCGAGATTGGCCTCAAAGTCTCGTGCAGGCGTGTTGATAAGCCCGAAATTGAGTTGGTCTTGATCAAAGCCGCGCGTTGAGTTGGAAAAACGTGAATAGATGAAGCTGGCGCCAAATTTGTCGCCTGGCCGCTTCGGAACCATGCCCGCAAATACAATTCCAGAGTCAATTTCGAGATTGATCAGATTGCGATCGGAGGGACTGATTGAGGAGCGGTTAAAAATGGATATGCCGCTGTCCGGATCGCCTCCCGACGGACGATACAGCTGCTGATCGACAACTCCGTAGATGCCGAAGTCACCGCGATGCATGAGCGGGATGTGATTGCTCGCGGGGCTCGCGAGCGGGATTCCATTCTCATCGAAGCGTTTGTCCGAGAACTCACCGAAGTGCGTCCATCCACCGATCTTCAGTGTTCTCGCAAGACCAGTGTCCTCCTTCCCCCGGTTCCAGCGGAATTGAAGTTCGCTGATCATGAAGGGGGGATCACGCAGTCGAAAGTTGACGCCATAGCGGTTACAGGTGTCGGGTTCTCCAGGGCAAGGACCGGCAGGATCTCCGTTAAAAAGGGCCAGCAGGAAAGACGCGTCTTTTGGGAACTCGTACATTATCCGCGCTCCTATCGCCGAGAGCGGATAGGCCGGACCGCCACCTGGCAGGTTGGCAGCTGCGATCGTTGGCCAGTCGCTCTGAAGGAACATGACGCTGAGGTCGCTGTAGAAGAATTCCGCGTCCGCCGCGAGCTGGCCAAATCTCAAAGTCGCCGGGCCAAAGCGCCGCTCAAGCCACAGCTCCGACAGCCGAACTGTTGGCGTCGCCTCGATCGCGGCAATCGTATTCAATCCGCCGACGTGATCACGGCGGATGCGACCCGAATTGTAAATATCGAATGAGTTGATATAGAAGGTCCAATCCTTCCAGGCGGCGAGCTTATTGAGATCAATATAGACCTGGGTTTCGAGTTTCCCCTGGTCGATTGTTCCGCGTCGGATGCCGCCCGAGACGTTGCTCAGAATGTCGTTCGTATAAATGAGATTGTAGGTGACCCCACGGTCGTAAAGGGCTTTCCTTTGACCATAAGGGTCGCCGTTTTTCGGAAGGCTGGTAGCGGCCGAGGGTTCGGTGATTCCGATTTCTTCGGGGCTTTCGGCCCAGGTCCGTGCGGGGACAGCCAAAATGGCTGCGAGCAGAGCAGCGTGGAAAATAATGTATTTCCGCACTGACCGCTCCGGCTGCAATCGGATTCCCTTTTGTTCAATCGTAATCGCACAATTACTGTGCCGGCAAGCGCCTAACTTAGCAGTCGCGTCTGACAATAGCGCGTGCGTGATGAGTTTATCCTCGCAGCAACCGCCCAAAACCTCCGAAAGCTCGCGAACCTGATCCCGATGCCGGTCCCGACAGCAGCTTAAGCGAGCGGAAAGCCGCGTCTCATCAACAACGCGGCGATTTACCTCAGACTACTCTCGACGTTCTTCAACGGAATCGACCTAAGATCGCCGCGGCGTTGACCTCAAAGCATCATTGGTTAGTCATCTCTTGCGACAGCTGCGACACGGTAGTGGACCTCCACCTGCGGGTGAAGCCGCGCGACGCCGAGGCGTCGGTGCGCGTGGCGCTGCGCGACGTGACCTGTCCGCGGTGCAATGGACACAGGCGGCCGCGCATTGCCGGGTTGGCGCAGCACCCTGCCTATTAATAAGGGTTAATGGGGACTCTTGATCCCAGATTTTTTCGCTGACCACCTCCCCGCCTATCCATGGTACCGGGGGATCAAAAGTCTGCCCGAGACGACAGAAGCATGCCTCATGTCGGAATGAAAAATATCTGCCGTTGTATTCGCGCACCTTCCGCACGCTCTACGATGCCGACATCGGTGCGAAACTAGCGTACGAGGTGCCGCCGGAACGGGCGTTGGCCGCAGCATTCACGTGGACAGGACCGACAAAGAGGTCACCTTGCGCTCGCCGCGACCATCGCAACGACGACGCAAATGCGGACACGGCACCTTTTCGAAATTCAGTCTGGCCGCTAAGCCCTTGAAATCGTGGTGCCCAGGGGCGGAATCGAACCACCGACACCGTGATTTTCAGTCACGTGCTCTACCAACTGAGCTACCTGGGCGCCGGGACGGCCCGGGCGGGCCGCTCAGCAAGGCGCGGGCGTTATAGAGGCTCGACTTCACACTGTCCAGAACGCCCGCCGCTCACGCCCTGACGCCGATGGCGGCGCGGAACCGCTCCTTGATGGCGACGCCGTCCCGCTCGGGAAGCACGCGCGGCGGATCCTCGGGATTGATGGCGACGCGGGCAAAAAGCGTATCGCGCAGGGTCTTCAGCCGTTGGCCTAACCCGTCAAGACTTTCCTCGTCGCGAACGTCGAGGCAGGACGCGATGCCGCAGGCCTTCGCCACGTTCATGAGGTCGACGCCGCCCTGCGTATGGCTGGGCTGCATGCCGGTTTCGCCATAGACCCCGTTGTCGAAAACGATGACGGCGAGATTGGGCGGTTTCTGAATTCCGATGGTGGCGAGCGAGCCCAGTCCCATCAGCATCTCGCCGTCACCCGTGATCACCGCAACGCGCCGCGCGGGCTGCGCCAGCGCCAGGCCGAGGCCGATCATCGCCGCGCCGCCCATGGCGCCCCACATGTAAAAATTGCGCGGATCGTCGCCGGCAGCCGCGAGATCCCAGGTCGTGGAGCCGAGGCCCGGCACGACCAGCAGGCTGTCATCGCGGTCTTTCAGAAGGGCGGCCATGGCTGCACGGCGCTCGAGACTCATTTGGTCCACACCTTTCTGCCGATGAGCTGCTGCGACAGGATCAGCGCGGCGATTTTTTCATCGCCGAAGGCGTGCTGCATCGCGCGCTCGGCAAGCCCGGCGACTTCGGACGGCTCGCGCGCGCGGTAAACTTCCGCCTCGCACAATTTGAGGACCGGATCGACGATCGAGCCCATCGGCACCTGCCAGGGATTGAACTCCTCCCACTCGCCGCGCATCGTGATCAGCATCAGCAGCGGAAAGCGGCAGGTGCGCGCCAGCGAAAGCATGTTGACGCAGTTGCCGAGCCCGCTCGACTGCATGAGCAATGCGGCGCGCTGGCCGCCGAGCCAGGCGCCCGCCGCCAGCGCGACGCCCTCCTCCTCGGTCGTGAGTGCGACGTCGCGGATCTCGCTGTCGGCGCGGCAGCGCTCGATCAGCCGCGCGTGACCGGCATCGGGCACGTAGCCTACCTGCCGGATGCCGCCGCGCTTGAACGATTCAAACAACTGATCCGGCCACTGGCCGGGCTGCCTGCTCATGACTCGCCTGCCCCGCCTTCCGCCGGCCTTTCGCCGTCTTCGTCTTCTTCATCCCTGGCGGGAACGGCGTAGACGCCGGAGAGCCAGCGATTGAGATCGATGTCGGCGCAGCGCCTGGAACAGAAGGGCTTGAATGCCGGCTCGACCGGCTTGCCGCAGATCGGGCATGCGCGCAGGGCGGATGACGGGTTGCGGCCGATCTCGTTCATCGCGTGCCGGAATCTCCGCTTGACGCTTCAGCCGGCATTGAGCCAGCCGAAGCGGATGGGATAGCCCTCGCCGCCGAGCAGCGTCATGACTTCGTAGAGCGGCAATCCGACGACATTCGAGTAGGAACCGACGATCTTGACGATGAAAGTTCCCGCAATGCCCTGCGCCGCATAGCCGCCGGCCTTGCCGCGCCATTCGCCGGACGCGAGATAGGCTTCGATGTCTTCTTCCGTCAACCGCTTGAAGCGGACGCGGGTTTCCACCAGGCGCTGACGAAACGCTTCCTTTGGCGTCACCAGGCAGATCGCCGTATAGACGCGGTGATTGCGGCCCGAGAGCAGACGCAGGCACTGCGCCGCCTCGTCGAGCAGTTCGGCCTTTGGCAGAATGCGCCGGCCGACGGCGACCACCGTGTCGGCGGCGAGGATATAGGCGCCGCGCAGCGTGTCGTCGAGTTTGACATTGTCGAGGGCGGCGCTCGCCTTGGCGTGCGCGAGGCGGGTCGCATAGGCGCGCGGGATTTCGCCGCGATGCGGCGTTTCATCGAGATCGGCGGGCTTGAGAGCGTCGGGCTCGATGCCGGCCTGGTTGATCAGCGCAAGCCGGCGCGGCGAGCCGGAGGCTAGCACGAATTTGGGACGGCCGATCATGATGACGCCGATGCGGGATGCGGGTTGGCACGATAACAGAACGAGGAGCGGGCGCGGAACCTACCGGAACAGGCCTGTTTTAACAACCCGAAGCAATATCGGCCGCGCTCATTCATTGCCGCCAGAGGCTCCGGCGAAACGGGCGCGAATTTGCGCCATCAGCTGGTCGCGCAATTCGCGATAGGCATTCAGACGCTGCTCGCGATTGCCTTCCGTCGCTGTCGGATCGGCGCTCGGCCAATACTCCACCTCGACCGGCGCTTCGCGCGTCAGTTCCAGCGCGCGGTGATGGGCGGGCGGCGACAGCGTGACGATGAGATCGAAATTGAGCCCCTCCAGGTCTTCCAGCTCCTCGAAGGTCGCGGGTTTGTGGCGGGAAATATCGATGCCGATCTCTTCCATGGCGGCGACCGCGAATGGATCGAGCTCGCCTTTCTGCACGCCTGCCGAGCCGACGTGGACCGACGTGCCGAGCATCTGCCGCAGCAGCCCTGCCGCCATCGGCGAACGCACCGCGTTCAGACCGCAGGCGAACAGCACCGCGTGCGGGCGTGACGGGCGCTCGGGCGCGTTCAATGCACGTCCCCCGCTCCGGGTGAACGCAGCATTGCTAGCCCTTCCAGTGCAGCACGCAGATCAGGGTGAACAGCCTGCGCGCGGTATCAAGATCGACGGTCACCTTGCCCTTGAGACGCTCCATGAGGACGCGCGAGCCGTCATTATGGATCGCGCGGCGGCCCATATCGATCGCCTCGATCTTGTCAGGCGTCGCGGTACGGATCGCCTGGTAGTAGCTGTCGCAGATCATGTAGTAGTCCTTCACGATTCGGCGCAGCGGCGTCAGCGAAAAGAGATGGGCGACGACGGGCTTTCCATCCTCGTTGCGGATGTCGAAGACCAGCCGGTTGCCGTTGATGCTCAAATGCAGCGCATAGGGCCCCGCGTCCTGGCCGACCGGCGCGAATGAATTCTGCTCGAGCAGATCGTAGATTGCGACCTGGCGCTCGTGCTCCACGTCGGGATTGGAGCGGCCGATCGATTCTTCATCAAGGACGACGGCGACCAGGCGCCGTTTCATGGCAGGAGGCGGTGTTTTCGCGGCGTTCATCTCTGGTTGAGCCGGATCGCCACCGAGCGCGCATGGGCGCCCAGGCCTTCCGCCTCGCCGAGCGTGATTGCGGCCGGTCCGAGCGCACGCAGCTGTTCGGCGCCGCATTTGAGCAGCGACGTGCGCTTCATGAAATCGAGAACGCCCAGGCCGGACGAGAAGCGCGCCGATCGCGCGGTCGGCAATACGTGGTTCGAGCCGCCGACATAATCACCGATCGCTTCCGGCGTGTGCTCCCCGATGAAGATCGCGCCGGCATTGCGGATGCGCGAAACGAGCCGCTCGGCATCCGCCGTCATGAGCTCAAGGTGCTCGGGCGCGAGCTGGTCGACAAGACCCACGGCATCGTCAAGTCTGGGCACGACGATGATAGCGCCGAACGTCTTCCAGGAGGCGCCCGCCACCTTCGCTCGCGGCAGCGTCTGCAGCTGCCCGTCGACCGCCTTTTCGACCTGCGCGGCGAGCGCTGGATCATCGGTGATGAGAATCGACTGCGCGCTTTCGTCGTGCTCGGCCTGTGCCAGCAGATCGGCCGCGATCCAGTCGGGATTGGCCGACTTGTCGGCAAGGATGAGAACTTCCGAAGGCCCCGCGATCATGTCGATGCCGACCCTGCCGAAGACCAGCCGCTTGGCGGCGGCGACATAGGCATTCCCCGGCCCGACGATCTTGGCGACCGGACGTATTGTTTCGGTGCCGTAGGCCAGCGCGGCCACAGCCTGCGCGCCACCGACCCGGTAAATCTCGTCGACGCCGGCAAGCCGCGCCGCGGCAAGAACGAGCGGGTTGAGTTTCCCTCCGGGCGCCGGCACTACCATCGCAAGCCGAGGCACGGCGGCGACCTTGGCCGGCACGGCATTCATCAGCACGGATGAGGGATAAGCGGCGGTACCGCCCGGGACATAGAGCCCGACCGCTTCGATCGCGCTCCACTTCGCGCCCATTTCCACGCCCAGCGGATCCGTGAACCGGTCATCGGCCGGTTTTTGCCGGCGATGATAGGCCTCGATCCGGTCGCGGGCGAGCCTGAGCGCGGCGAGCGCGGCGCTGTCGCTGGCCTTTTCGGCAGCATCGATCTCCGCCGCCGTTACACGCAGACCGACCCTGGCGAGGTCGACGCCGTCATGCCTGGCGGTAAGTTCGATCAGCGCGCGATCCCCGCGCGAGACCACATCGGCGATAATGCCGCGCACGGCCGCTTCCACGTCCAGCGCGGCCTCGCGCTTGAGAGCGAGAAGCGCGCGGAAACGCTCGGGAAAATCGGCGCTCCGGCTATCCAAGCGAAGGGGCATAACCTGATCCTTGGCCCAACCCTGCCGGGATTTTTGCCCGGATGATGAGGTCAATGGGTGATGCGCGCCCTGCCGTCAACCCTGCCGCGAGAGCGAAAGAGAAAGGGTCAAGTCGCCGGACGGAGCCTTGTCACGAGCCAAATGACGAATCAGCTCTCCTTCGTTTTCTTCTTTTTGTGCATCTTCGCCTTTTTCGGCGGCGTGTAATCGCAAGGCAATACACAGGCCCCGCCGCCCTTGAGCGTGCATTGATCCGGTCCGGACGAGCAGTAGGCGGGCGAGCCGAACTTGACGCAGGTACAACCGACCCAGGCCTTCGCAGGTGATCCGCTGAAAAGCGCCGCCCCCGCGAGCAACCCGGCAAAAAGGATGATCTTGCGCATGGTGCACCTCTATTCAGGCAACGGTATCACTAGGCCACCGGAGTTCCCTGTTGGCAAGCGACGGCCGGGCCAAAGGGGCCCGCCAAGGCGACTTCTGAACTGGAATCTGCGGCCGGGCGGCTCAGGCACGGCCGGATTTTGCGGCCGGTTCGTCAGCGGCTGTGTGATGGGGACAAAGCGTCGTCGTCCATGCCGGGCCGAGATCGGCGAGTTCGGCTTCCAGGCATTCGACCTCGAGCCGCACGGTTGCCCCGCCGGAAAACGTAAGAATGACCGCGCCGGACGGCGCTTCCGTCTCCTCGAATTCGACCGCCAGGAGATTGAGCACGGCGTCCTTGCTTGCCGGGTCGACATTCCTGCACTTGCACGCGAGAACGCGCTCGAAGCGCAAGGCGGCGCGGCGGCGGCGGTATTC
>DATEKG010000223.1:0-11701 GCA_035277565.1 Pseudolabrys sp.
TTCGATCTCGGCGAGCGACATCAGGTGGGCATCGCGCACCACCGGCACGACGAGGCCCTTCTCGGTGCCGACTGCAATGCCGATGTGGTAGTAGTTCTTGTAGACGATATCGGCGCCGTCGATTTCGGCATTGACGGCCGGGATTTCCTTCAGGGCCTGGATGCAGGCGCGCACGAAGAACCCCATGAATCCGAGCTTCACGCCATGCTTCTTCTCAAACAGGTCCTTGTACTGATTGCGCAGATGCATCACTGCGCTCATGTCGACCTCATTGAAGGTCGTGAGCATGGCTGCGGTGTTCTGCGCATCTTTCAGGCGCCGCGCAATGGTCTGCCGCAATCGCGTCATGTGAACGCGCTCTTCGCGGGCGGCATCGTCGGCAGGTGAAGGCGCGCGCATTTGTACAGGCGCCGCAACAGGTGTGGGCGCGGCCGCGGCGCGCTCAATCGCGCTCAGCATGTCGCCCTTGGTAACTTGGCCGTGCATACCGGAGCCGCTCACTTTAGCGGGGTCGACGCCGCTTTCGGCCGCCATCTTTCGCACCGAGGGCGGCATCGGCATGTCGGCCGGCTTCGCTGCGGGCACCGGGGCCGATTTCGCCGGCTCGGGAGCTTTCGGCGCAGGCACCGCGGACCTGAGGGTCGCGCCGGTACCTTCCTTGATCTGGCCGAGCAGCGCGCCGACGGCGACCGTGTCGCCGTTCTTGACTTCGATATCGGACAGCACGCCGGCTGCGGGTGCGGGCACTTCAAGCGTGACCTTGTCGGTTTCCAGCTCAACGAGCGGCTCGTCGACCGCCACAGCATCGCCTGGCTGCTTGAACCATTTGCCGACGGTTGCCTCCGTCACCGATTCGCCGAGCGTGGGCACACGAATGTCAGCCATGAGTTGTCCTCTCCGTCACAGCCGGCCAAAGGACGGCGTGCTTTCGCACGCCTGTGTTCCGGCCATCCACGTCTTCCTTGCTGTCACTCCGTCAAGACGTGATGCCCGACACAAGGCCGGGCATGACGAAGTGGAAACGGTCACCCCAACGCGTCTTCCAGGAATTGCTTAAGCTGCGCCAGATGTTTCGACATCTGTCCGACAGCGGTCGATGCCGAAGCCGGCCGGCCGGCATACCGCACCGTGCGATGCTTGGCGCCGATCTGGTTGAGTATCCATTGCAAGAAAACGTCGACGAAGAACCAGGCGCCCATATTGCGCGGCTCTTCCTGGCACCAGACGACTTCCGCCTCCTTGAAACGCAAAAGTTCGGCCATCAGGGATTTTGTCGGAAACGGATAAAGCTGCTCAAGCCGCAGGATGTAGATGTCATTGAGCCCGCGCTTTTCGCGCTCCTCGTAAAGATCGTAGTACACCTTGCCCGAGCACAGAACGACCCGCCGGATCTGCTTGTCCGGAACAAGCCTGATCTTTTCGTTCGGCAGCAATTGCGCGTCGTCCCAGAGCAGGCGATGGAACGAGGTGCCGTTGGTCAGTTCGTCGAGCCGGGATACGGCACGCTTATGGCGCAACAGGGACTTCGGCGTCATCAGGATCAGCGGCTTGCGGATCTCGCGCTTGAGCTGCCGGCGCAGGATATGAAAATAGTTGGCTGGCGTCGTGCAGTTCGCAACCTGCATGTTGTCTTCAGCGCACATCTGCAGGAAGCGTTCCAGTCTGGCCGAGGAATGCTCGGGCCCCTGCCCTTCATAGCCATGCGGCAGCAGGCAGACGAGGCCCGACATGCGCAGCCATTTGCGCTCACCCGCTGAGATGAACTGATCGAAGACAACCTGCGCGCCGTTCGCGAAATCGCCGAATTGTGCCTCCCAAAGGGTCAGAGCGTTGGGCTCGGCGGCGGAATAGCCATATTCGAAGCCCAGCACGGCTTCTTCCGACAGCATCGAATTGAGGACCTCGTAGCGGGCCTGGCCCTCGCCGAGGTGATTGAAGGGTGTGAAGCGTTCTTCGGAATTCTGGTCGAACAGCACGGAATGGCGCTGCGAAAACGTGCCGCGCTCGCTGTCCTGGCCGGACAGGCGAACCGGATTCCCGTCCTTGAGCAGCGAACAGAATGCGAGGGCTTCAGCGGTTGCCCAGTCGATTCCCTCACCCGTTTCGACTACCTTGGCGCGGTGTTCGAGAAACCGCTGGATCGTCTTGTGAACGGTGAACCCCTGAGGAACGGCGGTGATCTTTTTCCCGATCTCGTGCAACACGGCTGCATCGACGCCCGTATTTCCACGGCGCGGATCGTCGGCATCGCGGGCGGCCTTGAGACCCGACCAGCGGCCGTCGAGCCAGTCGGCCTTGTTGGGCTTGTAACCCTGGCCGGCCTCGAATTCCGCATCAAGGCGCGTACGCCAGTCGGCTTTCATCTTGTCGACTTCGCCTCCGGTGAGGACGCCTTCGCCGATGAGCTTCTTCGAGTAGATTTCCAGAGTCGTCGGATGCGAGCGGATCTTCTTGTACATCAAAGGCTGCGTGAACGACGGCTCGTCGCCCTCATTGTGACCGAAGCGCCGGTAGCAGAACATGTCGATGACGACAGGCCGCTGGAATTTCTGTCGATATTCGGTCGCAACCTTTGCCGCGAACACGACCGCTTCCGGATCGTCGCCATTCACATGGAAGATCAACGCTTCGATCATCTTGGCGACGTCGGACGGATAGGGCGATGAACGCGAATAGCGCGGATAGGTCGTAAAGCCGATCTGGTTGTTGACGATGAAATGCAGCGAACCGCCGGTGCGGTAACCCTTCAGATCTGACAGCCCGAAGCATTCCGCCACCACGCCCTGTCCGGCGAAGGCCGCATCGCCGTGGATGAGCAGAGGCATCACGACGCGGCGATCGTCAGGCGTAACGTGATGCTGATCCTGCTTCGCGCGCACCTTGCCGAGCGTAACCGGATCGACGATTTCAAGGTGGGACGGATTGGCAGTCAGCGACAGGTGCACCCTGTTGTTGTCGAATTCACGATCCGACGAGGCGCCGAGATGGTACTTCACATCTCCGGAGCCTTCGATTTCATCCGGCGTCGCTGATCCGCCCTTGAATTCATGAAACAGCGCGCGGTGCGCCTTGCCCATGACCTGCGTAAGCACGTTGAGCCGTCCGCGATGCGGCATCCCGATGCAGATTTCCTGCACCCCGAGATTGCCGCCGCGCTTGATGATCTGTTCGAGCGCAGGGATCAGCGCTTCGGCGCCGTCCAGGCCAAATCGTTTGGTGCCGGTATATTTGACGTCGAGAAACTTCTCGAAGCCCTCCGCCTCAACAAGCTTGTTCAGAATTGCGCGCTTGCCCTCGCGCGTGAAGCTTATTTCCTTGTCGCGACCCTCGATGCGCTCCTGAATCCAGCTCTTCTGCGCGGCGTTCGAGATGTGCATGAACTCCACACCGAGCGTCTGGCAATAAGTGCGGCGAAGGATGGCGACAATCTCGCGCATCGACGCAAAGTCGAGACCAAGTACCTTGTCGAGATAGATCTTGCGATCCATGTCGGCTTCGCTGAAGCCGTATGAGCGTGGATCGAGCTCTTCCTCATTTTTTTCCGGTTCGAGTTCAAGCGGATCAAGCTTGGCGTGGAAGTGCCCGCGCATGCGATAGGCGCGAATGAGCATGAGCGCGTGAATCGAATCGCGCGTGGCCTGCATGACAGCGCCGGACGACAACTCGACGCCCTTGGCCTGTGCGGCGGCGGAAATTTTCTCGCCAAGTTTCTTTTCGGCCTCGACCCATTGGCCGTCGAGCGCGGCAACCAGGTCGCCATTCGGCCGCTGCGGCCAGTTCGGCTTCCGCCAGGAGGCTCCGCGCGCGCTTTTGACGACGTCGGTCCTGTCGTCCTTCAGGCTCTGAAAGAATGCCCCCCATTCGGGGTCGACGCTTGCGGGGTCTGCTTCGTATTTGGCGTAGAGGTCTTCGATATAAGCGGCGTTGCCGCCGTAGAGGAAGGAAGTGTGGGCGAAGATGGCATTGGCGTCCTGGCGGGACATGGTCTCTTTTCCTTGCACGGCCTGAAAATACGGCGCGCCCCGCTGCCGGGGCTTACGGACGCCGGCAGCGGTGTCGATTTTATTTCTAGCTCTATTTATGACGTCTGTAAGTCTACGAAAGACCTAAAGACTGAATCAGGATTTCAGTACTTCCACCAAGGTCTTGCCGATCCGAGCCGGGGACGGTGATACCCTGATTCCCGCCGATTCCATTGCGGCAATTTTGGATTCGGCATCGCCCTTACCGCCGGAAATAATCGCCCCCGCATGACCCATGCGCCGGCCGGGCGGCGCGGTGCGGCCGGCAATGAAGCCGACCATGGGCTTCTTGCGGCCGCGCTTGGCTTCGTCCTTGAGGAACTGCGCCGCATCTTCCTCGGCAGAACCGCCGATTTCGCCGATCATCACGATCGACTCGGTCTTTGGATCGGCAAGGAACATTTCCAGCATCGCAATGAATTCGGTGCCTTTGACCGGATCGCCGCCGATGCCCACGGCGGTGGTCTGTCCCAGGTTTTCCCGGCTTGTCTGGAAAACGGCCTCGTAGGTCAGGGTGCCGGAACGCGAGACAATCCCAACCTTGCCCGGCTTGAAGATGTTGCCCGGCATGATGCCTATCTTGCACTCGCCGGCAGTCATCACGCCCGGACAGTTCGGACCGATCAGCCGCGACTTGGAGTCCGCCAGCGCCCGCTTGACCTTGACCATATCCATCACCGGGATGCCCTCGGTGATGCAGACAATCAGTGGAATTTCGGCCTGGATCGCCTCGCAAATAGCGTCGGCTGCGCCGGCAGGTGGAACGTAGATCACGCTGGCGTTGCAGCCGGTCTTTTCCCTGGCCTCGGCGACCGTGTCGAACACGGGCAGGTTGAGATGGCTGGAGCCGCCTTTGCCCGGCGAAGTGCCGCCGACCATCTTGGTGCCGTACTTGATCGCCTGCTCGGAATGAAAAGTTCCGTTCTTGCCGGTAAAGCCCTGGCAAATGACCTTCGTGTTCTTGTCGATGAGAATGGCCATTAGGCTCCGCCCTTTACAGCTTTCACGATTTTCTGAGCGGCGTCGTCGAGGTCGTCGCCCGACGTGACGTTGAGCCCCGACTCCTTGATGATCTTCTTGCCGAGATCGACATTGGTGCCTTCAAGGCGCACGACCAAAGGCACCTTAAGGCCGACCTCCTTCACGGCGGCGACCACGCCTTCGGCGATCACATCGCACTTCATGATGCCGCCGAAGATGTTGACCAGAATGCCCTTCACGTTCGGATCCGACGTGATGATCTTGAACGCCGCCGCCACTTTCTCCTTGGTGGCGCTGCCGCCGACGTCGAGAAAATTGGCCGGCGCCATACCGTACAGCTTGATGATATCCATGCTCGCCATGGCCAGGCCGGCGCCGTTGACCATGCAGCCGATCGAGCCGTCGAGCGCGATGTAGTTGAGATCGAATTTGGAGGCCTCAACCTCTTTCTCGTCCTCTTCTGTCAGATCGCGCAGCGCAACGATATCGGGATGGCGATAGAGCGCGTTGCCGTCGAAGCCCACCTTGGCGTCGAGGCAGATGATCTTGTTGTCCTTGGTCACTACCAGCGGATTTATTTCGAGCAGGCTCATGTCCTTGCTCGTGAAGGCCGCGTAAAGCTTGGGCAGGATCGCCTCGATCTGTTTGGCGAGGTCGCCCGACAACTTCAGCGCCTGTGCGACGCGTCGGCCGTGGTGCGGCATGATTCCCGTCGCCGGGTCGACCGAGAATGTGAGGATCTTTTCAGGGGTCTTGTGTGCGACTTCCTCAATATCCATGCCGCCTTCGGTAGATACGACAAAGGCGACGCGCGAGGTTTCACGATCGATCAAAGCGGACAGATAGAACTCGCGATCGATCGCGGAGCCTTCCTCGATATAGAGGCGATTGACTTTCTTGCCATGGGGCCCGGTCTGGTGCGTCACCAGTGTCGAGCCGAGAATGCGGCTTGATTCATTTTTTACATCGTTGATGGACTTTACAACCTTGACACCGCCCGCTTTCCCCCGCCCGCCGGCGTGAATCTGCGCCTTCACCACCCAAACAGGGCCGCCAAGATCTTCGGCACCACGCACGGCCTCGTCCACGCTGAAGGCCGGAGCGCCGCGAGGCACCGGTACGCCGAATTCGCGCAGCACGGCCTTGGCCTGATATTCGTGGATATTCATCAGTCTCTCCCGCTGCGGCTGGCGGCGCCTGAACAGCAGATGTCAGCGCAATTCACCGACCGCAGTTCGCTAGTTCCCCAGATTTGGTGCGATCTTCTTGCAGGCCTCAACAAGCGTCTGCACCGCGGCAGCAGACTTCTCAAACATTGCGCGTTCGGCGCTGTTGAGTTCGATCTCGACGATCCGTTCGACGCCCTTGGCGCCGATGACCACCGGCACGCCGACGTAAAGATCCTTGATGCCATATTCGCCGTTGAGCCACGCCGCGCACGGCAGCACGCGCTTCTTGTCGAGCAGATAGCTCTCCGCCATCGCGATGGCGGAAGCGGCCGGCGCATAAAAGGCGGAGCCCGTCTTGAGCAGGTTGACGATTTCGGCGCCGCCATTGGCCGTGCGCTTGACGATTCCGTCCACACGCGCCTGTGTCGTCCAACCCATCTTCACCAGGTCCGGAACCGGAATGCCGGCGACCGCCGAATAGCGGATGAGCGGAACCATGGTGTCGCCGTGACCGCCAAGAACGAACGCGGTTACGTCTTCGACCGAAACGTGAAACTCGTCGGCAAGGAAATAGCGAAAGCGCGCAGAGTCCAGCACGCCGGCCATGCCTACGACCTTCTGCTGCGGCAGCCCGCAGCTTTTCTGCAACGCCCACACCATCGCGTCGAGGGGATTGGTGATGCAGATGACGAAAGCATTTGGCGCATACTTTTTGATGCCCGAGCCGACCTGCCCCATCACTTTGAGGTTGATATCGAGGAGATCGTCGCGGCTCATGCCGGGCTTGCGCGGCACGCCGGCCGTGACGATGCAGACATCGGCGCTTTCGATCGCCTCGTAGGTATTGGTGCCGGAGAATTTCGCATCGAAATCATTGACCGGCGACGATTCGGCAATATCGAGGGCTTTGCCCTGCGGAATGCCCTCCATGACGTCGAACATCACGACGTCGCCAAGCTGTTTAAGACCGATGAGGTGAGCCAAGGTGCCGCCGATCTGGCCGGCGCCGATCAACGCAATTTTGTTACGCGCCATAATGGAAAAACTCTCGACTTGCTGACGCCGCGGAACGCGGCGGGCTGTGGTTAACCGGTCGGGTCTGGCCCGGCAAGACGCACGAAAGGCGGGTCACGGCTCCCGCCTACTCCTTGTATACATTATACCAGCAGAGGTCGGGGCTTGAGTCCAGTGGCGATTCGGTATCTGCCTCATGGAACCGCGCGGGTTTCCGCGCGGCCGCGGGTCGCATGCCAATGGCCAAGAAGCGGACATCACTACGCGCCGTCTGGCGGACGCTCGGGCCGGGCCTCGTGACCGGCGCCGCCGATGATGATCCAAGCGGTATCGCCACTTATTCACAGGCCGGCGCGCAATTCGGCTACACGCTGTTGTGGACAGTATTTCTGACGCTGCCTTTCATGGCGGCGATACAGATCATCAGTGCAAGCATCGGCTGGAATACCCGACAGGGGCTCGCCCGAAATATCGGCCGGATCCTGCCGGCGACTGTGCTTTACGTTCTTGTCGCCACACTGCTGATTGCCAATACGATCAACATTGCCGCTGACCTCGCCGCAATGGGAGAGGCGCTGCGTCTTGTTGCCGGCGGTTCCGCATTGATTTTCGCGATTCTGTTCGGAGCCGGCTGTCTGACCGCCGAGATTTTCATCCCGTATCACCGATACGCCGGTTATCTCAAACTACTCACGCTCGTGCTGCTCCTTTATGTCGCCGCGGCTTTCAGCGTGCAGATTCCCTGGACTCATGTTGCATGGGCGACATTCGTGCCCAGTTTCTCGCTCGATCACGGCACTCTGCTGATGGTGGTGGCGTTATTCGGCACGACAATAAGCCCCTACCTGTTTTTCTGGCAGGCTTCGCAGGAGGCCGAGGAATCCAGGCTCAGCCACCGTTATCTCCAGGGTCGGCTGAAGCAGGCTGATTCATTCAGGACTATCTCCGCCGACACATGGGTCGGGATGCTGTTTTCCAATCTCATCGCGTTTTTCATCATTGTGACAACTGCGGCGACCCTCAATACACACGGCATCACGCGTATCGATACGGCTGCGCAGGCTGCGGAAGCGCTACGGCCAATCGGTGGGCCGCTGACTTTCGCGCTGTTTGCAGCAGGGATCATCGGCACCGGGCTGCTCGCAGTGCCGGTCCTTGCCGGATCTGCTGCCTATGCCGTCGCAGAAGTGTTCAGGCTGCGCAGCAGCCTGGAGTTGCCGGCGAGCCGTGCTCTCGGTTTTTACGCAATTGTCGCGGCGGCCACGATCGGCGGCGCCGCGCTGGCCACTACGAATATTGACCCGATTTCGATGCTGTTCTGGGCGGCCGTGATCAACGGCATCGTCGCGGTGCCGATCATGATCGCAACCATGATCGTCGTGACCAGCAAGCGCGGCAGGCAGCTCGTCGCCCTTCCACCCTGGCTGCTGATATTGGGCTGGCTCGCAGCCGGCCTCATGGCGATTGCAGCCGTCCTGCTGTTGCGGTGAAAGAATCTCCTACCGCTTGCGCGGTACGGTATTCTGCATGAGTTCGAGCTGGATTTGCTGAATCTCCGCCAGACGTTCCCATTGCCGTGTCAGGATATGATCGATTTTTTCGTGCAAGTGCCGGATTTCAAGTTCTGCTTTCAGGTTCACGCGATAGTCGTTCTCTGACCGCAGACGATCCTTTGCCTCCTGCCGCTTCTGGCTCATCATGATAATCGGCGCCTGGATCGCCGCCAGGCAGGACAAAACGAGATTGAGCAGAATGAACGGATAGGGATCGAACTGGTCCCGCGTTACCACGATCACGTTGAACACCATCCAGGCAAAAAGCACGCATCCGAAAATTATGATAAAAGTCCAGCTGCCGCCGAAGGATGCGAGATGATCCGACAGCCGTTCGCCGAAGGTCCGATGACCCGCGAATTCCGCTTCAATGTTCTCGGCCAGTGTTTCGTGATCGGCGAGGCTCTGCACCACCTCCTGCTCGAGCTTTGTGAGCTCTCCGCGCTCTTGACCCAGCAATTCGGCAACATAGCGTGACCGGAACCGATCAAGATCGTCGTTACATATGTGTCCTTCCGATGGGAGATCCGGATAGTCGGCTTTAATGTGATCGAGCAGGCTGGGCCGCACCACATCCAGCTGGGTAATATCGCGAGCGAGCTTGTCCCGGCCGCACACGACGCAATGAAAACGCGTCGGACGCGCCCGGCGTGACCTGCCCGGTGCGGCCTGACCCTGGGCATCCTCATTCACGGAAGTCGACGGCGCATCAATGACCTGCGTCGTCGCGCTGGTCTCGATCCTGGTGGGGAGCGGTTCCTCGGCCATGGTTCGCTCCTGAAAAATCGATCGCCCTCAGACGATCTCTCGCCCGGAATCCGGCGATTGGCAATAAAAACCGTCGAGACGCGTGCGAAAATTTACTCGCCCGTTACGGCGCGCCGTTCAGGTTTCGACGATCTTTGTGGCGTCAACAATCAACCCCTGACGCGGACCGTGCGGCAGCCCCAGATAGGCTTGCGAACGCATTTCAATGAGACGCGACGCCGTGCGCTTGAATTCACTGACCTCGTAGCCCTGGTCCGCAGCATAGAGCGCATCCGGCTGCGCCTCCGCCGAAGCCAGCAGTTTCACCGCGTTGTCGTAGAGAGTGTCGATCAGAATGATGAAGCGTTTGGCTTCGTTGCGGCGCGGATAGTCCATTACCGGAATATGGTCGACGATGATCGTGTGGAATTCATGCGCAATCCTGAGATAGTCGCCGGCGGCAAGCGGCTGGGCGCAGAGCTCCTCAAAAGTGAAACGCGCCACGCCCATCGCCGCTTTCGGCACCCTGACGACATGGCCCTTGACCATCATCTCGCATGGAACCCCGGCGAGACCGCCGGCAAGGCGCCGCCATGCCGCATCCAGCGCAGCAGTCGCCTTCGCATCGTCCGGGACGTGCCAGGTCGGCACACCCGTAAGTTTCTCAAGCCGAAAATCGATGCGCGCATCCAGGCGGACGACCTCACATTGTCGTTCCAATAGCGCGATGAAGGGAAGGAACAGAGCGCGATTGAGACCATCCTTGTAAAGATCGTGCGGCGCAAGATTCGAGGTTGCGACCAGCACCACGCCCAGCTCGAAGAGACGCGTAAACAGGCGCCCGAGAATCATCGCGTCCGCGATGTCGGTCACATGGAATTCGTCAAAGCAGAGCAGCCAGCTTTCTTCCGCAATGGCAGTGGCTGCCCGCTGAATCGGGTCGGGTCCGCTCGTTTCTCCGTTTCTTGTTTCCTGCCGGTACACGTGCACACGCTCATGTACGTCGGCCATGAACTCGTGAAAATGGGCTCGCCGCTTGCGGATGACCGCGCTCGTTTCGAAAAAGAGATCCATCAACATGGTCTTGCCGCGGCCAACCTCGCCATAAACGTAGAGACCTTTCAGCGGCGCGCCGGCCTGTTCACGCTTGCCGAACAGCCACCCGAGCGATGACGACTTGCGAGCCAGACGATACTGGTCGATCTGCTTCTCAAGCGCGGCGAGCCGTCGCGCCAGCATTGCCTGGCCGGGGTCAGCCTCGATTTTTGCAGCGGCGACGAGGGCCGCGTAGCGGGTGTTGAAAGTTTCGGACATCGCGAGTGAGGAACTGACGGGGAAGGCGAACAATCTGTTTCGAGACCTAGGTTGATCCGCCGCATCTGTAAATCGAACTACTCGCAGCCGCCGCTGTGATGCGCACGAACCTGCGGTAACTCATTGCCAGCCATGCATTTCCCGCGTGGGAGGGTCTCGCCAGGCGGGACGCGGTCGAACTTCTGCTGCAATGCAACATATCTATCCAGATGCGCGAATCGAGGGAACCTCAGGCGCGCAGGGAAGGAAATGTTGCAAGGCACGGGTGACACAACGTTGAAGGAGAACAACGATGAACGAACCTTTGCCCGACGGCGGCATGATCCGGAAATTGTGGGTTGGCGAAACCGAGGCCTATCGCGACCACCTTTTGCGGCTTGATCGCGAAAGCAGAAATCGGCGCTTTTCGGGCGCCGTATCGGACGACTTCATTGCGCGGCATGCCGCTTCCGCCGGTGAATTTGGCGTCGTGCTGCATGGCTTTTTTGTCGATGGCGTCCTGCGCGGAGCATCCGAAATGCGCTCTATCGGCTCGGTGTTGGCACGCGAAGGCGAAGCTGCCTTCAGCATCGAGCAGCCATGGCAGAGCCAGGGTGTAGGCACCGCTCTGCTCGAACGCACGCTCCTGAGCGCGCGTAATCGAGGAATCAAGTCGCTTCACATGAATTGCCTCGCCGAAAACCGGCGCATGCAACAGCTCGCGCGGAAATTCGAGGCCGACCTGAAATTCGATTTTGGCAGCGTGGTGGGTGATGTCGACCCGCCGCGCTATACGCCCTTGTCGCTGCTGCGCGAGGCGCTTACCGATTCACACGGCATGACGGCCGCATGGCTCGACGCGCAGTCGCGCCTGTTCGGCACTGCATGAAATGCAGATCAGGTGCTGAACGGGTAGCTCGCC
>DATEKG010000224.1:0-2062 GCA_035277565.1 Pseudolabrys sp.
GTTCTTGGCCGCGATCATCGCGAGCGCATCCGATTGATCGCCCCATTTCTGGAAATAAAGCCCGGCGATCTTGCCGAAGATGCCGGCGAATCCGCCGTCAATATCGGCCTCCTCGCGCACATATGACGCCTTCAACAAATTGCGCCCGATTTCCGGCGCCGGTGTCGTGGTCATTTGCTCAACGCCGACGACAAGAACGACTCGTGCCGTTTTCGCCTCAATCGATTTGATTCCCTGGTGTACGGCGGCCGAGCCGGTCGCGCAGGCGTTTTCGACCCTGGTCGCTCGCTTGAAGCGCAGATCGGGGGACGCCTGAAGAACCAGCGCGGCGGTAAAATCCTGCGCGGAAAAACCGGCATTGAAGTGCCCGAGCACGATCTCATCGACATCACGGGCGCTGATACCGGCGTCGGCAAGCGATTGGGTCGCAACCTTGATGATGAGGCTCTCGACGGTTTCCTCCGCAAGCTTGCCAAAGGGCGAATGGGCCCAACCGACGATGCAGGCTGTCATTAATGCCTCCTTTGCCGAACTTTGGTCGCTTTCCTCAGTATGAGCTTGCGGAACGGCAAATATTCAGCTGCGGTTCACAAGCTTTGCCTACCATCCAAAGCTTAGATAGCCTAGCAGGGGCGCCGGTGGAACTTTCCCATTTCGAAGGCCTTTAGGATACTGACCGCAGGCCATGATCGCTTTTTCAAGACGTTGCCTTTGCAGCACGATTTCTTGCCTTGCCGCAGGCATGCTTCTGCTTGCGGGGACCGGTCGCGCTTCTGCTGAGGCCCAACTCCTGATTGAGGCCTCGACCGGCAAGGTGCTGCATGCCGAAAATGCCACCTATCCGTGGTATCCGGCATCGGTCACCAAGCTGATGACCACCTACACGACATTGCGGGCAATCAAGGAAGGCCGCATCTCGCTCAACACGCTTTTGACCATCTCACGCAATGCCGCCGCGCAGCAGCCGACGAAGATGGGTTTCAAGGTCGGCACGACCGTCACTGTCGACAATGCGCTGAAGATGCTGCTTGTAAAATCCGCCAACGATATTGCTGTCGCAATCGCTGAAGGTGTGGGCGGCTCGATAGAGGGCTTTGCCGACATGATGAACGCGAATGCCAGACGCCTGGGCATGTCGCAGAGCAATTTCGTCAACCCGAACGGCCTTCCTGCGGAAAACCACGTTACGTCGGCGCGCGATCTCGCGATATTGGCGCGCGCATTGATCCGGGAATTTCCCGAATACGACAGCTACTGGCACATTTCGTCGATCCGCTACGGCAATCGCGTCATGCACAACTATAACCCGCTCATCGATCGCTATCCCGGCGCCGATGGCATGAAGACCGGCTTCATATGTGCGTCGGGCTACAACCTGGTTGCGTCCGCGACACGCAACGGCCGCCGGTTGATCGCAGTCGTACTTGGCGCATGGTCCGGCGCGGTCCGCGCCCAGAAGGCGGCACAGCTGCTTGAGCGCGGTTTTAATAATGGCGGCCTGTCGTGGCTCACGCCGTCGCTCGGCACCGTCGATGCGCTTGCCCCTATTGATGCCCAACCGCCAAATCTCCGTGAAGAAATGTGCGGCGGCCATCGGCGCAAGCCTCCCTCTGAGGAAAATGAGGAAGAGCCCGAAGAAGGAACGATCGCCGCGAACAGCGAAGGCGAAAACGGCCAGGCATTCATGCTGTCGAGCCTGAAGCCGGCCAACGGCAAGTTCGTTCTTGGACCGCCGGTCGAAACCACGCCGCCCGTGATCGTGTTCACCGGGCCGGCCGATCATCCGGACCCCATTGCGCAGACGGCGAGCCCCGCGCCGAAAAAGAAGAAAAAGGCCGTCGCCAAGGCTGAAGGAACGGAAAAGCCGGAAAAGGCGGCAAAACCCAAGACCAGCGATACGGCAAAAACGGTCAAGCCGGCAAAACCGGCAAAGTCCGCAAAACCGAAAGTCTCGACGGCCACGCAATGAGCGAGCCCGAGCCGCGAGTCGATCGGGCAAGCCCGCCGACGCCGATCCCGCTCACCGTGCTGACCGGATTTCTGGGCGCCGGCAAGACGACCC
>DATEKG010000225.1:0-9029 GCA_035277565.1 Pseudolabrys sp.
GCCGCGTGTTTCGGCTTCGCGATGCGCCCATTCGTCGGTGATGCGGTTTTTCATGACGCGGAAGGAAAACTGGTCTGGCCATGGCACGCCGCGCAGATGGTCAACCGCGGTCGTGCGTACGGTTTCATCCCCATTCGCAGCAAGCGCACGCGCGATCATCGCCGGCGGCGTGAGAGCTTCGGGCGATGCCCAGAAACGCGTTCCAACAAGAACGCCATCGGCGCCAAGCATCAAGCTCGCGGCGAGACCGCGGCCGTCGGCGATGCCGCCCGCTGCGATCAGCAAAACCTGCGAAGCATGCTTTTCGAGATAGTCCTTCACTTCCGGCACGAACGGCAATGTCGCGCGCTGCCCGCCATGGCCGCCGGCGTCGGTTCCTTGCGCAACGATTGCCACCGCTCCGGCATCGAGCGCTTCTTCCACATGGCGCATGGTCTGCGTCTGGCAGATGACCGGTACACCGGCGTCATGCGCCTTGCGTGCGAACGGCACCGGGTCGCCGAATGAAAGGAACAGGCATGCCGGCCTGCATGAGATCGCCCAGTCGATCATCTCGGGCACTTTTTGCGCCGCCCAGGTAATGAAGCCGATTCCGATCGGGACATTGCCCGCAGCGCGATATTCGAGCTTGAGGTCCGGTTCGTTGCCGACAGTTCCGGCATAGCCGCCGCCGAGAATGCCGAGGCCACCGGCGCCGCTCACGGCCGCGGCAAGCTTGCCGCCGGTGATCATGCCCATGGGCGCGCACAAGATCGGGTGACGGATATTGAACTGCCGGGTCAGGCGCGTCGCGATCATGTTCCCACTTTGAGCTCCGAAACGAGGCCGCGCAATGCGGCAACAGTGGACGGCGCCACGCTTTTGCCGGTGCGCGGATTGTCCGACGGAATGTTTTCGATCGTCATTGTAAATCGTGCGGTGTCAGCGTCGACCGTGATCGTATGGGTGTTGCGTGTGACGCCGGGATCCGCCCAGATCTCAAGCCTGGTGCGATCGGGCCCGACGCCGGCAAGGCTCAGCGCGGCTGCGACATTGACATTCGTTGGAAATCCGCGAGCACCGTCACGGGCGCTGCCGTCGAACACTTTCAGCGGTTCACGCAAATTGCTCACCGAAATCCCACGCTCGCGCAGGTAAACCGCGCCCTCGAGACCTGCTGGCGGCTTTCGAGTCACCATTTTTACCGAGTGAATGGTGCCCTCGGCCGCGGCACGCACGGCATCAAGGCCTATGAGCGCGCCTGTCGGGACCAGGATACGGGCACCTTTCTCCTTTGCGCGGGCGATCAGGTCGCCATTCTCAAGCAGCTGGGCCACCGAGAGCGGCATGAAGATGCGGCTCTTGTCGATGGCGCTGATGGCGACTTCGCGGAAGAGGGCGGGGGGCAGGCATTCAACCACCACGTCGCATTCATCGGCCAGCGCCGTGGCCTTTCTCACCGGCACCTTGTCACCGACCTGCGGAAGGGCCTTGCGTGCCTTGTCGGCATCGCGCACGGCAACGGCCGCGAGCGTCAAGCCGGGCACGCCCGCAATAAGGCGCTTGGCCACATCGAGGCCGACGGCACCCAGCCCTGCAAGACCGACTTTGAGCGGCGCCTTTCGTTTCATTTAGTCACGTCTTCCGTCCGGTAAACTTTGGCTTGCGCTTCTCCATGAAGGCACGAACGCCTTCGGCGTAATCAGGGGTGACATGCGCCTTGCGCTGGAGGTCGCGCTCGAGGTCGAGCTGCGCATCGAGAGAATTCTCAGCCGATGCATTAAACGCGCGTTTGGCGAGCGCAAGGCCTTGCGTCGGTGCCGCGGCAAAATGCTCGCACATTCTTTGCGCTTCGACGAGCAGCGCAGCATCGTCGACGCATTTCCAGATCAGTCCCCATTGCTCGGCCTTTTCGGCGGAAAGAGGCTCGGCAAGCAGTGCCAGGCCGCGCGCGCGAGCAGCTCCGACAAGACGCGGCAAGATCCATGTTCCGCCGCTATCGGGGATAAGGCCGACCCGGGCAAAGGATTGGACAAAATTCGCCGACCGTCCGGCAAGTACAATATCGCAGGCGAGAGCGATGTTGGCGCCGGCGCCGGCGGCGATGCCGTTCACTGCGGCAATGACCGGAAAGGGCAGGGTGCGAAGCTTGCGCACCAGCGGGTTGTAGTGCTGCTCGAGCGAATTGTGCGGTACCGGTTTTTCGCCCGGTCTGAGCAGGCGGTCGCCGAGGTCCTGGCCGGCACAAAAGCCGCGCCCCGCGCCGGTAATGAGCAGTGCACGGCAGTCTTCGTCGGCCTCGGCGGCGCCGATCGCCGTGCGCAAGGCGGCGTGCATTGCGTCATTGAAGGCGTTGAGCTTGTCAGGCCGGTTGAGGGTAACGATGCGGTACCCGGCGCGCTGTTCGGCAAGAATTGGTGAATCGGACGTCATGATTTTTGGAGAAACCGGTCGAGAGCGCCGATTTCCAGTTTTTGGCCGTCGACATCTTTCGCAATGCGTTCATAAAGGCGTGCGGCGGCCGAAAGCATCTCATGTTCCGGATGATCGTCGCCGACAAAGCCCGCGATTTCGTCGAGCTCGGCAACCCAACGGTACGCCTTGTTATACATATCCGGCACCTGCCGCGTCAGATAGCCGAGCAGGTCCGGGCGGCTTTCGGCGAGCTCCGCCTTGAGCGCCTGGGCCGAGCCGCCCCGGCTGGCCGCGAGCATCATCGCAGCGCCCAGCGCGGTAAATCCCTTGGTGATGCCGGCATAGGACATTTTCAACGCGGAGGCCGCGGTGACAGAGCCATCGAGAACCCTGACGATCAGTCCGTAGTCGTCAAGTCTCGCGAATGCATTGGCGGCCGGGCCCGAAGCGTAAATTCTTGTGTTGCTGCTGCCCGGTTTTGGCGGCGGTCCGATAATGCCGGCACCGACGAAAGGGCATCCGGTCTTTGCGACGATGTCTGCAATACCGAGCATTGTCGGCGGGCTGACCGCATTGCATTCGACATAAATGGGCTTCTTGTTGGCGGCCGTGAGTACGGATGCGAGACGTCTGGCCAGCGCGACGGCATCGCCTGGCGGCACGATCGAAAGCAGAAAATCAGCCTCGGCCAATGTGCGATCGTCGGCCGTCTGCATGCCGGCATCGCGGGCGCGCCTTGCGCTGCTTTCGCTGCGGCCTGCGAGCGAAGTGAGCACCGTGACCTTGTTCTCGGTCAGGCGGCGTCCGACGCCAGCGCCCATGTTTCCGGGCGCAATGATCGCGACAAGCGGTGCTGGGCTCATGATCCGGTGACTCCGCCGTCGAGATTGATGCTTTGTCCCGTGACGAAGGCGGATGCCTCCGATGCAAGGAATAATACGGCGCCGACCAGATCCTCCGGAACTTCCGCACGCGGAACGCACTGCATGGAGATAATATGCTCCTTCTGCGCGGCGGTGACCGTCTTGCGCTCGATTTCGGTGAAGGTCGCACCGGGCAGGATGGCGTTGACGGTAATACCGTCGGAGCCCAGTTCGCGCGCCATCGACAGGCTCATCCCGGCGAGTGCCGCCTTGCTGGCGATGTAGTGAAGATAATTTGGGCGTCCGAGACGTATGGCTCCGGAAGCGACATTGATAATGCGGCCCCATTTGGCACGCCGCATGGCTGGAAGCACAGCGCGCGCGCAGAGAAACGGGCCTGTCAGATTGACCCGCAGGACACGCTCCCATTCCTCAAGCGGGATCTGGTCAAACGGGCGCATCTCGAGCCTTGAGAAGATCCCGGCATTGTTGATCAGGACATCGATGCGGCCATATTCATCCTCGACCACTTCGACCATTTCCGCGATCGAAGCGGGATCGGCGACATCGGTCGTCACCGCGAGCGCCCGGTTGCCGGCAGCCATGATTTCCTCGGATACGGCGGCAGCCTTTTCTTCGTTGATTTCGGCAATGACTGCATGCGCGCCGGCAGCGGCGAAAGACTTCGCAAAGACGCGGCCGATGCCTTGCCCCGCACCGGTAATGATGACGACACGGTCTTTCAGTCCGGGGAATATGATATTTCGCGCTTCGCCGCTCATGCCGCACCTCGTTCCTGTTGCGGCAGAAGCTCCAGCGCTGCGCGGGCGTCCCAGGGGTGCCACCAGGGAGTGACGCCAAGCTCCGTTGCGATAATGCCGGCCGTGATATAGCCGGCTCCGCCGGAGATCGCGCCGCCCGGGTGGCCTGCGGATCCCGCATTGTACAGATTAGGGATCGGAGACCGGTATCCGAAGTGGTTGTACATGACCTGTTCGGCATTGAAGGCGCCCATGAAGATGTCGCCGCCGCGCATATTGATCAATTCCTCGGCATACTCCCGGCCAGTGTAGACATAGCGGCCAAGAATGTTCCGCGCTGTCATATTCGGACAGTAGCGGGCGAAGACCTCGATGATCCGGTCGGAGAATTCCTCTTTGAAAGTCTCGTAGCTTTTGCCATCGAGCAGAGGGTTTAGCGGCATGACATGCCAGCAATAGGTCGTGTGCTTGCCCGGAGGTGCCTGCGTCGGGTCTAGCAGGCTCAACGGCCCCGAGCCGAACTGCACCAGGCGCGGGACGCGCCCCGCCAGCACATCGTGATGCGCCGAAAAGAGATCTTCCATCGTCTCGGCACCGATGCTCCATTTCAGTGCGCGATTGATATTGGCGTCGAACGTCTCGGCGGCAAAGCGCGGGCTCTCATCAAGCGCGAGATGGAGGCCGAACAGACTCCACGTCGTGTACTGAAACCCGTCAAGCTTGCTGAGGAACGCCGCCGGCAACTGCTCCCGTCCGACGAGGTTCTCAAAAGTCTGATGAACGTCGAGCGTCGAGGCTACGAACTGTTTTGCGCGCACCGTCTTTCCGCCGGTGAGCTCGATGCCGGTCGCGCGCCCATTTTCGATGACGATGCGGTCGATATTCACCTGCGGCTGGAATGTGCCGCCTCCGGCGATGAAGGCTTCCATCAGCCCGCGTGCAAGGTTGAACGATCCGCCCTGGCATAGCTGATAACCGCTTTCGAGGTCGAAGGCGCGGATGACCGATCCCATGGGCGACGTTTTCGAAAGCGTGTCGACCAGCCATGTGCCAAAGAGCGAAACCTTGAACAGAAACAGCAATCGGACGTGCTCGTTTTCGAACAGCTCGCGAACCACATCGAGCGGCTGCCGGTTGGAGATATCGAGGAATTCCCGGCCGAGCGCCGTGGATGAAAGCAGGGCTTCGCGTTCCGCTCTCGGAACGGGTTCCGCATATCGTTCGGGCAGAAATATCCGGGCGGTTATTTTTTCGGCCTTGCGATTCCATTCGCGGAAAGTCGCGGCGTCCTTTCTGGAAAAGCGCGCAATATTGGCAACCGACTCCTCCAGGTCGCGCCCAAGCACGAGCGCCGTTCCGTCGCGATGGGCCTGGCCGAATTCGTAGCGCGGTGTGATGTAGGTGACACGCTCGTCGAGATTGAGATCCTTGAACCAGGGCGCCTCGCTGATGTGGAAATGATTGATGGAGTGCAGGTTGTGATAGAAGCCCGGCAGGGTCACCTCGCGCGTACACAGGCCGCCGCCATAGGTCAGGCGCCTGTCCACCAAAAGGATGTTGAGGCCGGCGCGGGCCAGGTAGCTGCCGAGGATCAGCCCGTGATGCCCGGCGCCAATGATGATTCCGTCGTAAGATTTTTCGAGCGCCTTCGGCACTGGGCAGGTTCCTTGAACTATAGTTCCGTAGGGGCCGACAATCTGCGCCTTTAGACTGCAGGCCCGTTGCGGCGGCGGTCAACCGGCGCAGACGCGCCAAGGCGGCATTAACGCCCTCTTTGTCGGGTGGACCAAGACCCGCCGCTTTCGGTACATTAGGCTATCCGAAGCATACGGGCCAAAGCGGCCTCGGGGGAGGAAACATATGCGTAAAGCTCTTTTGGCTGCGGGCGCCGCGTTGCTGCTCGCAGCGGGCCCGGCAGCGGCCCAGCAGAAAACGATCAAGATCGGATTCGTCAGCACATTCAGTGGTCCTGTCGCAGTTATCGGCGAGGATATGCGCAATTCGTTCGAGCTCGCGCTCGATCATATGGGCCGCAAGATGGGCGGGCTGCCGGTCGAGGTCATCTACGAAGATGACGGGTTCAAGCCCGAAACGGGCAAGCAGAAGACCGAGAAGCTGATCGAGTCCGACAAGGTCGATTTCATCTCGGGCTATATCTGGTCGAACGTGCTGCTTGCTTCGCTCAAACCGGTCGTCGACTCCAAGACGTTTCTGATCATCGCGAATGCCGGTCCGTCGCAGGTCGCGGGCGAGCTGTGCTCGCCGACAGTGTTCTCGACCTCGTGGCAGAACGACCAGACGCCGCAGGCTGTCGGCCTCTACATGAATCAGAAGGGCGTGAAGTCGGTGTACCTCATCGGCCCGAACTATGCGGCCGGCAAGGACATGCTTGCGGGGGTCGCAGCGACCTTCAAAGGCAAGGTGGTGGGCCAGGATCTGACGACCTGGCCGTCGCAGCTCGATTTCTCCGCCGAGCTCGCAAAGGCAAAAGCCGCCAATCCCGACGCGGTCTTCGTCTTCTATCCGGGGCGTGCCGGCGTTCAGTTCCTGGCTCAATATGCGCAGGCAGGACTCAAGGGCAAAATTCCGCTCTATACCGCTTTCACGATCGACGAATTGTCGCTGCCCTTGCAGAAGGACCTGGCGCTCGGCGTTCCCGGCGCGCAGGAATGGGTCAACGACCTACCAAATGAGGCGAACAAGAAGTTCGTCGCCGATTACATGAAAAAGTATCCGGGTAAACGGCCGTCATTCTACGGCGCGCAATCCTACGACGCGGCCAATCTGATTGCCTCGGCGGTTGCGGCGACCAAGGGCAATCTTTCCGACAAGGCCGCCGTGCAGAAGGCGCTCGAGAAGGCGAACTTCAAATCGGTGCGCGGGAACTTCAGATTCGGCAATAACCATATCCCGATTCAGAATTTCTATCTGCAGGATGCGGTGAAGGACGCCAAGGGCGACTATGTCCTCAAGACCGTCGCCACCATCGTCAAGGATGACCAGGATCGCTTCCACGGCAAGTGCCCAATGAAGTGATTCGGGCTGGTAGTATGGCGGCGGCGGCGCGGACGCGCTGCCGCCGTTTGCTTGCTGGCAGCTGAGACGATTTGCGATCGCCGCGTCATGACCCTTTTCATCGAACAATGCCTGAATGGATTGCAGTTCGGTCTGCTGCTGTTTCTGCTGGCGGCCGGCCTGACGCTGGTGTTCGGGATCATGGACCTGGTAAATCTGGCGCACGGCTCGCTCTATATGCTGGGCGCCTATTTCGCCGCGACATTTGCGGCGTGGACGGGCAGTTTCGTGCTCGGTGCGATTCTGGCGCTCGGCGCAACTCTTCTCGTCGGCATGGTCGTAGAGGTCGTCGCGATGCGACGCCTTTATGGACGCGACCATCTCGACCACGTGCTCGGCACATTTGGCCTCATTCTCTTTTTTGACGAGGCGGTTCGCCTGATTTGGGGCCCGGAAGGTCTGACGCTGCCCTTGCCGTCGTGGCTCAATACGTCTGTCCGCGTTCTTCCCGGCGTCGACTATTCCGCATACAAGTTGTCGATCATCGTCGTTACGCTCGCGGTCGCTTCATTCCTGTACGTGCTGGTCATGCGGACGCGCATCGGCATGCTGATCCGCGCCGGTGCCAGCAATCGCGAAATGGTCGGCGCGCTCGGCGTCAATATCAAGCTGCTCTACACGCTCGTCTTTGGCCTCGGCGCGGCGCTGGCCGGCCTTGCGGGGCTGATGCAGGCGCCGATTCTCACCGTGCAGATCGGCATGGGCGAAAACATTCTCATTCTTGCCTTCGTCATCACTGTTATCGGCGGTATCGGTTCGATCCGCGGCGCGTTTGTGGCCGCGATATTCGTGGGCTTTGTCGACACGCTCGGCCGTGCATTCTTTCCGGACCTGCTGCGCATGGTCCTGAGTCCGGCTGCGGCTGCAACAGCGGCGCCGGCGCTTTCCTCGATGCTGATCTACCTGCTGATGGCTGTCGTGCTGGTGGTGAAGCCGGAAGGCCTGTTCTCCGCGAGCGGAAAATGAAAATGCGGCTGTCCACCCGCACGATTGCGATCGCCGTGCTGCTTCTGGCGTTGGCGCTTCTCCCGCTCTATGTCGAGCTGACCGGTAACCGGTTTCTGCTGACATTGTTTACCCGCATCGTGATCCTGGCGCTCGCCGCGGTCAGCCTTAACTTGATCCTCGGCTATGGCGGCATGATGAGTTTCGGGCATGCCGCATATCTCGGGATCGGCGGCTATGCCGTCGGAATGCTGGCGCACGAGGGAATTTACGCCGGTTTTGTGCAGTGGCCCGTGGCGCTTGCGGCGTCGGCCCTGTTTGCCCTGGTAATCGGTGCACTCAGCCTGCGCACGCGCGGTGTCTATTTCATCATGATCACTTTGGCCTTCGCGCAGATGGCCTATTACGTCGTCGCCGGGCTGGCCCGCTATGGCGGAGACGACGGCCTTACGATCTACAAGCGCAGCCAGTTTTTCGAGCCGCTCAACCTCTCGAACAAAGTGCAGTTTTACTATCTCTGCCTCGTTTTCCTCTATCTGGCGATTTACCTGGTCTGGCGCATTGTCAATTCGCGTTTCGGTCTCGTGATTCAAGGCGCGCGCTCGAACGATACCCGCATGCGCGCAATCGGATTCCCTACCTACCGTTACAAGCTGGTCTGTTTCGTCGTCTCCGGTACGCTCTGCGGTCTTGCCGGCGCACTGCTTGCCAATCACACTGACTTCGTCAGTCCTGCCATGATGTATTGGACGCGCTCGGGCGATCTGATCATCATGGTGGTGCTCGGGGGTATGGGATCCATGGTTGGTCCCGTATTCGGGGCCGTCGCGCTGCTGGTGCTCGAGGAAGCACTCTCCGGAATTACCGAATATTGGCAGATTATTCTTGGTCCGTTGCTGTTGCTCGTGGTGCTCTTCGCGCGCGGCGGCATCGACGGTTTCCTCGGCAAGGTGCGTCATGCCTGACCTGCTGCGCGTCGAAAATCTCGCCA
>DATEKG010000226.1:0-15142 GCA_035277565.1 Pseudolabrys sp.
AAGACATCACAGTCGCGCAGCATTGATTGCCCACGCATCACGGGCGCGTCATATTGATCGCATGAAGCTGTTCCTGCCGAGCGCACGCGCAACCAATTGGCTGCTGGTCGTTGGATTTTGTTCGGTCGGCTACGCGCTCTATATCCGCTACCTCGCGGTCGAACAGTCCACGGTTGGGCTTGCCTGCCAGGCCGGCCTTGCAACCTGGCTGTGCGCGACACGGCAGATTACGATTTCACTGTTTACTTATTCTGTTTTCGGCTGGACGGCCCTGGCTGTCGCAATTCTCAATCTCTTGCGGCCGTCTCTTGTTCTCTTTGCTGTCGCTCTTGCGGCTGCGTGCTGCGGTCTCGTTCTCTACAATAACGGACTCTCGTCACTTGCAGCGGCTTTGCTGGTCATGAGCTTTGCGCGTCGTGAACCTGAATCAGATTGAGCGCAAGAACCGCCAGCGCCGCGCATAACCAAAGAGACTGCCAGTTGGCGAAGCCCTCGTTCAGCGCGACGTAAACTGCCGACAATCCCAGCACTATCCCAGCGGAAAACTCCGAGACACTGCGCGTTCCGGTCGATTTGCGGCGTACCAGACGGTGCATGACGAATGGCACGATACCGGCCGTCAGCGGCGCAAACGGAAAGTCACGATAGCGGGGATCGAAGACGAGCCCGAGCGCAACAACGAACGACATGATGATGAGCGCGGTCAGGAGGATGCCGGACAGAAGTGCCACGGGATCGCTTTCGCGATTCTGCTTCAGACCGATGATCCTGGAAAGACTTGCGACCTGGTTTCCGCGGACAACGGCGATACTCAACAACGCAGGCGCTGCGATCGCGATTCCTGCGATCGCCAATGACCGGCCCCAGCCGGCAAGGCCGAGGCTTTCAAGGGGAACGTTTTCGACCGTCCAGCCAATCAGCGCCCCACCCGCGAGTGCGTTGGCGCCGACGGCAAGCCACTGTCGCAGCCTGGCGTCTTTGCGACCGGCGACGATGGCCGCGGCAAACACCGCGACCGCAAACAGGATTCCGCCAAGGCCTTGCCAAAGCCAATTTGGATGGTTGGAAACCGGCTGCCCCCACGCAAATTTGGGGGCTCGAGTCGAACCATCGAGTATGCCCCAGTGTCCGCCGACAGTTCCTTCAAGCGCCCGTTTCCATGGTTGATCGTAAGCCTCGATGAGATTGACGCGGAAGTTCTCGCGCCGGGAGAGTGCGAGGACGTCCTGAAGGACACGGGCCTGGTTGACCCGCGACGGCAACGCGTCCTGCCGCATTCGGCCGGCGCTCGGCCAGCCTACCTCACCGATGAGGACCTGCTTGCCGGGAAAAGCGTCTGCAATCTTTTGACGGATCGCATCCACATGAGCGGCTGCGCGGCTCGCACCGATCGGAAAGTCCTCCCAATAAGGCAGGATATGAATGGTGATGAAATCGACGGCACCCGCAAGGTCGCTATTACGGAGCCAGAACTCCCACACATCGGCGTAGGTCACCGGCATTGGTACGCGTGCCTTGACCGACCGGATCGTCCTTGCGAGATCGGCTGCAGACATTTCGCCGCGGAGCAGAACCTCATTCCCGACCACGACGGCCCGGATCGTGTCCGGGTACTGGTTGGCCAGCGCGACGGCGGTATCGATTTGGTAGCGGTTTCTCTCGGGATGGCTTGAAAGCCAAAGCCCCTGAATCACCTTGAGCCCGTGCCTGGCGGCTATGCCGGCAATCTGATCAAGCCCGAAGTCGACGGAATAGGTCCGGACGCAGTCGGTGATCTTCGCGAGCGCCGCAAGGTCTTCGTCGATCTGGGCGGCCGGGACCATCGTCGACAGATCGAGCGGGGTCTGCCCGCCCCGAAAGGGCGTGTAAGACACGCAATAGAGCTTTTGGCCCTGCCCAGACGGGTATGGCATGGGCACCGGACTGCCGAGCCAGGTCCAGAACGCGGCGATCGCCAGCACGGTCATCGCAAGACAGCTCAAAGCATTTCGCATCGGATTCCCGCTCGGGAGTGTGAGACGGCTTATCGTGCGCCGCCCGCCCTGCCAAGCGGACTGGCTTTAAGCAAGGATCGCTGTGGTGCTGGACAAAATCCGTGGCTTGAGGCCAAGCTCCATCCGTCCGGTTTGACGGCCGCGGGCGTTATGCCAGGCTACAGGAGCGAGTTTTACCAACGACCAACCGCCGTATTAGCGTCCCAATCCGGTCGCAGAGACAGGACTCCAGGACATAGGGGCGGCCGGTAGAAACAGCCGACGGGGACAATGCGGGTTACGTGTTTTAGGTTGAGTCAATTCCTTACCGTCCTCTGCTGCGCGGCGGTCTTAATCTTCAGTGTCACGGCCGCTGGTGCCCAGAGTGGCGGGAACGGCAAGGCACCCGAACCGCAAAAGCCGTCGGCCGATGCCGCCAAGGAGGGCCAGAAAAAGATCGACGAGATTGCCGAAGCCGGGCGGGTTCTCAGCGGGCCGGCCGGTAACCCTGAATGCGTCTGGCTCGGCCAACGCGTGGTAACCTTATTGTGGCGCGACGACATGGATACGGCCTTCCGGCATCTCGATCTTTACGATCGCTTCGGCTGCCCGAGCGCCCATATCCAGGTTACGTTCCGGTGCCTTGTCCGCCAGGGCAATATCGATCCCAAGGCGCAGGAAACCCTTAATGGCCGCGTGCATGCCTGCTGGCTTAACCCTGGCCTCGAGCCGACCCCGGCGGCAGCCGACGCCCACCCTCCGGCTGCGACATCGGGCGGAACCACCCAGCGCTGAGCGGCGTTTCCAACGATGAATTTCATTGGGGCGCCATGCCCCTGCCTAGGATTTGCCATGTCGGCTAATTATTTGAACTTTCACCTCATGCCGCGCTATGTTCTGCGCCCGCAGACAGAGCATCGGCTGGGCCCAGGGGACGGGCTCAAGGGTCTGCCATTCAGCCCCATTTGGTCTTGAGTTCTATGCGCACCGTCGCTGCCGTCGTCGCCCTTGTGGCGTGCGTGCATGCCGGGCTGTGGGCCTTAATGCGTGATAGCGCGCGTGCGCCCGACTTCAACGGCCAGCTTGCAAGCGTCTCCTACGCGCCGTTTGAAAACTCTGTTCATCCGGATCGCGGCACCAAGCCGACTGCAGCGCAAATCCGCGCCGACCTGAAGACGCTGGCACCCATCACCCGGGCCATCCGTACCTATTCATCGACAGGGGGCGTCGAGGAGGTACCGGGTATTGCCGCCGAATTTGGATTGCGCGTAACCGCCGGCGCATGGATCGATAAGGACAAAGAGCGCAATGAGCGCGAACTCCGCTCGGTCATCGAGCTGGCGAGACGGCACAGCAATATCAACGGAATATTTGTCGGCAACGAAACGATTTTCCGCGGCGAACAGAAAGTCGGCGATCTCATCAAGATGATTCAGCGCGTGAAGCGCTCCACCAATGTGCCGGTCACCACGGGTGAAATCTGGCATGTCTGGATCGAACATCCGGAGCTTGTTTCCTCCGTCGACTACATCGCCGCGCACATCCTGCCCTACTGGGAAGGATTCCCGGAAAACCAGGTCGTCGATCAGGCCGTTCTGATCTACGACAAGCTGCGCAAGGCCTATCCCGGAAAGCGTATCGTCATCGCCGAGTTCGGCTGGCCCAGCGCCGGCTACAATATGCACAGTGCCAACCCGGGCCGCATCGAACAGGCTGCGGTGCTGCGCGATTTCGTGACACGAGCCGAAGCATACGGCATCGACTACAACATCGTTGAAGCAATCGACCAGCCATGGAAGACCTTCGAGGGTGGCGTCGGTCCCTACTGGGGCATCTTCGATGCGTCACGGCATCCGAAGTTCAACTGGACCGGACCAATTACGGATCCCGATCATTGGCGGCTTGCGACGATCGCCATCCTCGTGAGCATCCTGCTGTCCCTGCCGCTGCTCGCCATGAGCACCATTACCCTGTGGCAAACGGCAGTCCTCGCCGGCGCGGCCAATGTTGTCGGTGCATGGTTCGCCGCCGTCTTTGGCTACTGGAACGGACATTATTTCGTGCCGGGCGCGGCATTCGCACTCGGTCTCGGCATCGTGCTGCTAATTCCGCTGATCATCATTGCACTCACGCGAATCGAAGAAATCGCCGCGATCGCCTTTGGTCTAAAGCCGCGGCGACTGATCACTTCTCCGCCGCTGGCGCCCGATGGCGTCGCGCCGAAAGTGTCGATTCACATTCCCGCGTACAATGAGCCGCCCGAGATGCTCAAGCAGACGCTCGATGCGGTGTCGCGGCTGGAATATCCCACATATGAATGCGTTGTGGTCATCAACAACACCCCTGATCCGGCACTTTGGCAGCCGATCGAGGAGCACTGCCGCACACTGGGCGAGCGTTTCAAGTTCGTGCGCGCCGACCGGCTGGAAGGATTCAAGGCCGGGGCGTTGCGCCTCGCGCTCGCCAACACCGCACCTGACGCGGAAATTATCGGCGTCATCGATGCCGATTATGTCGTCGATCCAAATTGGCTGAGTGATCTCGTTCCCAGCTTCGCCGACCCGGTTGTCGGGCTCGTTCAGGCCCCGCAGGATCATCGCGACGGCGGACGCAGCGTCATGCACAATGCCATGAACGGCGAATATGCCGGGTTCTTTGATATCGGAATGGTGCAGCGGAACGAATTCAACGCGATCATCGCCCACGGCACGATGTGCCTGATCCGTCGTGCGGCAATCGACGCCGCCGGAGGCTGGTCAAGCGATACGATCTGCGAAGATACCGATCTCGGGCTTACGCTGCTCGAATTGGGCTGGCAGGCTCACTACACGAACCGTCGTTATGGCCGCGGCCTGCTGCCGGATGATTTCGACGCATATAAGAAGCAGCGTCACCGTTGGGCTTACGGCGGATTCCAGATTCTCAAGAAGCACTGGCGCCGTTTCCTGCCGGGCGCAAGCCGCCTGACCCGTGAACAGAAACGCGAATTTGCACTCGGCTGGCTCAATTGGCTCGGCGCCGAGACTATCGGCGTCATCGTTGCGGTCTTGAACATAATTTGGGTGCCGTTCATCTCTTTTCTCGACATCGCCGTGCCCGATCGCATCCTCACTGCGCCCATCATTGCGAGCTTCGTCATCTCGGTCATTCACTTTGCAACCCTATATCAGCTGCGGGTACGCCCCCGGATGGGACAACTTCTGGGTTCGGTCTGCGCGGCCATGTCCGTTCAATGGACTGTCGCTCGCGCCGTCGGCTTCGGGATCGCGAAGGACCATCTCCCGTTCGTGCGGACCGCAAAGGGCGGCCAACGGAGATCAAATGATTTCCATGCTTTCTGGGAGGCCATTCTTGCCGGCCTTCTAATTCTCGGTGCAGTCGTCGTCTACTCAACCAACTACAAGGAAGTCCGCGAAATCAACATCTTCGCGCTTGTACTCATCGTGCAGAGCCTGCCCTTCGTCGCTGCGGTCGTGATTGCACTGATCGAGCGCACGCGGCTCAACGAATTTGAATATTGGCGAGCCGTCGAAGCCCGCGCGGGACAACTCGTACCATTCCTCCGCCGTTCGGCTCCCGTGACGGAAGTCGCGCGCCCGACACCGCCGCAGAATTCGGGCGAACTTGTCCAGTAGGGCGCCGATCAGACGGCAAGCGCCGTTTCGACCAGCTTCACCCAGTAGGACGTCCCGAACGGGATGGCGTCGTCGTTGAAATTATAGGCGGGATGGTGCAATCCGGCGCTCGCGCCGTTGCCCAGCCAGATGAAGGCGCCAGGGCGCGCATTCAGCATAAATGAAAAGTCCTCCGCGCCCATCATCGGAGGCAGGGCCGTATCGACCCTGTCCTGACCGGAAATCTGTTCTGCAACAGTAGCCGCAAATCCGGTCTGCTGTTCATGGTTCACCAGAACCGGATAGCCGCGCCGGTACGTCAGATGCGCCCTGGCGCCATAGGCAGCCGCTGTGTTTTCCACGATCATCGGCAGGCGCTTCTCGAGAAGTTCGCGTACGTCAGCCGCCAGACTCCGCGCGGTGCCACGTAACTGGACGGTCTGCGGCACGACATTGTCCGCATTGCCCGCCCTGAACATGCAGATCGAGACAACGGCCGATTTCAGCGGATCGACATTTCTCGACACTGCCGATTGTAGTGCGTTAATGATCTGGGCACCGACAAGAACGGTGTCGACACCAAGGTGCGGCCTGGCCGCATGAGTACCTACTCCCTCGATATCGATGGTCAACGAGTCGGCCGCAGCCATCATCGGGCCGGCGCGAATCCCGAACGTGCCAACCGGCATGCCGGGATAATTGTGCATGCCATAGACCTCGTTGATGCCGAAACGTTCCATCAGCCTGTCATCGACCATCGCCTTCCCGCCCCCACCGCCTTCCTCGGCTGGCTGAAAGATCAGCACGGCGGTGCCGTCAAAGTTGCGGGTGTCAGCAAGGTACCGAGCCGCACCGAGCAGCATTGCGGTATGCCCGTCATGACCGCAGGCGTGCATCTTGCCGGGAACCGTCGACTTGTAGGGAAGATCATTTGCCTCCTCGATCGGCAGCGCATCCATATCGGCACGCAGACCAATCGTCCTGCCGGACGTGCTCTTCCGGCCGCGGATCACGCCCACGACCCCGGTCCGCCCGATCCCCGTCACAACCTCATCGCACCCGAATGCCTTCAGTCTCTCGGCAACCGACCCGGCAGTACGGTGGACGTCGAACATGAGTTCAGGGTGCATGTGCAGGTCGTGACGCCAGGCGGTAATGTCGGCATGGAAGTCGGCGACGCGGTTGACGATGGGCATGGCTGCCCTCCCAGGCAGAACTCGGCTTACGGAATAGCTTAGCAAAATTCAGCCCTTGCGCGAGTTGAAGAATGGCGAGGCGACCTATTGACCGCGCAAGCGACCACCCCTACACAGCCGGAAAGCGCCTGATCCCGAAGTCTTCTCGTTCGGTACCACCTACCGTTTCGACTCGATCATGCGTCAGCTGGAGGGCGCGTAGCTCAGTGGTAGAGCAGTTGACTTTTAATCAACAGGTCGATGGTTCGATCCCATCCGCGCTCACCAAACAGGATCAACAACTTAGCTTCGACCTTTCGGTGAGAGAACAAACTGGCAAAAAAGGCCTCGTGCACAAGTTTTACGGAAAATAATTGCGCGTATGTCTTTCCACCAGCCCTCGCTGTCGAAAGCGACGATGCGCACTGGATGATCAAACTGCCCTTCAATGATCCATTCGATTGCCGCCGCTTCGTTGTGAATCAGGCACGCGATGCGCCTGAACGCTTTTGCACAACGACAACATTGCCGTTTTTGCGTCGACAGGCTTTTTTGTAACCCCGGCACTGGATGACTCAACGAAACAAAAGACAATGCTGATGATCAATCCGGCCACGCACGCAAATGATGCCACCGGCAGGAAACGGCACTTCATTTAGATTCCAATGTTTTCTGCTTCCTGCGCCGCGCGAGCAACGCGATCAGACCCGCGCCACCCATAAACATGGGGAGAGCGGCGGGAAGCGGCGTTTCGACTCCATCGAGTGAAAAAGCAGCGTTGAAAGTGGGTGGTGTTGTTCCTCCGACAATGTCAGTTCCGATGCGCAGCCAATCCGGATCAATTACGCCATCGCGTGTCCAACTCTGCAAATCTGTAAAGCCTGATGGGAATGACAGGTTTGGACGAGCAGCAGAAAGCCAGAAAAAGTTGCCCACAGGATCAGCCACCTCCACCTGTGGCACGAAAAAGTAATGACCTGCCGCAAGTGTCAAAGGGTCGGCGAAGGCGACATTGAATTGCACCTCTAGACCGGTGACTGGCCCGTCGCCGCCTGTAGTTTGGCCGGGTACAGCATGGATGCCTCCGGGTTGGATAGAATTCAGCGCTGTAAATGACGGCGACAGCAGCGTCGTCGTGTAGCTGAGGTTTCCTGCAATGGTCGAGCGATCTCCAAGTTCAACATCCGAGGGCGAGTTGACGCGCGTTGGTACGAGAGTGGTGCTAAAAGTTGGAGGGCCTGAGGTGCGCGTCGTGTCGGAGTCATTTGGAAAGACTCGGTATATTTCAACCCGCACAGCGCCAACATCAGCTGTCGTCGCGCCTCCGCTCAACAGACCGGTAAAAGTAGCGCTCGTTACCGACATCTGAGTGGTCGTAACGAAGTCGTCGGCTGATTCAATTTCGAATTTGCCAGACGAGTCGGGACGGCTTGCAGATGCCATCGCGTTCGTAGCCGTGCCGGTGCTAAAAAACGTTACGGCGTTCGCGGGCGTTGCAATGAGGCTGATGGACAGAAGAGGCAGGCTGACCAGTACGCCTACCGGCAGACGAGTTTGATAATTCTTTTCCATGGCACGTCCCGGTTTACCCCCCGAGGTTGCCACGGAGAAATAATGCCATGCCAGTATGTTGGGTCAATCGTCGACAACAAATTAAGGCAAATCAGGTACTTGGCTGACTCATCGTTTCCGGCAAGAAACGAAACGTCCACCGACGAAGTTTTCTGTCCGTTTTTCACATGAGGGGAAGCCGGGAGACTTCCAACAGCAAAGGAAAAGGCCGTTGGTTCCGGCCGCACGTGGTCCTCTCACCACTCTGCATCCGAAGGCCGCGTTTCGGGCATCACCAGCCAGACTGCCAAAAAGGCTACAGCCGCGATTCCGCCAAGCACCAGGAATGCGATTTCCTCGCCGAAGCGATGGGCCACGTAACCTGCAAACAGCAGGCTGACCGAAGCGCCAATCCCGGTGGCTGTCCCAACAATTCCTTGCGCCACGTTGAAGTGACCAGAACCATAAGTAACATCGACTACGACAAGAGGCACTAAAACACCGAAGATCGAAGCCGATATGCCGTCAAGCAATTGAATCACCGGCAACACCTGCACTTCATGGACGAATGCGAACAATATTGAACGCAATACGAGGGCTCCGATACCGACAAGCAAGAGAGGACGCCGCCCCCAGGTCAGAGCTCGGCTGCCGGTCCACGGAGACATGATGGCCACCACGATTTGCGGGATGACCATGCAGGCAGCGATCAAAGCGGGTGCGGCGCCGGCCGATTGCATCGTTACAAAACTCCCGAGCATCGGAAGCATGGCGGCGTTAGCGAGCTGAAACAGCAGCAGGACCAATGCGAATTTCAACAATGGCCTGTTGCGCAAAAGTACCGCGACGCCCGGTAGTCCTTCGCGTTTGTCCTCGGCGGCGCCGTGCGCCAACTGCGGACTAATGTCCTCGGACTTGATGCGCGCAACAGCCATGATCGTGGGAATGGCGAGAAGGACGGTGACAAAGAACACCGACCGGCTGGAAAGGAAGTAACCACAGGCGCCCATTCCCGCAGCAGCTAAGCCGCTTCCAATTGACGCAAACCGGGCATTGCGTCCAAGCCGCCGACTGATCTCCGCTCGTCCAACGAGACCGAGACTGATAGCCGCTATGGCGGGACCCAATACGCAGCTGGCGCCGGCCTGGATGACGGCAGCAGACAGAACAACCGGGAAAATGGGCCAAGTCGCGTAAGCAAGGGCACTCACACCAATGCAGGCAACTGCCGAAGCGGCGACAAGCTTTTCAGAGCGCGCCCAATCGACAAGCGCTCCGCCCGGCACTTGTCCCAGAAGTGCAACAAGCCCGTTCACCGAAAGAATGAGACCGATCTCGACCTGAGTCCATTTTTGAGTTGTCAGATAGACCGCAATAAATGGACCAAACCCTGTCTGCACATCCGCGAGAAAAAACACAAACCAGTCAAGGGCTCGCCTGCTCCGCAGGGAAGGGCCGCGTGACCGGGAGATCGCTGCCGGGGCGTTCGGAGCGGCCTCCACGGGGCGATAGACCCCGATGCTTTCGGCTCGTTGTATCGCATGCACAAACAGGTCACTGCTCCGGTACGGTTTTGGCAGAACGATTGATCGTCTCAAGCTGTCCGGTCGACCCGATGACAACAACAGGATTGCCTTCTTTGTACTCGGGCGCGGCCTTCAATTGGTCTTGGGTCAGCGCCAGCCTGAGATCATCTCCGTGCTTGACTGCCTTTCCAAATTCAAGCGCATTCCAATCTACGGCGATCTTGCGGCTGCCAACGCCAAGAAACCCGCCGAAATCGATAACCGCGGCACGCACATGGCCAGCGGCATCGACAATCACGTCGATAACGCGTCCCATTTCCTTGCCGTCGGCGTCGCGTACTGTGCGGCCAAGCACGCCTCGCACCGTCGTATCTTCGAGAACGGTCGCGGTTGGAGGAGACTGGCTTTGCTGAGATTCGACCGCACGCACCGGGTTTGGCAGGCAGCCGAGGCAGGCCATCGCAAAGAGGACCGCTCGCGCGTTTGTGCACATTCGAAAGACCCCCTTCGCTCTCGGACGAGCATCGTAAGAAAAAAATGAGGTACGATTGTGAAGGTTCCCGACAAGAAAGAATGAAGCTGCAGGTTTCTGCTTCAGGGAACAATCGAAACGGCGACCTCTCCGCGAGATCGCATGACATCGAATGCGAGTGTATCGTCCGGGCACCGCCAAAATCGGAGATCGGCCTCTGCATCACCGACGTACAGACGCTTGATAGTAATGGTGTCCAGAAAGCTCGGGAGCCGCGGATTGCGCAGTCGAATGATTGCTTTTTGGGGATCAAATTCAAATCCCAGACAGGCGAAAAGCAAGCCGAAGGGTACGGCGCTTGCCCAGGCCTGCGGGGCGCAGGCCACCGGATAAAGTGTGGGGCCGCGGTGCCGCTGCCTCTGAAAACCACAGAACAGCTCGGGCAGCCGGCGTAAATCCATGTGAGCCGCAGCCGCGAACATTCCATCAAATAATCGAATTGCCTCGTCCTTCAGCCCATACCGCGCAAACCCGAGAGCGATCATTGCATTGTCGTGAGGCCACACCGACCCGTTGTGGTAGGACATGGGATTGAAGCGCGCCTCGCCCTTGGCCACAGTGCGAATACCCCATCCGGAAAACGAACTGGGCTCCATGAGGGTGCTCGCCACAGCGCGCGCGCGTTCTTTGCTCACAATTCCTGCGAAGAGAATTTGCCCTGCGTTGGATGTTCGCACGCGGCACTGTCGTTTGGACCCGTCGAGGGCAATGGCATAGGTTTGCATCTCCGCGCACCAGAATGCGGCGTCGAACTTCTCCGCCAGCCGCTCGCTGTCGGACTCAAGTTCGCTGGCCCGGCCGGGAACACCGATCCTGCGGGCACAAAGTGCGGCCGACCGTTTTGCGGCGTAGACATACGCCTGCACTTCAGCAAGTGCGATATTCCCTTCCGCCAAACTTCCGTCAGCGTGGAAAATCGCATCCAGGGAGTCTTTCCAACCCTGATTGGCGAGACCATCGGCCGATAGCCTCCGGTATTCTACAAATCCGTCATTATCGATGTCGCCTGCATCGTCGATCCACGCAAGAGCAGCATCAATGGCTGGCCAAAGCTCCTTTATCGTTTCGATATCGCCGGTCCGTTCAAAGTACTGTCCGGCAAGCAAAACAAAAAGTGCCGTGGAGTCGACGCTTCCGTAGTAGAGGCCGAAAGGGACCTCGCGTAATGCGGCCATCTCGCCGCCGCGCATCTCATGCAGGATTTTCCCCGGTTGCGCGTCGATTCTCGGGTCGTCTACTTTCGCCTGGTACGCGGCAAGTCGATGCAGAACGCCTCGCGCAATTTCCGGCGCCAACCACAACAGCTGCAATGCCGTGATGATTCCATCGCGCCCGAAAGTCGTGGAAAACCACGGAATTCCCGCATACGGGTAAGGACCTTGAGGCGTTTGCGTCGTCAACATTTTGAGATCGGCGGCCGCGCGGCCGAGCATTTCGTTGAATCCCTCATTGCCGGTGAGAATCGTCGTTGTCCCGGCCTTACCAGCGCGCACCTCACGGCGCGCCGATATCAGCGCACGAGCAAATGCTGCATTATGGATATCGTTACCGTTTTCGCACTGCGCGGTAATGAAGAAAGATGCGCTCTCGCCAGGCCGAAGGTCGATCCGGTACGCGGCCGTATGTTCATTCAGAGCGGCTGGCTGCGGATCGAAGCGCACCGCGGTCCGACGGACAGTATTGTCCAGCCCACGATAACTGTAGCGCGCAGCGACCGGACTGACCCTGCTGCATTCGAGCAAGCCGCGCTTCCTGCGATGCGTGCCTCTGACCTCGAACAGGTCGGAAAAATCGCAGTCGAATCTGACGGCTACATCTAATGTCACATGCTGGTTGCCGTGATTGCGAAACCCGACGCGTTGGTACGCGGCGTCTTTCCACACGAATAACGACCTTACGATGTGCACAATATCTTTTTGGAGAACGGTATGACCGTCGATCACGATATCCGGGGCTGTCAGATCGACGGTGAGCAGGAAATTATCGTCGCTCAAGGTCGAACCGAGAAGAAGTGGCGGCCTTCCGTCGACCAGCAATTCCAGCTGCGACAAAAATCGGGTGTCGCAATGAAAAAGGCCGTCGCGGCCATCGGCCGCCACACCAATATCTCCGTGAGAATCCAGCACCAGAAAGGTGTCGTTGTGCTTAAGGGATTGCCGCGACCGGTCGCTCGGTCCGGTCGCCTGGACCGCAAATAGTTCCTCGCCGACTGTGTCGTCCAGCACTGTTGGGTAACGAAGCGGTTCACTTGACATGTGGCTGCAGTGCTCGCCTCAATCAAAATGGCGCGAAATGCTACGCCGCACGTTTGGCCAGACGATTCATCTCGTTGACCAGAAGTCTGTAGTACGTTCCTTTGCGTTTAACCAGCCAATCGGGCGAGCCGTCTTCGACAACCTGGCCCGACTTCAGAACAACGATACGGTCAAAGTTGCGAAGCGTCGACAACCGATGCGCAATAGCAATCACGGTTCGCCGCTGCATTAGTCGGCCAATTGCTTCCCGTACCGCCTCCTCCGATTCGCTGTCGAGCGACGCTGTCGCCTCATCAAGCAACAAAATCGGTGAATCTTTCAGAAACGCCCGGGCGATCGCGATCCGCTGACGCTGTCCGCCGGAAAGCCTGGCGCCACGATCTCCGACAACCATGTCGAAACCGGAGGGCAGTTGATGAATGAACTCGCATCGCGCCGCGTCGGCCGCGGCAAACACCTCTTCGTCTGTCGCATTCAGCCGGCCATATCGAATGTTCTCGATGATGCTGCGCTGGAATAGCGAAATATCCTGTGGCACGACCGCGATTGCAGAGCGCAAGCTGTCCTGCGTAACGCGCGCGATATCCTGACCGTCAATGAGGATTTTTCCGCAGTCTAAATCGTGGAAACGCTGCAGCAGCGCAAACAAGGTTGATTTGCCGGCACCCGATTCACCAACCAGGCCGACCCGTTGGTTCGAATCCAGCCGGAGGCTGAATTTGTCGAACACCGCGGGGCCGCCGTCATAACCGAAAGTGACGTTGTCGAACTCAATCCGCGCACCGCGCTTGACCAACGGACTGGCCTGCGGATGATCCTGCAGTTCATGCTGGATCAAGACCGCTTCCAGAGCTTCCGAAAGGCGGGCAAAGTGCTGGGTAGCGTCAACGAGCGCAACGGCAAGATCGCGCGTTGCGTGCAATACTGAAAGTCCCAAAGTGCAAGTAAGAACGACGTCACCCGCGGAGGCCTCGCCGTTTTGCCAGAGCTTGAGCGCCCAAGCGACCAGCCCGACCGTGAAAACCGCGGTTATTAACGCATGACCAACCCGAAGCCTTTCCAAATAGCGCAAGCTTCGGCTGCGTGCCGCAACTTCGCCTTCTATAGTGGCCCCGAACCGCTCCAGCTCCCGGCCGACCGCGCAGAACGACTTGACGAGCGGCATGTTGCTCACGACATCGATCATCTCGCCGTCAACGGCCGCAGCCTTGGCCGCAAAGTCGTGATGGAGAGGTTTGCCGGCTGCCGCCAGCGTGAACATCGCCACAATGACGATTCCGCCGAGCCCGCTGAGAACGCAGGCCATAGGCACACTTACTGTCGCCACCAAAACAATCGCTGTGACCGTCGCCAGACAGGGCGGCATGAGATTCCAGATAAACATGTTCTCAATGGCAAACACCGCATTGGACGTCGCGGTAATGCGGCTGGTCAGCGTGCCGGGAAGCTGACCGCTGAAATACGCGGGCGCGTGCCCCGTCATGTGCCGAAACAGATCCCGCCGCAGATCGCCGGTCACTTTGGTAAATGTCGTGGTCGCAATCCATCCGGCCCCGCGCCACAGGAGATTGTCGGCGGCAATGAGAGCGGCAAGCAGCAGGAATGCCAGCCAAACCTTATCGGATGCTTCTGCTGTCAGGCTGTCTACGAGAAACTTGAGTCCATATTGGGTGCCGACCGAGCACAAAACGGCGACGGCGACCGCCCCCACGATCACCGTATGAGATCGCCACCGTTCCCTGAGATAGCGGCCGATAAATGCGAATGGTCGGCCCGCATAGCTGGCAAGATTATCCATGCAATGGAACCGGCGTCATGTTGATGAGACGCAATAGGGTGTCACCCCCCATTCCTGCCGATAAACGCATCGACGAACCCCTGCTCGTTTGCATATCGGAACACCGATAATTTATGCGCGCCGCCCCGATTACCTTGGGAACAACCTGAGTAAAAAAACGTTCCAATTTCCGGTTGGCCTTTCGCTCGGGGGCTTAACGACTCTTCCGGGTCGTAACACCAGGAGATCAATCCCTATGCGCATCGCGCAGGTCGCCCCTTTGACAGAAGCAATTCCACCGAAACTCTATGGGGGTACCGAGCGGGTGGTGAACTGGCTGACCGAAGAGCTCGTCGCACTCGGCAATGACGTCACTCTTTTTGCCAGCGGCGATTCCCGTACATCAGCAAAGCTTCAGGCCATCTGGCCGAAAGCGCTTCGCCTGGATGGCTCGATCCGGGATCCCAACGCACTTCACATGGTCATGCTCGAAAATGTGCGGCGGCAAAGTGAGGACTTTGACCTGCTCCACTTTCATCTTGATTATTATCCGTTCTCGTTATTTTCCCGGCAACCGACTCCCTTTATTACGACATTGCACGGCAGGCTTGACCTTCCCGAACACCAGCCCGTCTTCAAGGCATTCTGCAAAACTCCGCTGGTTTCCATTTCCAATTCTCAGCGGCGGCCGATTTCGCAGGCGAACTGGATTCGCACGATCTACCATGGCGTTCCCGAG
>DATEKG010000227.1:0-4009 GCA_035277565.1 Pseudolabrys sp.
GGAACGAGCTGGGCCTGCCGCCGATTACTCCGCAGCCGCCGTGGCACGGCTATTCGCTCGGCGACTGGGACGAGCACTACGACGTCTACGCACGCCGGGCCGTCGAGGGCCGATGGCCGGAAAGCGGCGAGGAGACGCTCAGGCGCCGCCGCGGCGGGCTGATTCCTGAAACGCCGGCGCGCAACGTCGAGACAACAAAAAAACCCTGAAGGCGCACTATAAGATGACCCTGCTCAAGCCTGCCGCACTCGCAGCTGCCCTGCTTTTCGCCGCACCGTCATTTGCTTTCGCAGCCGATGCCTATCCGACGCATCCGATGCGTCTCATTGTCGGCTTTGCCGCAGGCTCGAGCGGTGATGTCACGGCGCGCATCATCGGCCACAAGCTTGGTGACCTGCTCGGGCAAAACGTGATTGTCGAAAATCGGCCCGGCGCCAGCAGCATGGTGGCAAGCGACTATGTCGCGCGCAGCGCCAAGGACGGTTACACGCTGCTGCTGGGGACCATCGCGCTCACCATCAATCCGACGCTGCTGCCGAACAAGGGACCCAATGTCGAGAAGGACCTGACGCCCGTCGTGCTGGTCGGCTCGATCCCGAACATTCTGGTGGTCAATCCCAAGCTCGACGTCAAGGACGTGAAAGGCCTCATCGCGCTCGCCAGGCAGAAACCCGACGAGCTTCTTTACGGCGCAGCGGGCCTCGGCAGCGGCCCGCACATGGCGACCGAACTCTTCAAGCAAATGGCAGGAATCAAGATGACCGGCGTGCTTTATCCGGGCAGCGCGCAGACGGCCATCGATCTCATCTCCGGCCGCATCCAGGTCATGTTCGCGCCGGCCTCGACGGTGCTCGGCTTCATCAAGGATGGCCGTGTCAAAGCACTGGCGACGACCGAGGCCAAACGCGCGAGCGTCGCGCCAGATCTGCCGACGATCGCAGAGTCCGGCCTGCCCGGTTATGCCGCCGGTGTCTGGTTCGGCATTCTTGGGCCTTCCGGCATGCCTCAGCCGGTCGTCGACAAAATCTCGGAAGCGACCAACAAGGCCTTGAAAGATCCCGAAACGCTCAAGGAACTCGAGCGGCAAGGCCTGAACGCGCTTGGCGGCAGCCCGGACGATTTCGCAAAATTCATGCACAGCGAAACCGAACGCTGGGCCAAGGTCATCCACAGCATGGACACCGCCAAGAACGGGGCCAAGAACGCGGCCAAGGACGCGCCCAAGGATGCGCCCAAGGATGCGCCCAAGGATGCGCCCAAGCCTGCAAAAGAAGGCGCGTCGCGGCCTTGACCGCACAGGCGCCAAAATTCCGTTTCATCGGCCAGCCGCTGCCACGCAATGAAGATGCGCGGCTGCTGACCGGGCGCGGCCAGTTCAGCGACGACTTCCGTTTTCCTCGCCAGGCCTATGCCGCAATGGTGCGCTCGCCCCATGCGCATGCGCGCATTGTGCGGATCGACAGTGCGGCCGCGTGCAAGATGCCGGGTGTCCTCGGTGTCTTCACCGGTGAAGATTGCAAGGCCGACGGGCTGGGGCCGATCCCGCACGATCCGCTGCCGAAGACAAGATATGACATGAAACTGCACGGGCCGGGCGGCGGCGAAGTCTTTATCGGCCCGCACGTTCTGCTCCCGGCCGACAAGGCGCGCCATGCCGGCGAGGCCGTCGCCATGGTCGTTGCCGAAACGCATAACCAGGCGAGCGACGCGGCCGAGGCGGTTGAGGTCACTTACGAGCCCCTGCCCTGCGTCACTCATTCGGAAGATGCGCTGCGTGAAGGCGCACCGGCGGTCTGGGACGAAGTGCCCGACAACATTCTGGTCGATACGAGATTTGGCGACGAGGTCGAAACCAATCGGGCCTTCGCAAGCGCCGCGCATGTTGTGGCCAAGGAATTCCATGTCGGCCGCGTGACCGGCGCACCGATGGAGCCGCGTTCCGCAGCCGCCTTCTACGACGAGGCCGCAGACCGTTATACGATTTATGCCGGAAGCGGCGGCGCCGTCCGGCAGAAGCGCGAACTCGCCGCCGTACTCGGAGTCGAACCCGAGCGGATCCGTGTCCTGTCCTACGACGTCGGTGGCAATTTCGGCACACGCAACCGCGTCTATGTCGAGTTCGGACTCATCCTGTGGGCCGCGCGAAAGATCGGCCGGCCGGTGAAATATACGGCGACGCGTTCGGAATGCTTTGTCAGCGATTATCAGGGACGCGACCTGCTCGCAAAATTCGAGCTGGCGCTCGATGAGCGCGGCCGTTTTCTGGCGCTGCGTGCAACCAATATCAGCAATGCGGGCGCGCGCTGTGTATCGCTGTCGCCCCTGAGCAAAGGCGCGGGATTGATCACGGGCAACTATGACATCCGGGTCGCCAGCCTGCGCGCCGTATCGGTCTACACCAATACGCCGCCGACCCAGGCCTATCGCAGCTCCGGCCGCCCCGAGATTACCTTCGCGGTTGAGAGATTGATCGACATTGCAGCAAGACGGCTCGGGATCGACCGCATCGCGTTGCGGCGGCGCAATCTGGTGCGGCCGAAAGCCATGCCTTACCAGAACGCGGTCGGCATGGTCTATGACAGCGGCCGCTATGCCGAGAACATGGATCTCGCCATGCGGGTTGCCGACTGGAACGGCTTCAAGGCGCGGCGGCGCGAAGCCAGAAAGCGCGGCAAGCTTCTCGGCCTCGGCCTTGCCAACTATGTCGAGTCCTCGATCGGTTCCCCGAAGGAGCAAACCCGCATCAGGATTTCGCCCCAGCGCGGCGTCGAGGTCGTCATCGGGACGCAGCCAGCAGGCCAGGGCCACGAAACGAGCTTCGCGCAAGTCGTCGCCGACCTGATCGCGGTCCCGGTGGAAACCGTGCACATTATTCTCGGCGATACCGATATCGTGAAGGCCGGTGGCGGCACGCATTCGGGGCGCTCCATGCGCCATGCCGCAACCGTGTTTTCGCTCGCTGCCGGCACGCTGATCGAGAAAGGAAAGCGCGCGGCCGCGGTCGTATTCGGCACGCCGGTCGATCGGGTCGAGTTCAGCGACGGCCGTTTTGTTGCACGCGACAGCAACCGCAGTTTCGATTTTCTCGAGCTCGCGCAGGAAATGGAACGCCATCCGATGCCGGACGATCTGGCCGATGGCCTCGCTGTCGTGACCGACAACGAAATGCACGACCCGGTATTTCCCAATGGCTGCGCCATCTGCGAGATCGAGATCGACCCGGATAGCTGCGATCTGCGGCTCGTCCGCTATACCTCGGTTGATGATGTGGGGCGCTGCATCAATCCGCTCATCGTCGACGGGCAGACGCACGGTGCTGTTGTCCAGGGCATCGGCCAGGCCTTGTGGGAACAATGCGTCGTGGAGACGGCGACGGGCCAGCCGCTGTGCGGCTCCTTCATGGATTACGGCATGCCGCGCTCCGATCGGCTGCCATCACTGACGACCCGGATCGTCGAGGTGCTGTCGCCGACGAACCCGCTCGGCATCAAGGCCGGCGGCGAAGGCGGAACGACCGCGGCGCCGGCGGTGATTGTCAGTGCGGTCGTCGACGCGCTTGCTCCCTACGGCATCGATGATGTCACCATGCCGGTCACGCCATATCGAGTCTGGCAGGCGATGAACGGCGTCAAGGCCGGCGAGACGGCCGCCGGTTAGCGGGGGCCTGCTTGCATGGAGAGCGCGTTCGTTTCACTCTACGGGACACAATTGCGGGGGACATCATGATCAGTCTCAGATATTTCGGGTTTGCTTTTGCTCTCGCGGCCGGGCTTGTACAGTCGGCCTTCGCGCAGAGCGTGGCGGGCAAGGCGATCAAGATCGTCGTCCCCTATGCCGCGGGCGGCACCGGCGACGTGGTCGCGCGGGTCCTCGGGCAGGCGATCACGCAGAAAAGCGGGCAGATCATCGTGGTCGAGGATCGGCCTGGCGCCAGCTCGATTGTCGGCACTGAATATGTGGCGCGCGCGGCGCCCGACGGCGCCACCATCCTGCTGGTGGAGAATCCCTT
>DATEKG010000228.1:0-23208 GCA_035277565.1 Pseudolabrys sp.
CTTGTCCTTTGTGTCGAGATTTTCGCCAACTTCCTTTGCGCGGCGGGCGACATCGAAGAGCGAAATCTTGCGGTCGGTACCGACCACCTCAAACCCGCCGTTGCGATACTGAATGTCCTGGTCGGACGCCTCCAGCAGTGCTGCAGCGATTTTTTTGCCCTTGGCCAGCATCACATCGGCAGTGTGTACAATCGCATTGCCGGCGCACATGGCCGAACGCGACGCCACCGAAGCGTTGCCGGTCAAGCCAAGGTCGGTGTCGCCATGCCGGTGTTGGACCTTGCCCGGATCAATGCCCAGCTTGTCCGCCAGCAAACTGCCGAAAACCGTTGCGTGGCTCTGTCCAGTCGACTGCACGTTACAACCCAGGACCAGCTTGTCGCTGTCGGAAAAAGTGAGCGAGGCCGTTTCCATCGGTGTCGCGCCCGAATGCTCAAGCATGCAGGACACGCCGATGCCGCGTAATTTACGGCGCCGTGCGGCCTCGCGTTTGCGCTTGCTGAAGTTCGCATAGTCGGAAAGTTCGAGCGCCTTGTCGACAATGCCGGGAAAATCGCCGCTGTCGTAGACATTGCCGACGGCAGTCTTGAACGGCATGGCCGACGGCGGAATGAGATTCCTCTTGCGCAACCGCGCCGGGTCCATGCGGAGAATTCGCGCGGCTTCTTCGACCACACGTTCGAGCGCGTAATTTGCTTCCGGCCGGCCGGCGCCGCGATAGGGCGCAATCGGCACCTTGTTGGTGAAATAGCAGGCGACCGAAACGTCAATTTTCGGAATTCGGTACATGCCGGGAAAGCAACGTGCAAAGTTATTCGTGTTGATGTTGATGCCGGCGTTGGCCACATAGGCGCCCTGGTTGCAGAGGTGGCGTACACGGAGCGCAAGAAACCTGCCTTTGTCGTCGAGCGCGAGTTCTGCGTCAGTGATCGTATCGCGCGCCTGTGCATCACTGACAAAAGCCTCGGACCGCGTCGACTGCCACTGCACCGGACGTGAGAGCCTGCGTGCAGCGATGAGAACAGCGACATATTCCGGATAGACGGTCGTTTTCATTCCAAACGCGCCGCCGACATCGCGTGTGATAACGCGCAGTTTTTCATTTGCCACGCCCATGATCGAGGCCGCCTGGGCGCGCAGCCCATCGGCGCTCTGGGAGCAGGCATATAGCGTGTAGCTGTCCTTTGCGGCGTCGTAGACTCCGGTTGCGCCGCGGGTTTCGAGCGTGGCAACGATCAAACGCTGGTTTCTCACTCGTACGCGTGCGACATGCGCAGCTTCACCGATGATCTTCGCAACCTCATGTTCGTTTTCCTCGCTCGGCACGGTTCCCGGCCAGTCGACGCACAGGTTGCCTGGCGCCTCGGCGTAAAGTTGCGTCGTCGCTTTCATCGCCGTTTCGAGGTCGATGACAGGCGTCAACTCCTCGTATTCGACCATCACCTTCTCGGCGCCGTCCTGCGCCGCGGCCGGGCTGGACGCGACCACAAGCGCGACGGGATCGCCGACATGCATTGGCTTGTCGGCCAGTGCCGGCCGAAACGGCATGGCCATCTTCACCCCGCCGCGACCCATGACCGGCGGGTGACGGGCAATGCTGCCGACGCCGGCCGCCTTGACGTCTTCCGCCGTCAAAACCGCGAGCACGCCTTTGCTCTTCCGCGCCTCGTCGGCGTTCACGGCAAGCACCCGCGCATGGGCATGCGGTGAACGGACGAACGCCGCGAAGGCGGTATCGGGCAGCCGCGGATCATCCATGAACTGCCCTGCGCCCCGTACCAGGGCATCGTCTTCGACGCGCAGCTTGCCTTTGGTGCGGGGGACGTTGGTCATCGGAGATCCGGAAATGAATGGTTGTGCGGGGCCCCTGTTTATAGCGGAAAGCGGCGGCGACGACAGGGTCTTGCGCTTGCGGTCGGGCTGCGGCACTCAGGCCATCCTTGCCGCCTCTCGCGCGGCATCTTTCGGGTGGTGAAATGAACAAGGTGCTGACGATCGATACCCATACGCACGTGTTGACCGAAGAGACTGCCGCGCTTCTGCGCAAGGAGGCCCCCAAGGTTCCCGTTACGATTACGGCCGTCGACGCCGCGTCGGCGACGATCGATGTCGGCGGAGTGGTCTACCGGCCGTTCCCGCGTGGCGGATTCGATATCGCGCGGCGGCTGCGCGACATGGATCAATCGGGCGTCGACGTGCAGGTGCTTTCGGCAACCCCGCAGACCTATCTCTACAACCAGGAGGAGGCGCTCGGGGCAGTCACTGCGGCGATCCAGAACGATCAGATCGCAAAACTGGTCCGGGAAAATCCACAGCGCTTCATGGGCATTGCAACCTTGCCGATGCAGTCGCCGCAAAAGGCAGCGGATGAGCTTCGCCGCGCGATGACCAGGCTTGGATTGCGCGGGACAATGTTCGCCTCGAATATCATGGGCAAGAATCTGGACGATCCGAGCTTCGAGCCGGTCTGGCAGACCGCCGAAGAACTTGGCGCCTTTGTCTTCATCCACCCGAACAATGTGGCCGGCGCCGACCGCATGAAGTCTTACTATCTCAACAATCTGATCGGAAATCCGCTCGACACGACGATCGGCGCCGCCTGCCTCTATTTCGGAGGCGTGATGGATCGCCACCCGAGGCTGACGGTGGTGCTCGCGCATGGCGGTGGCTTCACGCCATATCAGGCGGCACGCTGGGAGCACGGCTGGCAGGTCAGGCCCGAACCCAGGAAGAATATCAGCAAGCAGCCGGTCGATATCGCCAAGCGCTTCTATTACGATACGATTTTACATTCGGCGCCGGTGCTTGAATTTATGATCGGTCATGTCGGTGCAGACCGTGTCATGCTCGGCAGTGATTATCCCTACGATATGGGCATAATGGATTGCGTGAAGCATGTGCGCTCGCTGAAAATCTCCGACGCCGACAAGGCGACTATCCTTTGCGGGCGCGCGCAGTCTCTCCTGGCAGGAAAATCATGAACGTGCAGATGGCGCACACGGCGCGAATCCCGACGGCGGCCGTCACCGGCCTGATCGTCGATGCGATGACCAAGGTCGGCGTAGCCCCAAATGATGCGGTGAAAATTGCCGACCTGATGCTCGAGGCCGATCTCGTCGGTGCCGATGCGCACGGCGTTTTCCGTCTTCCGCAATATGTGCAGCGTCTCAAGCTTGGTTCGACCAATCCTCGCCCGACCATCGCCGTCAAACGCAGCGCGCCGGCGACGGCTCTCGTCGACGGAGACAACGGCATGGGCCATCTCGTGGTTGCGCGGGCCGCTGAGACGGCGATCGATCTCGCCCGCGAATGCGGCGTTGCTTGGGTTGGCTGCCGCATGTCCGGCCATGCCGGCGCTGCCGGCGTCTACGCGGCGCTGCCGCTGAAGGCCGACATGATCGGTCTCTACTCGGCCGTCGCAAATGCCAACCATATGCCGCTTGCCGGCGGCGCCGAACCGCTGCTCGGCACAAATCCGCTCGCTATCGCGATTCCGGCCGGCAAGGAACCGCCGGTGGTTCTGGATATCGCGACCTCGATCGTGTCTTACGGCACGATCAAGAATCATCGGCTGCAGAACAAACAGCTTGCGGGTGATTGGATGATCGATCCAAAGACCGGCGAGCCGGTTGTCGATCCGCACAAGAGTACGCAGGCGCTGCTTTTGCCCATGGCGGGATACAAAGGCGCGGGCCTCGCTCTCACTCTTGGCCTTCTGGCTGGAACGCTGAACGGCGCGCTGTTCGGCCGGGACTGCGTCGACTTCAACGCCGAGCCGGACAAGGTCACGAATACCGGACAGTTCGTTGTCGCGCTCGACCCGAGCCGCTTTCAGCCGCTCGACCGGTTCAAGGCCGAGGTCGACCGGCACATCCGCGAATTGCGCAACACAAGTCCGCTGCCTGGAAAATCCGTTAGATTGCCCGGCGAGCAGCGTGCGCAACGCCGTGCCGACCGGCTTCGCAACGGGCTTGCGCTGCCGCCTGAACTGGTCGTGCAACTCGACAAGCTCGCGAGTGAATTGTCGATCAAGCCGCTTCGCCAGCGCTGAGAGCTCTCGATGACGGGCTCTGCGCTCGACCCGGCCCAGGCTTTCAATCGCGCGATTGCGGCCTACAAAGCCGGTCAGCTCGCCGACGCGGAACAGATTTGCCAGCAGATTATTTCCGCCCATCCCGAACATTTCGATGCAACACACGTTCTTGCCGTGGTCCAGGCCGCACTGCGCAAGAACGATCTGGCGCTCGCCAGTTACGATCGCGCCCTCGCCTTGCGACCGGGTCATGCTGACGTGTTCAACAACCGCGGCAACACCTTGCTCGCGTTGAATCGGGTCGGGGCGGCCCTCGAAAGCTATGACCGTGCACTTGCGCTGCGTCCGGATTATCCCGAGGCCCTTTCGAACCGCGGCAGCGTTCTCGAGCGGCTCGGCCGGTACGACGAAGCGATTGCAAGTTATGACCGTGCACTTGCGCTCAGACCGGATTTCGTCGAGGCGCTGTATAATCGCGGCAACGCTCTCAAGGCGATCAAGCGGTTCGGTGATGCGCTTGCAAGCTACGATCGCGCCCTGGCGCTTCAGCCGCGTTACGCCGACGCGCACAATAATCGTGGGCAGGTTCTCAAGGAAATGATGCGTTACGGCGAGGCCTTGAAAAGCTACGACGCCGCGCTCGCTGTGGAGCCCAAGCACGTGATGGCCCATTGCAACGCCGCCGCGTTACGGCTGCTTACCGGCGATTTCAGCCGTGGCTGGTTTGACTATGAATGGCGCTGGCTGAAAGATTCCGTCATCCCGACCTATCGGAGGTTTCCCCAACCCATTTGGCGAGGAGAAGAATCCATCGCGGGCAAGACTGTGCTGATCCACAGCGAACAGGGGCTCGGCGACACGATTCAATTCTGCCGCTACGTGCCGCTCTTGGCCGCTGCCGGCGCACGGGTGGTTTTCGAAGTGCAAAAGCCGCTGCTGAACCTCATGACCGGCCTTGCCGTGCCTGCGTCAGTTGTCGCGAGGGGCGATGAACTCCCGCATTTTGATGTCCACTGCCCATTGCTGACACTGCCGCTGGCCTTCGGGACGCAACTTGAGACAATTCCACCCGGCAATGCCTATCTGCGCGCGCCGGAGCCGCATCTCGCGAAATGGCAGGCGAGGCTGGCGGGCGTCGGGCGGCCGCGTGTGGGTTTGGCCTGGTCCGGGAATCCAAATCACGACAGGGACGCGGAACGCTCGATTCCCCTTCGCGCACTTGAGCCTCTTCTTGATGTACCGGCCGTCTTCATCAGCTTGCAGAAAGAGCTCCGCGACGGCGATGCCTCTTTTTTGAGACAGCGCACCGACATCTTGCCCCTGGGCGAAGAACTTGAAGATTTTTCCGATACTGCGGCGCTGATGTCGGAAATTGACGTTGTCATCACGGTGGATACCAGCATCGCTCATTTGGCCGCAGCTCTGGGCAGGCCGACGTGGATTTTGGTGACGCACATTCCGGACTGGCGATGGCTGCTCAATCGCGATGATAGTCCATGGTATCCGGCGGCCCGGCTATTCCGCCAGGATTCGACACGCGCCTGGGACGGCGTCATTTCGCGCGTGCATCAAGCGCTTGCGCGTCTGATGGCGGCGCGGTCTGGCCAATAGTCCTCCGTTTGCACGACTGCATTGCATGGGGATAGCGGTATCCTTTGCCGCTGCAGCGATCACATAACTGCCGTATTTGTGAGGCCCAACGGAACAAATCGAACCATACGTAGTTTTTTTCAACGTTCCGACAATTGTTCAGCGCGGGACCGATATCGGGGCTTTGGCAAAATTTCATTTGCCGAATCAAATTGATGAGTGAGCTCGCACGTGGTGATTTGTTGACGCGGGCCGGGCGTGGGCTGGCACAGCTGTGCGGTCTGCTTGCTTGCGGCGCGATCTTGTCGGCATTTCCGATGCCGAGCGTTTCGAGCGAAAATTCCTTCGATCGAATCCAGGCCGGGCAGTGGGTCGTCGCTTCCATGTACTGGGAGGACAAGCTCGTATCGACCGGAAAAAGCTTCAATCCGATCGGGTGGCATGCCGCTCACAAGACATTGCCGATCGGCACGTTGATCCGTGTCTCAAACCCGAAAAATCATCGCTCGATCAATGTCACGATCAATGACCGCGGTCCTTTTGCGCCCAATCGTGATCTTGATTTGAGCCTCGGCGCCGGGACGTTGCTCGGTCTGCAGGGATTGGGCACGGTGTACATGGAGGTTCTGTCGATTCCGCCGATCAAGAACATGCGCCGGCCGGTGGTCGAAAGTCTGTTCACGGTCAGCGATGCCAACGCAAACTGCATGGGTATCTCGGCGTGTTGAGCCGCGTGGGCATTTTGGCACCGCCGGGACCCACGAGGCGCTACAACAAGCGGTTGCAGCCGGATCTATTGGTACCGGAGCCTGCGGCCGTGCCCCATCGCCGCCGCAGCCCCCTCGGGAACCATAGTTAACAGCCTATTAACCTAGTTAATTAAACCAAGTTTAAGAAATCCTGCCAATTTGTTAACTTTTGCCGGTATTCGGGGCGGGGCGACAGGTTGCGCTCAGTGCGGCCCTTGACGTGCGGTCAAAACGGCCGATGGTTACCGCAAAGTCCCGCCGCAACGCATCAAGTCCTGTCTCGGGCCTTTCGTCCGCGCGCACTGGGTCGCGCGACGTGAGGTCGTGCGTCATTGATGAGGGAGCGATCCGGTGACGGCAGGAATCTTGCTCAGCAGCCAGACGCAGGGGGATTGGGTCGAGCTCAGTGCCGCCGGATCCTGGACCGCCGAATATGCCGGCGCGATAGAGCCGCAGGTCGACGCCGTAACGCGTACCGTCACGGCGCGCGGCATCGCGATCAACGTGAATCGCATCGAATATCTGGACACCTATGGCGCATGGCTCATCGAGCGCTCTCTTCGTTACTGGACCAAGCAAGGCAAGGAGGCGCGCCTCGTAGGCTTGCGCGAAGACTATCGCGGTCTGTTTGAGAAAGTGCGGGCCGGTTCGCACATGCTGACCGCGCCGCCGCGTCGACCCAACAGCATCATGGCGACGCTGGTCAGCGTCGGCATGACGATGTCAAGTGTTGGCGCCGACCTTATGTTGTTCGCGCAGATGCTCGGTTCATTGATCGTTGCGCTTGGCCGCGTTTTGCTCAAACCGTCGACATTTCGTCTGACGTCAATGGTGCATCAGCTCGAACGTGTCGGTTGGCGCGCGGTCCCGATTATTCTACTGATCACGGTCCTGATCGGCGCAATCCTGGCGCAGCAGGGAATTTTCCACTTCCGCAAGTTCGGCGCTGACATCTATGTCATAGACATGGTCGGCGTCCTGGTGCTCCGGGAAGTCGGTGTGCTCATCGTCTGTATCATGGTCGCCGGCCGGTCAGGCAGTTCATACACGGCGGAACTCGGCGCCATGCGCATGCGCGAAGAAGTCGACGCGCTGCGCACGATGGGCTTCGATCCGATCGAGGTACTGATACTTCCGCGCATCGTTGCATTGATGATTGCGGTTCCAATTCTGACCTTTCTCGGTTCGATGGCAGCACTTTACGGCGGTGGTCTGGTGTCATGGCTGTATGGCGGTATTCAGCCGGAAGTCTTTCTTGCCCGGCTGCGCGAAGCTGTATCCGTCAATACATTTGAGGTAGGGCTGATCAAGGCGCCTTTCATGGCGCTCGTCATCGGGGTTGTTGCGTGCGTCGAAGGGCTCCAGGTTCAGGGCAGCGCCGAGTCACTCGGTGAGCAGACGACGAATTCGGTGGTCAAGTCGATATTTCTCGTCATCGTGCTCGACGGCATTTTTGCCATGTTCTTTGCTTCCATCGGGATGTGACATGGCGGCAAATACAAAAGCGCCGGTGATCGAGGTTCGTGATCTTGTTGTCGATCTCAAGGGCAACCGGATTCTCAACGGCGTTACGCTCGACGTTTACCGCGGGGAGATCCTGGGCTTTGTCGGCGCTTCGGGAGCCGGCAAGTCGGTGCTTACCCGTACGATTGTCGGCCTGTTGCCGAAACAGGCGGGCCGTATCGACGTATTTGGTGTTGATCTTGATCACGCCGGGGAACTGCAGCGTCAGGAGATTGAACGCCGATGGGGCATCCTGTTCCAGCAAGGTGCGCTTTTTTCATCGCTGACGGTTGGCGAAAATATCGAGTTCCCAATTCGGGAATATCTCAACGTTTCAAATCGGTTGATGACCGAGATCGCAATAACGAAACTTGAAATGGTCGGCCTCAAGCCCGACGTCTATCGCAAATATCCGTCGGAACTTTCGGGCGGCATGGTCAAGCGTGTTGCGCTTGCACGCGCTCTCGCGCTCGATCCGGAAATCCTGTTCCTTGACGAGCCGACTTCCGGCCTCGATCCGATCAGTGCAGGTGATTTCGATCAGCTGATTCTGACCCTGCAGCGAACTTCAGCGATGGCCGTTTTCATGGTAACCCACGATCTCGACAGCCTGCATACGATCTGCGACAGGATCGCGGTTCTGGGCGAAGGCAGGATCATCGAGGCCGGCAATATGGAGACGATGCTCGCGGCTCAGCATCCTTGGCTGAGGGCGTATTTCCACGGTGCACGCGCGCGGGCCGGCCTGCAGGCCGCCGCCAGGAACTGACGGAGTAGAGTGATGGAGAGAAAAGCGCATTTCGCACTCATCGGACTGTTCACGTTCGCCGTAGTTGCGGGCGCGTTCGGCTTCATATTCTGGCTGCACCATTCCTCCGGAAAGAAACAGGAAGTGGCGTACCGTGTCATTTTCGACAGCTCGGTCTCGGGCCTCCAGGTTGGAGGCAATGTCCTGTTCAACGGCATCCGCGTCGGCCAGGTGACCAATCTGCGCCTCGATCCCGACAAGCCGTCGCAGGTCATCGCGATGCTGGCCGTCAACAAATCAACGCCCATCCGCTCGGATACCAGGGTCGGTCTGGAATTCCAGGGGTTGACCGGCGTCGCGGCCGTGTCGCTCAAGGGCGTCTCCGCAACGACACCTTTGATCGAAAGGGAAGAGGGTGAGCCGCCGACCCTGAAAGCCGATCCGAGCGCCAGTCAGGACATGATGCAGGCCGCGCGGGACGTGCTGAACAAAGCCGAGGAAGTGATTGCCGCCAACCAGGAGGCGCTGCACCAGGCGATCACGGACATCGCCTCCTTCAGTGCCTCGCTTGCGCGCAATACCGACAATGTTGACTCCATCATGAACAACGCGCGCGATACCATGAGTAACGCCAAAGATGCGACGGCGTCGGCGCGCAAGCTGATCGATAATCTCGACAAACGAACCGACGAAATCACCATTGGGGTGAACAGGATGACCGCTACCGCGACCAAGCAGATAGAAGTCGCGGGCAAGGCGATCACCGACCTCGCGCACAATCCGCAGCGAATCCTGTTCGGCGGAAGCAGTTCGCCGCAGCCGCGCTGATCGGCGCTTCGGTGGCCGCGGGCTGACCCCGTCCCCGGGGCGGCGCGGCCTGTCGCGACATTCTGGCGCGGAAAGGTCCTGCAAATAGCCGGTTTGCGCGGCCATCGTTGCCTGCTAGCCTGCCATGACATCGGGGGAGCAGCCGGGGGGTCGCTCGTCATGCCAGCTGACAGCGGCCGGCGGCCGCTTGCGGCGGAAGGATTCCGCCCTGCAACAGTCATCGTACTGTTTTTGGCGCTGTTCGCCGTCGCCTTGATACCGATCGCGACGCATCCGCTGCCGCCATTGGCCGACTACGCCAATCATCTCGCACGAATGCACATCATCGACGTGATCGGGTCCGATCCGGATCTTTCACGCTATTACACGATTCAATGGGCCCTGATCCCCAATTTGATGATGGACCTGGTGGTCCCCGTCCTGCATCGCGTCATGAGCGTCTATCTGGCCGGCCAGATTTTCACCGTCTTTGCATTTGCTCTCATCGTGTCCGGCACACTGGCCCTGAACCGCACATTGATAGGGCGCTGGTCCATCGTGCCGTTGCTCGCGCTGCCGCTGCTCTATAACGGGGTGCTTTTTGTCGGCGTGATGAACTATGTTTTCGGGATCGGACTTGCGCTTTGGGCGCTGTCCGCGTGGATTTCGCTGCGGGAGCGCAGCTGGCCGTGGCGTTTCGCGATTTCGGTCCTTTTCGCGCTCGCGCTCTTTTTCTGTCACCTGTTCGCAGCAGGACTTTACGGCCTGGGACTGTTTGCCTTTGAGGTCAGTCGGTTGTGGGCGCGGCGCGCTGAACCCTGGCTTCCGCGCCTCATGGATTTTTTGGCAAGCGGTCTGCCGTTTGTCCCACTCGCGGCGCTGCTACTGGCAGGCCCAACCTGGCAAGTCGACGGCACCTTCGCCTACTGGGAATTTGCCGGAAAGATCGACGGCCTGTGGCTTGCCGTCAACGCCTACTATTCCGACGTTGCGCTCGCGCTGCTGACCGTCGCTGCTCTTGGCGCCGCTCTCGCGTGGCGCCGCAATGCGCTCAGCATGCATCCCGCCGGCGTGGCAATCTTCATTGTTGCGGGCGTGATCTATCTGGCCATGCCGCGAGCCCTGTTCGGCGCCTATCTCGCTGACCAGCGGCTGCCGGTGGCGGCCGCTTTCATGCTGATTGCCTGTCTCGATGTCAGAGTCACGACCAATTCAGCGCGCGCCGGACTGATTTCGATGCTGAGCGTAATGCTTGTTGTCCGCGTGACCGAAGTGCAGCTCGTCTGGGATCACCTGCAGCACTACACCGATGAGTTTGTCCAGTCGGTCAAGGCGATCAAGCGCGGCGCGCGTGTGCTCGTCGTCTATGGCGACCGCAGCTCCGGAAGGGAAGTAAGCGACTTTGAGCTCGTTCATGCCGCCTCGCTCGCCTCGATTGAACGTTCAGCGATGGTGTCGACGCTATTCACCGTCAAGGGCAAGCAGATCCTGCACGCCCGCAGGGAATTCGAAAAATACGTGGAGACCGAAGATCGCTGGCCACCGTCGCTGCCTTACATCCTTCGGGTCGCCGACGGCGACAAAGCGAGTGCCTCGTATTTCTGGAACGATTGGCCGCAACACTACGATTACGTGTACATACTTTTTACAACGCCGGGCATGCACAACCCGGATCGGACTCATCTGGGTCTGCTGTTTGATGGCGCCGTATTTCAGCTTTACGGCGTGCTGCCGACAATCAGCGCCGCAGGCCGATAGTCTTACTCGGCCTCAAGCGGCAGCTTGACGGGCTGCTTGAGCCTGGCGGAGAGATCAAGGGCCTTGGTCAGCATCAGGTTGCGATGCGCTTCTTCGACCGTCGCAGCAGCCGTAGGCAATCCGAGAGAAATCCGATTGAGCCAGGAATCGGTCTCTTCCGCCATCGGCCCGCGCAGCTCACCGAACGCCATGTCGCCGGGCGGGTAGCTTCCCATGAAGTCGACAAGCCGCGAGGCGTCGGGATTGTAGCCTTCCGATTGCGGCTTGGAGACCGCAAGCACAATGTCGCGATGGGTATCGTCAATCGTGAGCACGCCAGTGGTTCCGACGATGCCGACTTCGAGTGAATAGACCGCGGCAGGCCATGTCACCGGCAAAGCCCATGAAATGTTGAGGTGATAGACCGTCCCATCCGAGAAATTGATCATGCCGGCCGTTCCGTCGATGCCTTTGTACATCGGTCCGAGCACCTTATCGACAGAACGCGCGTAGCACTCGACGGCCGTCTTTCCGTCGAGGCACCACATACAAATGTCGAGCGCGTGGGTGCCGGAAATCACCATCGGCGAAATCGTGGAAGGGTCATCGGTGCGCTTGTAATTGTCGATGGCCACGAGGCGATTCATGAACGCACGCGACGTGACCATCGTGACGTCGCCGAGCGCCCCGGTACGACATTTTTCCTTGGCCGCCAGCCAGCGCCGGCGAAAACGCTGGGTGTAGCCGACGACAGCATCGAGTTTCGCATCCTTGATCGTCTTGAGGACCCGCGCCGATTCCTTCAGGTTCGTTGCCAGCGGCTTTTCGATCAGCATCGGAACGCCGCGCTCGATCGCCGCCATGATCGGATCGACGTGCAGATGTTCGTCGGTGCAGATAATCGCGGCCGTGACTTCGGGCCGCTTGAGCAACTCCACATGGTTTTGTGTCACAAAATCGGCGTCGATTCTGGGGCCCACTTCGCCTGCGCGGTTCGGGTTTTTCTCTGCAAGCCCGATCCATTCGACCGCCGGATGACGCGCGGCCACCTCACCTCGGAACAGGCCGACGCGGCCGCCACCGATAATTGCGAGCCCGACGCCTTTGGCGGATTTTTTCATGAAGTCCTCATTGTCGTCGTTCCGTGGCGCTCTGCCGAGCCGCCGGCCTTACTGATTCACGCCGGCACGAATCTTCTGCTTGAATTCGGCGATGGCCGAGATTGTTTCATTGGACAGCGGCAGGTCGACGGGCTCGTTCCGGTCCGCGGAAAGATCAGCAGCACTGTATGTTTCCATGACCCGCCGCGCGCTCTCCGGCGTCACCATCACTGGAGTGTCGCGGATGCAGGCTTCGAGAAAGTGAATCGTTTCGGGGCCCATCCCACCGGCAAAGACATTGTCCACCCACTCGCCCGGCATGGTCGACATGGGGAATTGCTGGCCGTCCTTCATCGTATTGAGCCAGTTGTCTCGCTGGGTATCGTCCAGGAACAGTGATCCTTCCGTCCCGGTGATCTCGATCCAGGTGGCGCAATAGTTCGGGTAGCTCGGCGGCAGGTTCCAGCCACCGCCGATCATGACCACCACGCCATTGTCCATCGTGACGGTGGTGAACATGATGTCATGTGACCCGTTCACCGGCTGCATGTAGCCATAGGCTCCCTGCGAATAGACGCGAACCGGTTTCGCCGGTTCCAGCAGCCACATTACGAAGTCGAGATCGTGCGTTGATTCCATTACCACCGGAGAAAGGCGTACACGGCTCGCGATCTTCTTGCCCAGGCTGCGCGACAGATGCCGGCTGACGAGTACCGAAACGACCGTGCCGAGCGTTCCGTCCACTATTTTTTTCTTTGCATAGGCGATCTTCGGATTGAAACGCTGCGAATAGCCGATGGTGAATTTGAGATTGTTGCGCCTGGCGAGCTGAATCAGCTCATCGGCCTCCCATAATTCAAGCGCAATCGGCTTTTCCAGCATGACGTTCTTGCCGGTCTTCAGGCAGTCGCGGCAGATCGGGTAGTGGTTCGATTCCGGCGTGGTCGAAATGTAGACGACCGAAATGTTGTTATTCTTGATGATGTCGTTGTAATCGAGTGTTGCGGTGGCGGGTTTGTAGAGTTTTTTTACCTCGGCAAGCCGATCGGGCCGGATTTCGCACAAATGCAATTTATCGACCAGCGCGGTGCGTGACAGAGTTTCCGCGCGCGTACCGCCCACCCAGCCGACACCGATCACTGCAGCTTCAACAGTTTTCACTGAAATTACCCCGTGGTTCGATTTTCGGGCCGGACAGTACCCCAGGTGTTTTGCAGCCGGAAGAGCGATCCGATTTCAGCGGGCGAAAGCCGCAGTCCCGATCCGGAAGACTTCCGCGGCAAACTGGGGATAGACCTCGGCCAGTTGCGGCGCGACCACCTTGCGCAAGAGTGAAAGGGTGGCGGGCGAGGGTGTCGGCGTTTCCACCATGTTTTCCGGCCGCTCGAATTCAAAGCCCGTATTCTCAATCACTTCGGCAACGCTGTGGCCCGGATGGACGCTGGCAAGCCTGAAGCGCCCGCCGGCGAAGGTGAAGGTACAGCGGTTTGTAACCAGGGCAATCGGCCCACCGGTACGGTAGACATTCGGTTCGCTCATGCCGGGCGCGCTGACGAAATCAACTCTCGGCACCAGCGTCCGCCGCGAGTGCTCCGTGCGGAAGAGAATTACCTTCGGCACGACATAGTAGAGGTAGGCCGAACCGAACGAACCCGGAAAACGCACTTTCGGGTGTTCATAGTCGCCGGTGCTGACGAGATTGATATTGCCGGCGCCGTCGATCTGTCCGCCGGAGAGGAAAAACACATCGATGCGGCCCTGACCGGCGCAATCGAACAGTTCGCGTGCGCCATTGGTGAAAAAATTGTGCTTGCGGCTCTGCAGCAGCGAAACATAGGGCCGGTTCAGGCCATTTTCCTTCCCGCGTTCGCGTGCGAGCAATGCCGCTGTTGCAGGGATCGGCGACGCGTTGCCGACCGCGACGTGCCGCGCATCGCCGATCAAGTTGGCGATCACATCGGCAAGCAATTCTTCGGGGCGGTAGTCGAGAGTCACATCTGTCTCAAGGTTACGATTGCACGGCGAGGTCGCCGTTAGGCGGCCTGTTTTGCATGAACATATTTGTCGAGATATTCGGCGAAGCCCTGCTCCGTCGCCGCCATGCGCGCGTACAGTGCAAGATGATTGGCATCTCCGTCGTAGTGGTCGGGAAGCGGAAGCGGCCAGGCGCCACGTTCCGCTACCGCAACGGCATCGACGTAGAAGCCGGGCAATGTTCCTGCCGCCAGAATCGGGTTATCGAGGAAATTGCCGTCCTGGATTTTCTCAACGGTCGCAATGGTCTTTGCGGCCGCATGTGCCATCGTTGCAAGCTCGCGTTGCCGCCCGATCCAGATATTTCCGAAAGTATCCGCCATTGGCGCGTGGATGAGCGCGACGTCCGGTTTGATGGAGGGGAGCAGGACAATGGGGTCCTTGTCGCCGAACGGGCTGTCTACCAGTTTCCAGTCTTCGCGGTATTTCAGCAAATCGGACCCGACAAGCCCGCGCAACGGCATGAACGGAATGCCTTTTTCGGAAGCCTGCAGCGCGGCGTGCAACGCGGGACAGGTCGCATCCTTCATCGTGATCGCGCGCGCCGTGATGGCGGCCGTGAAACGCGGCGCGGGTCCGAATTCGCCGAGGCTCACTGCGCTTGTTTCGAGCGTCGCCACGCATCCGGCGCCAATCAGGAGATCGGCCTGAAGGCTCGACGTCGGGAGAGCCACCAGATGAAGACGCCTGATGCCTCGCCTGATCAGCGCACGCGTTGCCGCCATCGGAACGCCGGAAACTTCGCGCGGCACGACAAGCAGGCACCCGTCGGCAATCAGGCCAACCACTTCGTCAAGGGATTTCGCCGGTTGAAACATGCGCGGCACAATAACGGTCGGGCATTTCTGCCATTACTGGCTAATTTCCCATTCTTGTGCTTGTTAGGTCCACATAATTCTGCGCCGCCGCAGCGAATGCGGGGCGTCATAACGGCCGTCGACGCCGCACATGCGCAAGGAAGAATGATGCTGCTGCAGGACAAGTTGCGTGCAAAGCGCTTCGTGATTACGGCGGAAGTGACGCCCCCCGTGTCGGCCGACCGCGGCGAATTGCTGGCCAAAGCCTTGCCCTTGAAGGGTCTGGCGGATGCGGTCAACGTCACCGACGGCGCGGGAGCGCGGCCGCATCTCGGAGCGGTCACAGCCGCGGCGATGCTTGTTGACGAGGGTATCGAGCCGATTCTTCAGCTCACCTGCCGCGACCGCAATCGCATCGCGTTGCAAAGCGACCTCTTGAGCGCGGCCGCCTCGGGCGTACGCAACCTTCTGGTTCTGCGCGGCGACGATCCGAGCGCGGGCGACCAGCCCGACGCGAAAGCCGTGTTTGACCTCGATCCACGAACGCTGCTCGGGACTGCGCGGCGGCTGCGCGATACCGGCGAGCTGCCGACGGGGCGCAAGATCGGCGGCAGAGCCAATTTTTTTCTCGGCAGCGCCGACAATCCGATCGATCCCGCGCCCGGCTGGCAACCGACGGGGTTGCAGGCCAAGGTGGAGGCCGGTGCTCAGTTTGTGCAGACACAATTTTGCATGGATGCGGGCGTCGCGCGGCGTTACCTGACGCGTCTCGCCGAGGCGGGCGTCGCCGGCAAGCTGTCGTTTCTGATCGGCGTCGTGCCGTTGCGGTCTGCAAAGTCGGCCCGCTGGATCAAGGAAAAGCTCTTTGGTGCGATCGTCCCCGACGCGCTGATCGACCGCATGGAACGCGCTGGCGATCCCGCCGGGGAGGGCCGGCGGATCTGCATCGAAATCGTGCGCGAGCTTGCCGATGTGCCGCATGTCGCGGGCGTGCACATCATGGCGCCGGGCAATGATGCGGCGGTGCCCGGAATAATCGAAGCGGTACGTGCCGAAATTTCCCGCTTCGCTCCGGCCTGACCGGTTCGAGCAATCAGCGCCTTTTCGCGCAGTTTCTTGCGGCCATTGCCATCGCGCCCTCGGCCGGAATAATGCTAGAATTCAGCCTCGAAAGTCATAGACGCCACCAAGGCGCGTGCGAGCGGAGGAAACGCATCATGAAAATCTGCAAGATCGGGTTCGCAGTCCTTGCCACGGCCGCAGTCGTAACCGGCGCGATATCGCCGGCGGCCGCACAGGAAAAGGTCTGGAAACACGGACTCATCAATGCCAAGGCTGATGCCGGCATTTTCCTGATGGTATCCACGCGCGATTTTGCCAAGAAGCAGGGATTGAAACTCGAGATATCGCAATTCAAGGACGATCAGCTCGCGCTCAAGGCGTTGATCGCCGGCGAGCTCGACAGTTTCGAAGGCGGCCCGCAGGGTGTGTTTGCAGCCGACTCCAAGGGAGGCGATGTCAAGCTGCTCGGATGCCATTGGGTCGTCGTCCCGCACGGCATCTATGCCAACGACAAGATCGGCAAGGTTCAGGATCTCAAGGGCAAGCAGATTGCGGTTTCAGCCCCCAATTCGATGCCCGACATGCTGGCGCGCTCGGCGCTTGCCAAGTTCGGCGTATCGGAAAACGAGGTAAAGCTTGCGGCCGTCGGTGGCGATCGCGATCGCTATCAGGCGCTGATCGGCGGCGTCGTAGACGCTGCGGTGATATCGAACGAATATCAGCCGATCGCGCCAAAGAATATCCATCTGCTGGTCGCGGGGCGCGATGCGGTCCCCAATTTCCTGCGCGTATGCATGGTGTCGAGCGCAAAGAAGCTGGCAGAGCGAGGCGACGATGCGGTGAAGTTTCTCGCCGCGGAAATGAGCGCGTTGCGGTTCGCGCTGGCCAACCGGGATGCCACGATCGAGCTGACGCGGCAGATCATTCATGCCAAGCCAGACGATCCACGCCCGGCCTTCGTCTATGACGACGCGGTTCAGCACCACGCTGTCGATCCGACGCTGCCTTTGCCTGCAGAAAAGATCCAATGGATCCAGGAGCAGATGGTCAAGGCGGGCAAATTAAAGGCTCCGCTTGATCTGAAGGTCGTCACCGCGCCCGAATACCGGGAAAAAGCGCTTGCCGTGATTGGGCACTGAGTCCCGCGAATCCGGCCACTCTGGCCTCGGGCCTGGCCCGAGGTGGGAACCACTATACGCGGATGGAAATTCATGTAGGGATGACGGCTTCCGCCGTGGGATTCATGCCGGGGGTCACGGTCGGAGACGAAATGGAGAGTTGAATGGGAGAGGTGACGTTCTTCGATGTGTCCAAGCGCTTTTCGCTGCGAGTGGACGGCGAAGTTCATAATGTTCAGGCGCTCGATCGCGTCAGCTTCACGGTAAAGGACGGAGAGATCGTTGCGCTGATTGGCCCGTCCGGATGCGGCAAGACAACCGCACTGCGCGTGGCAATGGGCCTTGATCTCTCGACCAGCGGCCGCGTCACGGTGGACGGACGCGAGATCAACGGTTGCGGGCATGATCGCGGCATGGTGTTCCAGCACGCCGAACTGCTGCCGTGGCTCTCCGCGCTTGAGAACGTCATGTTCGGGCTGGAGATGAAGGGAATTCGCGGCGGGCCGCTGCGCGAAACCGCTGAAAAATATCTTCATCTCGTCGGACTCAAGGATTCGCAAAACCGGCGGCCGCACCAGTTGTCCGGCGGCATGAAGCAGCGCGTCGGCATTGCGCGCGCTCTTGCGATTGATCCCAAGGTTCTGCTTATGGACGAGCCTTTCGGAGCGCTCGATGCGCAGACGCGCGAGACATTGCAGGGGGAGCTTCTTGATATCCACGCGCGCACGCGCAAGACGATTCTCTTCGTCACCCACGATCTCGACGAGGCTGTCATCATCGCGGATCGCATTGTCGTGATGAAAAACGGCCGTGTGCATGAGACGATGAGCGTTCCGCTCAGCCGCCCGCGCCCGGACCTTGGCCTTGTCCGGGGAATGCCTGAATTTGCGGAAACGCGATACAAGGTCTGGCGCGCGCTTCACGATAGCGCGACGCTGCACTAGCGCACGATCGAGCGCGAGGGAAAGCAGGGTAATGGTCGATATCGCTGGCAGGGAGGAAAAGACGGCAACGGCCGGAAAGCCGGCAACGGCCGATCGTCGTCCAACGCCGCGGTGGATCATCACCCTCGCGTCCGTTGCAGTGCTGCTGATCGTCTGGGAGATCTTCGGCCGCCGCATCAACCCGGTGTTTGGATCTTATCCTTCGGCGATTGCGGTCGCATTCTGGGAACTGGCGGTCAGCGGCCAGCTCTGGTCCGCGCTCTATGAATCCTTGCGGCCTTTCGTGTTCGGCTATGCGCTCGCGATTCTGATCGGCGTGCCGCTCGGTCTGTTCATCGGCGGATTCCGCGTGGCCGAAGCCGCGCTCGGATTCTACATCACCGCAGGCTATGCGATGCCGCTTGTGGCGCTTGTTCCGCTGTTGATCCTTTGGCTTGGTCTCGGTTTCGCCGTCAAGGTCGCCGTGATCTTCCTGATGTCGCTGTTTCCGATCTGCATCAATACGTGGCTCGGCGTCACGGCGGTTCCAAAAACCCTGATCGAGGTCGGCAAATCGTTCGTGGCGCCTGACACGGTCATCCTGCGCCGCATTATCCTGCCGGCGACGCTGCCCTACATCATGGCCGGCATCAGACTGGCGGTCGGACGCGCGGTCGTCGGCATGGTGATCGCGGAATTTTTCACAACGATTTCCGGCCTCGGCGCCGTAATCATCAATTCCGCCAACAATTTCGACACCGCGACCATGTTTGTGCCGATCATCATTCTGATGGTCATGGCGATCGGGCTGAACTGGCTGATCGGCTTCGTCGAGCGCCGCGTCGCCCCCTGGCAGGCGGAGATTTCGGGGCGCGATCGCGAATAGGCGCCTGCGAGGCTACGCAACCAGGGCCCGCATCGCCGCAAGCAAGGCGCGCACCTGTTCCTCCGAAATATTGCGCGTGATGAACACGAGCCTGCTTTGCCTGTTGCCGTCGGGCCAACTCTCCAGCTCGGCCGGAGGATGGGCGAGGTGCTGCACGAACTGGACCATGACCGGTCCCTTGCAGCCGTCGACGTTGAGAAAACCCTTGACCCGCAGCAAATCCGGTCCACGCAATTGCATCAATGCGTTCATTGTTCTTGCGAAGGCCGGCCACGCCATGGCCTCGCTTTCCGTCAGGACAAAGCTGCCGATGCTGTCGCTGTGTTCGGCTTCGGCAACGAATGCACTGCGCTGATCGGCGGCGGGTTCGGTGAGCCGGGTGGGATCGACTTCGCCGTTGACGGCCTCGTGAATTTCCGCGCCCGGATTGAGTGCGCGAAGACGCATTGCAAGCGCGGCGCCCGCACCTTCTCCCGCAATATCGGTTTTGGTTATGACCAGCCGATCGGCGAGGATCACCTGCTTGCGGGCTTCCGCGGACCAGCCGAGGGTATCCTCGCCGGTCTCCGCATCAACGACGGCAACAACCGTCTCGATGTGGAAGACGCTGCCGAGCGCACGATCGGTGGCAAATGTCTGAAGGATGGGGCTCGGATCGGCGAGCCCGCTTGTTTCGATGACGATGCGTCTGAAATCGGGTAGCTCGCCGCGGTCGCGCTCGACAACCAAACGGTGCAAGGCCTGCTGCAGATCGGATCGGGTGATGCAGCACATGCAACCGTTGCCAAGCAGCACGGTTTCGTCCGCGCTTGAACGCACCAGCGCGTCGTCGATTCCGGCGGCGCCGAATTCATTGACCACGACGGCCGTGTCCTTGCCCTGCGGCGTGGCAAGGAATCGCTTCAGCAGTGTCGTCTTTCCGGCGCCGAGGAACCCGGTGATCACCGTTACCGGTATGCGCGCGCCGCGCTCGCGTCTGAGCCGGCGGCCGAACAGTCCCGCGGACGGGGAGGGAAAAAGCTCATTCATGGCGACAGTCTATCACTGCCGCCGCAAGGCCGGCCCAAGCCGGCCCCAAGCCCGTCCTAGGCCCTCCCGATGCCGCACGACGCACGAAGAAAACCCTCAGAAATCCATCTCCAGCGTATAGAGCCCGCCGGTATGGCGGTCGATCGTATAAACGATCTGCCGCTCGTCAACGAAGACATCGTTGAGCTGCACCGCCCCGGCCGGTGTGCCTTTCGGCGGCGGAGGTACGAAGGCCGCGACTTCGTTCGGCTGATACGGATTGGAAATGTCGTAGGCGCGCAGTCCGCCGTTGAAGAACGTACCGAGGACGATCTGGTCCGATTGCCAGGCGGTCGGCACCGCCACGTTTTCGTGGATATTGTGCGCACCAAAGCGTCCGCCGCGGTCCTTGTAGGCGTCGACCGGCGGCAGGGGACAGGTGGAAATCGAGACCGGATGCGTCTCGTCGCGCATGTCCAGAATCCAGATCAGTTTTGGCCAATCCTTGCCGGCGTTTTCCGTCGATTCGTCGGTCACGAGCATCAGGTTGCGTTCAAACAAGGGCACCGCCGTATGCATGAAGCCGGTGTAGGGCGGTGAATTCGTCCAGTGCGAAATTACTTTCGGATTGGCCTTGTCCTTGATGTCCATCACGAACATGCCGCCGTCGATATAGCAGAGATAGAGCCGGTCCGGCCGCTGGGGATAGACATTCGTGTTGTGAGCACGATAGCCCTTGTCGAGCGGGTGCCGCGGCGGCGGAGCGACATTATCCGTTGCCGAGGTGCCCGGCATCCACCAGCGTCCGATTTCCTTCGGCTTTGACGGATCGCGCACATCGATACAGCGGTAGAACTGATCATCGAGCGGATGGCTGGGCTTGAAGTCGGGCGATCCCGAAGCCATGTGCACGTATTCGCCGTCGCAGAACCAAAGCTGATGCACACCGCGCGAACGCTCGCCCGAGCAGTCGAAGAACGATATGGAGCGCGGCCTTTCCGGCACCGAAACATCAAACAATTCCAGGCCTGCGGGCTTCTGCCCGGCTTTCTGCGTCTGATACGCGACAGCCATGATATCGCCCGAGAGCTCGAGCGAATTCGAGCGCATGTGGGTCTGAGGCAGGTCGGTCTGGACCACGACTTTCGGCTTGCGCGGATCGGTAACGTCGACACCGGTGAAATTTTTCGGCGCGCTTTCATGCGCCAGCCAGATGATACGCCGGCCGTCTTTGGCAAGCTGCACCGACATGCCTTCGCCCATTCCGCCGAAACCGCCGAGATCGTTTTGCGCCAGCAGTTTGAAATTCCAGGTGATTGGCTCACCGGTCTTGGTCAGCGGATTTTCGGCAAGGGACATGGGTTACTCCAATGTTGGTCAGTCTGCAGAAAAGCCGGCGCGGGCGCGCCGGCCTTGAAAGTCTTGCACGCAATCGTCGTCAGGCGCCGGCCTTCTTGAGAAACTCCATGCGCAGTGCCTTGTCCCAGTCGGGCATTGCCTTGATCTTCTTGGTGTTGATCAGAATCTGCGCCTGCGCCGTCATATAGGGTTTGATGTTTGCCGGCCATCCCGGCTGCACCTCGACGCGCGCCAGCGCTTTCGAGAATGTGTCCTTGGACATCTTGTAGCCCTTCGACGTGTAGAACGTATATATGACGTCGGCGACCTTGGCGGGGCTGTTCTTGAAGTCCTTCGCCACCTCGAGCCAGGCCTTGAGATAGGCGACGACGGTATCGGGGTTTTTTTGAACAAATTCCGGCGTTGCTGCCATGAAGACCGGCAGCCTGTCGAACTGGTCGAACTCCGAAATCGTCACGGCGAGGCCATCGGCTTCTGCGATCGCGTTATAGGGTTCGACATTGACCATGGCGTCGACGGTCTTTGCGGCCATCGCGGCAACCATGTCGTTGACGTTCATGCGGATCTCTTCGTAGTCGCCCTTTTTCAGGCCCGCCTTTGTCGCGATCTGGTCGACGAAGATGTTGCCGGTCGAGGAACCGGTCTGGTTGGCGACCTTTTTGCCCCTGAGCTGCTCGACCTTAGTGATGCCGAGGTCCTTGCGCGCCATGACGCGCGCAGTCTTGCCAACATATTCGATCATCGCGATCGCCACCAGGCCGCCTTTGTCATAGCCGATGGCGAAGGATGGACCGGCATAGGTGCCCATATCGACCTGGCGCGCCACCATCTGCTGCATGGTGAGGTTGCCCGACGGCACGGCAAATTCCTCGAATTTGACGCCGTGCTTTTCAAGCAGGCCCGACCGCAGCAGGTAGTAGGTGGGCATGCCCCACATATTCGTTTGATAGCCTTGCCGCACCGTTTCGAGTGCAAATGCGGAGCGGGCGCCAAGGCCCGCTGTCAGCAGGCCTGCGCCGGTCGCCACAAGGGCCTGCCGGCGTGTGAAACCTCCATTCGCTGTGCTCATTGTATCCTCCCTATATTTTGCCTTTGCCGTTTGTAGGCCCGGACCCGGCGGGCGTCGTGTCGTGGCCAAGATGGTGCAGCAATTCCTTCTGGCATTCGACAAATTCGACGCTCAACGGATCCCGCGGCCGCGGCAGGTTTATCTTCATTTCGGCCTTTACCGTGCCTGGATGCGGCGACATGACAACGACCCGATCAGCCAAATATACCGCTTCCGACACGTTGTGCGTCACATAGATGACGGTCTTGCGCGTTTCACGCCAGACATCCGCAAGTAATCGCTGCATGTCATCCCGCGTGAGCGCGTCGAGTGCCGCAAATGGTTCGTCCATCAGCAACACCGACGGATTGTAGGCCAGGGCCCGCGCGATTGCGACCCGCTGCTGCATACCCCCCGACAGATGGTGGGGGTAGGACGCGGTAAATTTCTCCAATTTCACCAGCCGCAATTGCTCGCGTGCAATCCGCTCGCGCTCATTTTTCGCGACGCCTTTCATTTCGAGGCCGAAGGTGACGTTGCCCAGTGCCGTGCGCCACGGAAAAAGCTGGGCGAAGTCCTGGAAGACCACGCCGCGGTCCATCCCGCTGCCGGTCACCGGCTTGCCTCCGATGCGGATTTCACCGGATGCCGGGGAAAGGAAGCCGGCAATGATGTTGAGCAAGGTGGATTTGCCGCAGCCCGAAGG
>DATEKG010000229.1:0-17351 GCA_035277565.1 Pseudolabrys sp.
CGCGTAGGACCCCTCGTCGTAGCAATAGCCGAGCACATTGGTATAGGGGAACTTGCGGATCAGATTTCGTTCACGCAGCTCGAAGGGGTCGATTCCGAGTTCGACAGCAATCTCGTTCATCAGCCGCTCTTGCGAGAACACGGCGCCGGGGCGGCCAACGCCGCGATAGGTGCCGAGCGGACATTTATTGGTTGCCACCGCGCGGTAGGTGGCTTCGTATGCCGCAAGGTCGTAAGGACCGGGGAGAACCTTCGCGACCATCCCGGGATCGCTCCCCGCGGTGAACGGCCAAACCGAATAAGCTCCGACGTCGACCGTAATATCGGCTTTGAGCCCCAAGACTTTGCCTTCGGCGGAAACATAGGCTTCGAGCGTGTGGATGTGCTCGCGCGCGTGAATGCTGGCAATCAGGTGTTCGCGCCGGTCTTCAATCCATTTGACAGGACGACGCGTACGGATCGACGCCCACGCGACCAGAACCTCTTCTGCAAAGACATGGCCTTTGACGCCGAAGCCGCCGCCGACTTCCGGCGCAATGACATGGATCTGGTTTTCGGGCCATTTGAGCTCTTCCGCCAGGTAAGTGCGCAAGAGATGCGGGATTTGCGTCGATGACCAAACCGTGAGGATGCGCCCGCTTGGGTCGAGCGCCGCAATGACGCCGCGGCACTCCATCGGAACGCCGGCTTGCCGTTGGTTCCAGTAGGTTCGGCGAACGACGTGGCGGGCCTGGGCGCGTGCCGCGTCTATATCTCCGCCTTTGCGTGTTTGCTCGACAAAGAGATTGTTTCGCCATGAGTCAAAAAGGCGTGGCGCATTGGCGGCCGTTGCCGATGCCGCGTCGGCGAGAATCGGGAGCGGATCGTAGTCGATAAAGACCCGCTCGGCGGCGTCCTCGACCAAATAGGCATCATCTGTGAGTACCGCAGCGATGGGTTCGCCGACAAACCGGACACGGTGTTGAGCGAGCAGGGGTTGCGGGAAGCTTTGCACGCCCGGGAAATCGGCGGCGGCACGAATGGCGAGATCGCCAATGTCCGCGCCCGTAATGACGAGCGCTTGCGGAAAAGTTTCCAGCAAGCCCGATGCATCAATATTCGCTATTTTCGCATGAGCGACCTCGGAACGAACCAGCCGCATGTGCAACATTCCGGGAAGCACGAGGTCGTCGATGTATCGGCCCTGGCCGGTAATCAGGCGCGGGTCCTCGAGGCGCGTGATGCGCGCGCCGATATAACGCGGTTGTTCCGGAGACGGGCTAGGCACGGACACCCCGCTTGCGGTCGGTGATTGCCCGGCGGACCGCCGCGACGATTCCGTGATATCCCGTGCAGCGGCAGATGTTCCCCGACATGGCCTGCCGGATCTCCTCGTCCGTCGGCTCTTGCGCGCGCTCAATGAAGGGCGCAAGCGCCATGATGAAACCCGGCGTGCAATATCCGCATTGCAGCCCATGCTCGGCGATGAATGCCTGTTGCAGGGGGTGCAAGCCATCGCGGGACGCCATGCCCTCGATCGTTACGATCGTCATGCCGTCGCACTGTGCGGCAAAGGCAAGGCATGAAAGCCGCGGCTCGTCGGCGACCTGCACGGTGCAGCAGCCGCACGCTCCGTGCGAGCACCCGAAATGCACGCCATAGCAGCCGAATTCGTGCCGCAGTACATCGGCGAGCAGACGGCGCGGTTCAACCGTCACCGTTTTCGTTACGCCGTTTACGGTCAGGGTGATGGCTTTCATGCCTGCGCTCCGGCTCGCGCATAGGCGCTCAGCAGTGCCCGCCGCGTGAATTCGGACAGCAAGTGTCTGCGATAGTCGGCGCTGGCGCGGATGTCGCCATAGCAGCGCTGCGCAGCTGCAATATCAGCGCCGACCTTCGCAGCAATAGCGTCGGTGATCGGCGCGCCGACCAGGCCAATTTCAGTCGACTCGGCCCGCACCGGCACGGACTCGGCGCCAAGCAGCATGATGCGGGCCGCGGTCACGCGCGCCCCCGAACACTCGACGACGGCGCCAACGGCCGCTATCGCGAAATCACCTTCACGTTCCGCAAGCTCTATAAAATTCGCGCCCCAGCTGCCGTCGGGAATCTGGAAATGCAGAGCCGTGATCATTTCGTCCGGCCTGAGCGTCGTGCTGAATGCGCCTCGAAAGAGTTCACGAGCCGGAATTTTTCGTGTGCCGCCACCTGACACGACTTCAGCCTGGCCGTCCAGAAGCATCAGCAGTCCCGGGATTTCGGCAGTCGGGTCGGCGTGGGCGACGCTTCCTCCCGCCGTGCCGTGCCTGCGGATCGTGGGGTGTGCGATGTAGCGGGCTGTCTCTGCGAAGATCGGCGCTTTTTCCCGCAAGCTGGCGTTTTCTATGAGGTGGTGATGGCGCGTCAGTGCGCCGATCCGGACATTGCCCGCAGCGATAGAAATTTCGTCAAGCGGCAACCGTCCGACGTCGATGAGCATGGCCGGACGCGCAAGCCGAAGGTTCATCATCGGGATAAGACTCTGCCCGCCCGCCAGCAACCGCGCGTCGTCGCCATGCTCGGCCAGGAGTGCGCAAGCGTGCTCAACCGTCTCTGCGCGCACATAATCGAATGCACAAGGCTTCATCGCGATTCCGACCAGATTTGCCGCAGGTGACAGGTCTCGGCCGGTCCAGGCTCGGCCAAACACCTCTCGTTCCGACAATACATAAGCGTGGCAATCGTATGCAAGATAGGTAGTATTGTCGACAAGTGCCGGTTGGAGCAGACTAGGGCCGCAAGCCCGACCTGCTGGAGCCGTGCCCTCGAAAGGGCGTGGACGTACAAGAAGACGTCGCGCAAGCCGGCGTCGCGGACAGGGGAGTAGATAATGAAACGGTTATTGATTGCGTTCTTCGCACTTGCTCTGGGCTTTCCGGCGCAAGCACAGGACAAGCTCGTCGTCAGCATCTGGGGTGGCAGCTGGCGCGATCTGGTCGCCGAAACGGTGGCAAAAAAATTCACGCAAGAGACCGGAATTCCGGTCGACTTCATAACCGGGGGCACCATCGACCGCCTCAACAAGGCGAAGTTGACCAAGGACAATCCGGAAAGCGACATCACCTTCACGACGTCGCATGTCGGGTGGCTCTATGCCAACGACAATTTGTTCGAAAAGCTCGACATGGCCAAGATTCCGAATGCCAAGAATCTTGCCGATGAGGCCCGGATCAGCCCCTACCATCTCGGCAGTTGGGCTTACGTCTATACGATTGGCTATCGCGCCGACCTTCTTAAAGACATGAAGTTCGAAAGCTGGAACGACCTTTGGAATCCTGCGCTGAAAGGCAAGCTGGCGGCGCCTGACTTCGATCCGAGCCATCTCATCGTCGTGTCGGCGATTCTGTCGGGCGGCGATGCTGCGCACTGGGAAAAAGGACAGGCAAAACTCAAGGCGCTCAAGCCCAACTTCAAGGCCTTCTACACCAATGATGCCAACAGCCAGCAATTGCTCGCGACCGGCGAAACTCCGGTGCAGGTCGTGCTGTCGATGAACGCCTATTACATGATCGGCCAGGGCGTTCCGATAAACGTCGTCATACCGAAAGAGGGCGGGGTGCTCGGCATCGACACGGTCGCGATCATGAAAGGCTCCAGGAAGACGGAGCTCGCTTACAAGTTTATCAACGCCCTCTATGATCCCACCGTGCAGGCCGAAATTGCGAAACTGAAAAAGGGCAGCCCCGCCATTCTCAACGCCAAACTTGATCCCGAGATTGCGAAGCTTCCCGGCGTATTCACGACGGCGGCCCAGTGGAAAAAGCAGATCAATATTGATGCCAAGCTCCGCGCTGAAAAGACCGCGGAATGGCGCAAATGGTTTGCCGAGAATATCATGAACTGATGTAAAAGTGGCCGCGGGCTCAGTGCCCGCGGCCAATTCGGCCGGGCTGTGAACAAACAACCATTCCTGCGCCTGTTCGTCACACCAGCCGCGCTCTGCGCACTTGCATTTGCGGTTGCGATGGCTGCGGTCCTTCAATACAGCGTTCGCGCATATATTCCGGGCTCGCTGGAACCAGGCGGGCTTACACTCGCGAATTTTACTGCGCTGCTGAAGCCGCTTTATGCGCGCGTTTTTCTTGACACGGTCTGGATCTGTTTTCTGACGGCATTTTGCACATTGATCGTCGGCTATCCGCTGGCCTATGCGCTCGTCCATGTCGTCAACCCGGTCGCCAAATCGATTATTTTGATTACCGTCGTGACGCCGCTTTTTCTCGGCGAGGTCGTACGCACCTATTCCTGGATCATTGTTCTCGGCAACAATGGATTCATCAATTCAGTGCTGCTCAAGCTCGGCATTATCGCCCAGCCAATTCAGTTCATGTTCACGACATTCGGCGTCGTCGTCGCGCTTGTCCACGTGACCATGCCGGTCATGGTGATAATGCTCGCGGCCGCGCTTTCGCACATTGATCGCGATTATCAAAAAGCGGCCGAAAGTCTCGGGGCGGGACCGGTGATGGTCTTTCTCACGGTGACCTTGCCGCTATCCATGCCTGGCATCATCGCGGGGGTCACGACCGCTTTCGCATGGACATTCAGCGCATTTGCCACGCCTCAACTGATCGGCGGAGGGCGGGTCAATATGGTCTCCAACCTTGTCTATCAACTTGGCTTTGCCAGTTTCAACTTTCCGTTTGCTGCAAGTCTCTGCGTGACGGGATTGGCCTTGACGCTTGTCGTGCTTTCGGGGCTTCGTCTGGCGGCGCGGCCGCTCGAAAAGATCGGACCGCACTGATATGCCGCGCTCACTTTATCAAAAGGCCCTTGCGCTCATCGGCGCAATCGCCGTCCTTTTCATCCTGGGCTTTTTGATTCTGCCCGCCTTGGTAGTGACGATTGCTGCCTTCAACGACAAGGCACTGCTGTCATTTCCGCCCCAAGGTCTGTCGTGGCGGTGGTTTTCGCATGCAATCGCCTATCAGGATTTCCGTCTTGGTTTTCAAAATGGCGTCATCGTGACGCTGTGGAGTTCAACGATCGCGCTTGTCGTCGGCGCGGCGTTTTCAATCGCGCTTGACCGGTATCAGTTTCGCTTCAAGCGGACGATTGAAGGCGTGCTGGTTTCACCGCTCTTCATTCCTCATTTTACCGTTGGCTTGGGGTTTTTGATTCTAGCCGCGCAGGTTCGCGTCGCCGGCACTTATGCGATCGTGATCGTCTGCCACGTGATCCTGGTTCTGCCGTTTGTCCTTCGAAGTGTCTATGTTTCGTTGAGAAACCTTGACCCGCGCTTCGAGCTTGCTGCCGCGAGCCTGGGCGCGCCGCCTCATCGTGTGCTGACAACGGTGACGTTGCCCTTGCTGCTGCCGGGTCTCGTGAGCGGGTGGCTGTTTGGAGCGATCCTGTCGTTCAATGAGTTCACCGCGTCGCTGTTTGTCACGGCGCAGAGAACGCAGACGCTGCCGGTCGCGATGTACAATTACGTACGCGAGTATGCGGATCCGTCGATGGCCGCGCTGTCGGTCATGTACATCGTCGCTACCGCTGCGTTGCTGACTGTCGCCAACGCCTATCTTGGTCTCGGTAAGGTGCTGAATGTCGAACACAGCCGTTGAAAGTGGCCGACAGAATCAACAGTCAGATGCGCCAGGCGACGTCGCTGTGCGTTTCGATTCCGTCCTCAAACGTTTTGGTGAAGTTGTTGCCCTGCACGAGGTCTCGTTGGCGATCCGCCGCGGCGAATTCATGACCTTGCTCGGCCCGTCAGGGTGCGGGAAGACCACCTTGCTGAACCTGGTTGCCGGATTTTTCAGTCCTGACGGCGGCAGGATTCTGGTGGATGGCGAGCTCGTTAATGACGTGCCGACCTATAAGCGCGAAATCGGCATGATGTTTCAGAACTACGCACTGTTTCCGCATATGTCGGTCGCCGCGAATGTCGCATACGGACTGAAAATGCGCGGAATTGCCAAGGACGAAATCGCGCGGCGCGTGAAAGAGACGCTTACGCTTGTCAAACTGACGGGGATGGAGGACCGAAGGCCGCGTCAATTGTCGGGTGGTCAGCAGCAACGCGTTGCGCTGGCGCGCGCTCTTGTGATCAATCCGAAGGTGTTATTGCTTGATGAACCATTTTCCGCTCTCGATAGAAATCTTCGCGCATCCATGCAGGTCGAACTGCGCGAGATTCAGAGCAAGCTGGGCGTGACGACTATTTTTGTGACTCACGACCAAGGCGAAGCACTAAGCCTGTCGGACCGTATTGCGGTCATGTCGGAAGGACGCATTCGGCAGGTTGGGGCACCGGCAGAGGTCTATGCAATGCCGAATGAGCGATTCGTTGCCTCATTCGTCGGGGATGCGAATATATTGCGCTGCCGGCTCGAGCGTATTGATGGAGTGGAAGCGATTGTGGCGCTGGGCCAAATGCAGGCGAGGGTGCCCGCTGCTCCCATTGCGGCGCTGACGCCGACGGCCTCGGTGGACCTTTTTCTGCGTCCGGAGCAGTTGCAAGTGTCGGACCTGGAAGGGCCGGAAACGACCACCGGGACGGTTGCCGCCCATGTTTTTCAGGGCGGCCACGTCGACATTTATCTCGATTGCTCCGACTGTATTTCAGGGCGTCTTTTGATCCGCATGCCCGGACATGAGGCGGCGGGACGCTGGCCCGTCGGCTCACGCGTGAAAATTGCCGTCAAGGCAACGAATGTCGTGGCTTTCCCACCCGCGTGACAGTCTGATCCGGTTGCGCTTGCGCACAACCGGACCTCCGCCGATCGTCATGCACGCTTCGGCAAGTATTTCTTCGAACGTTCTTCCGTCGCCTTCCATTCCGTGTCGCTGAGTTTCACTGTCCCGACGAACTTGTTCGTGTACATCGTGTCGGTCTTGGGCAGGGATTTTACGCCCATATAAGTGGCGACTGTTTCCGCTGTCTGTTGCACGAGCGCGGGTTCCATAAATCCGAGCCCGTCATTTTTGAAGGCCGGTACCATGCCAAGTGCGGTGCTGACGGCCTGGCCGAACTCGATCACCTTTTGATTGGTGATGCTCCCGCCCTTGAATTCTTTCACCATGTCGAGATGCATCTGAACCGACTTTTCGGGATTGAGATATACGTATTTCAACCCATCCATGAGGCCTTCGACGAAAGATTTGCACAGCTCCGGTTTATTCTCGATCGTCGAACGTTTGCACGCCACGACATTGCTGAGCATTTTGATGCCGTAGTCGGCGTAAAGGATTCCGTTCAGATCCATGCCCTGGGCCCACAGGCTGGGGGCGATACTCCCGAAGAAGTTGCCTTCCGCCTTGACCTGCTTCTCGGCCAAGACCTTGATCAAGGCCGCGGCATCCATGGTGACCTTGTTGACCTTGCTGTCGTCGATGCCAGTTGCCTTGACGAAGGCGGGCCAAAGCTGAAAGTCGCCGCTGCCCACATCGAATGCAACAGTTTGTCCCTCGAGGTCCTTCGGCTTCACGATGTTATATTCCTTGAGTGAGAATATGCCGACGGGCGAAATCGGCCATATGCCGGCGACGGCAACGAGATCCAGGCCGCGGCCGGCGCAGTTCATCATCACTGCAAGATCGAGAATGCCGAAGTCGTATTGACCCTGGTCAACGGGCACACAAACCTTGCCTGATCCAAAACCGCGGTCGATGGTGACATTGAGGCCGCGCTTTTCCCAAAATCCCATTCCCTTCGCTATGAAGGCGTAGCTGAAGGTACCGAGGGGAAGCCACGGGAGCGTGAGCTTCACTTCCGTCGCCGCGCGGGCGATGGATGGGGCGTAGACTCCCATCGTCGCACTGGCGCCGGCCGCTCCGGCCAGCGCCACGAATGAACGCCGATTTAGTCGAGCCATCTGTTCCTCTCCTCTCTGGTGTTTTTGCTTCCCATTCCCTTGATTGTGGCACTACGTTTGCGCCGGCATGCCCGCGAATAGATCGAGCTTGCACGGAAGCTGTGTCAGTAAATCGCGCCGGAGCAGAACGTGGATGCCACGATTCCCGTTGACGAATTGAGTGACGCGCATGTCGGCTGCGATGCTGCAGAAACGATATGCGTCGTGGAATTCCATCGCGTAGATCCGTTCGAGCAGGTCGATCATGCTTCTCATGGCAATACGCGCAGCATCGTCCAGGTCCTCGTGAAATGCCATGGTCATGAGGTGTCCGGGCGTTGTTGCAAGCGGCCAGTCAAGCGCGAGATCGCGCCGCAGCGACAACCGGAAGTGGCCGTCGAGGCTGGTTTCGATCGCTGTTTGGTTGATCTCTCCATCGCCTTGCGCGGCATGTCCGTCACCGACGCTGAAAAGTGCGCCTTCGACCCATACCGGCAAAAAGAGACGAGTTCCGGCTATCAGCTCTTTGTTATCGATATTTCCGCCGTGCTTGTTCGGCGGCCGGCTGTCGAGGCGTCCCCACGATTTCGGTGGTGCAACACCCATCTGGCCGAAAAATGGGCGTGTTGGCACCCGCACACCCGGTGCAATATCGGCAAGTCCGGAATTCAAATTGATCGGAATAATCGTCGTCTTCTGCAGGGGCGTGTCAGAGCCGAACATGCCTTTGAGCGGACTGACGACGTTGTACCCGTAAGGCTGCGTCAACCGGATATCGACAATGTCCACTTGCAGAACGTCACCGGGCTTGGCGCCTTTTACAGCGACCGGGCCGGTGAGGATATGCGGACCGGTGCCGCGCAGGGCACGAGCATGGATGTCGCCGATATGCTCAGGTAGCCATTCCGCAGGAACATCGTGAGATGGGTCCGCCGAAACCGCGCTAATCAGAATTTCGTCTCCACTCTCAAGCGTCTCAACGGGCGCAAGCGTCGCGTCGTGAAATCCGAAATGAACGGTATCGAAACGAGCCGGTATCTGTTTCATAGTTTTTCCCACGACGATTCGAGGGCGTTCAACCCCCGGCGCTCCCGCTAATATCGCTTGACGATTGCCAGTAGACGGATCGCTGCTCGGCCAGAGCGATCAAGCCGTAAAGGATGAGGCCGCTGATGCTCAAAACCGTTATCGCGGCCATCATCAACGGAGTATCAAGCAGCCCGCCGGCAAGTTTGATCAGATAACCGATCCCTTCCTGTGACGCGACAAATTCCGAAACGATCACGCCGATGATTGCCAGAGTGATGGATATTTTCATGCCGCTGAAAATGTAGGGAAGGGCATTCGGCATCCGGATTTTCCAGAATATCTGCCAGCGGCTGCCCATGAATGTGCGGGCCATTCGGTGAATGTCTTCGTCGATTGATTGAAAGCCGAGGGCCGAATTGATCGTCATCGGGAAAAAAGCGATCAAGAAAGCGAGCAGAAGGCTCGACATAGCCCCCGTTCCGAACCAGACGATGAATAGCGGCGCGATCGATATCTTGGGAACAACCTGTGACACCACGATGATCGGGTAAAAGCTTCGGCGGAGGATCGACGAATAGGTGATCACTACAGCGACCAGGATTCCACCGACGACCGAGAGCGCGAAGCCGAGTATCGTCAGATAGAGGGACGGCCAAAGATGGGTGAGCAGAAGCTCGCGGCGCGAGATGACCGCCTCGATTATCTCAGAAGGCGGCGGCAGGATGATGCTGCGGATACCAAGACCGCGTACGGTAACCTCCCATAACACCAGCAGCATGATGCTGATACCGACCGGCCATCCTAGTTCTCCAGCCGATCTCCACCATTTACTGAGCATGGCTTGCCTCGATCGATTTTCGCAGGCGGCGGACATATTGATTGAAAGGCTCGCTTTCCATCATTGCGATCTCGCGTGGGCGCGGTAACTCAATTCTGATTTCGTCAATAATCGTTGCAGGCCGCCGGCCCATGACGAGAACACGGTCAGACAGGAAGGCGGCCTCCCGGATACTGTGCGTAACAAAAACAACCGTCTTGCGGTTGGCCTGCCATATCCGAAGCAGTTCGACTCCCATTTCGTCGCGGGTAATTGCGTCCAGCGCACTGAACGGTTCGTCCATCAGCAGAATGCCCGGATCGTGGATCAGCGCACGACAAATCGAAGCGCGTTGGCGCATGCCGCCCGAAAGTTGGCGCGGCAGGTGATTTGCAAAATCGTCGATTTTCGCCATGGCCAGCAGGGAGATCGCGCGCTGCTCGAATTGTGCACGCGGCCGTTTGAGAAGCTCGATCGGGAAGAGAACGTTGTCGAGCACAGTTCGCCATGGCAGCAAAACCGGCTGCTGGAACACAACGCCGATCTCAGGGCGCGGTCCTGTGACCGGCGAACCATTGATTGTGATTGCCCCGCCGCTGGGGACGATCAGGCCGGCAACCATCATCAGAAGCGTACTTTTGCCGCAGCCGCTCGGACCCAGAACGCTCACGAATTCGTTGTTGGCAATTTCGAGCGAAACGTTCCGGATTGCCTCAAGGTCACCGAAACTCTTGCGCACGCCGTTGGCACGCAGGACAGGCGCCGTTTCGGCTCGGTTGGGGTCTTCAGCTCTCATCGAAGCATTGGACAGGTTTGTTGCTGGCATCACGGCGGTGCCGTCATCGAATGAGTGTCGGCAAGAAATAGAATCCGACCGCACGCGACAGTGTCGTGAGCTCGGATTTGCGATCGGACCTTTCTCCTGCGAGCCGAAGGCAACTTGTGCATGGTGTGAGAGACATGCCGGGAGGGGCCGGCAATTGTTGCTATAATCAGAACAATAGTATCTTATACGCGCTGCCCGTAAAGGAAAATGGCGCGAGCCCCGATGTCGGCGAAGCTGCAAATCACCATGGCCGGTGGCCGATACGATCGCACGCGGGCATTGATTGACGGCTCCATTCAACCGGAAGGGCTTGATCTCGAATATATCGAGATGCCGATCGAAGAAGTGTTCTGGCGGATGCTTCGCTATGCGGAGTTCGATGTCGCGGAGTGTTCGCTCGCCTACTATCTTATTTCGAAATCGCGCGGCGGGCCGGATTTTGTGGCGATTCCGCTCTTCCCATCGCGCTGCTTCCGTCACGGCTTCATCTTCATAAACAGAAAATCAGGAATCAAACGGCCGGAGGACTTGCGCGGCAAAACAATGGGAGTGCCCGAATATTCCATGACGGCTGCGCTCTGGCTGCGCGGCATGTTCGAACACGATTACGGGGTGCCGCCAAGCGCCATTCGCTGGCGAACGGGTGGTATCGAGGAGCCCAACCGCGCCGACCGCATGAACGTGCGCGTGGATGCCGATGTCGACATCGCGCAGATTCCTGATGGAAAATCCCTGAACGGGATGCTCGAAAACGGCGAGATCGATGCGCTCATCGGCCCGCGCATCCCTTCGAGTTATCGCAAAAAACATCCCGACGTGACGCGGCTGTTTCCCGACTACAAGAATGACGAGCTCGCTTACTACAAAAAGACCGGCTTCGTGCCGATTATGCACACCGTCGTCATGAAGCGCGCCCTCTATGAGCGTGCACCGTGGGTTGCGCAAAGTCTGTTCAAGGCGTTCCGGGAGAGCACCGGACGCTGCTACGACATGATGCTGGATATCAATGCTATTCCGTACAGTCTTCCGTGGTTTCTCCCGGCGCTCGAGGAAACGATCGAGGTATTCGGACAGGATTTCTGGCCGGAAGGGCTTGCAGCCAACTGGCGTAATGTCGAGACGCTGATGCGCCTTGCGAAGGAGCAGGGGCTGATTGATCGTCTCTTCAAGCCTGAAGAGATTTTTGCGCCGAATACGTTAACCGAATTCAAGATTTAGCGGAAAACGCGCACGCATTAGTTGGCGCGGCCGAACACTCTTGCGATCAAGGAGTTCAGGCGCGCCCAGAAGGCTTGCCGAACCAGAGTCCCTATTTGAAGCGGCTCCGTCGTGGCATGGTTGATTGGCAATGCGTTGCCGGAGAGTTGCGCTTCGAGGTTACGTGCAAACGCTGCGGTAATCCGCGCGACGATGTCTTCGACGATTGCGCCGCGGCCGAATTGCGCCAGAGGCCCGGTCAGCAGCGCGCGTATGGAGAGCGAAACGAGCGTCCCTCCGTCCGGCGCAGTTGTCACCGCGTATTCCGCTTCGCCGGTAGCGCGCGACCCGCCCGATTGATCACGGCCGGCGCCAGTAATGATCCCGCGACGGAGTTGTTCGTTCCGCTCGATACGAGCTTGCCCCGCGAAGTTTGCGGTGATCGGGCCGAGTTTGACGGTCATTTGTGCGTGCGTCCGGTCGCTGGCTGGCGGTTGTGTAAGGCGTGCGCCCGGCACGCAAGGGACGACGCGGGCGATGTCGCCAAAGAAGGCCCAGACTTCTGCTGGCGGCCGCGATACGGAGAAGTTCTGGCGTATCTCCACATTGGGCTGCCGGCCTGCGAGGCCAAATGTCATTTCGGCCGCCGGTTCGCTCTCCGCCTCTTGCCGGATTGCTTGCTTGTCGGCCTGTTGGCCCGCGACAGCGCGCGGCGGCCGCGCCCCCACCGGGCCAAGAGGAGAATGCTTATATTGTGTGTGCTGAATTTCTCCACGCCTGGACTGAGCCAGCACTTTTTCAATTGCGCGCACGATGCCCACATATCCGGTACAGCGGCACAAATTACCGCTTAATTCCGTTCGAATGCGGGCCTGATCCGCATCCGGGAGCCGCAGTACAATGTCGCGCGCCGTTACCAGCATTCCGGGGGTGCAATACCCGCATTGCAAGCCATGTTCTTCAGAGAAGGCGCGCCGGAGCGACACCACGATTGGATCGGTCTCGAGTCCCTCAACCGTGGTGATCGAAGCTCCGTCGCACATCACGGCGTAGGTGATGCATGAACGCGCCGGCTGGCTGTCGATCAGAACAGTACAGGCGCCGCAGGCTCCTTGCTCGCAACGCAGATGCGTCGCTGTCAGGTTCTGTTGCTCGCGCAGGAAATCGGCAAGGTGAAGCCGCGGCACAACATCGGCGGAAATCCTGCGCCCATTGATCGTGATTTCGATGAACGTCATGCCGCTGCCTGACGATATGCGCGTTTGATGGCGGCAGATTTTTGCCGGCTATCGACGCGGTTGATGATGCCATTGTTCTCGAGCACCTGGACCAACGACGCATCGTCTATGTGCCCTTCCTTGTTCCGGAGCGGCGACATGTCCGGAATAACAATCGGCCTGCCGTTCGCGGCGGCGAGTACAGCGCGAAACAAGTCGCGTTCCGGATCGATAACAACGACGCCAATGGCCAGCGCGAATTCACCCGCCTTGCGGCAGATCTTGTAGTAACCGCAGCGGCCGTGTCGCGACAGGCGAGGGACACGGATGGCTTTCAACAGTTCGCCGGTGCGAAGCGCGGTCTCATAGGCGCCGGTCACAAAATCTGCGGTCGGTACACGACGCTCGCCGTCGACACCTGCGATAATGCACTCGGCGTCGAGTGCCGTGAGCAGCGAGACCCAGTCGGCGGCGGGATCGGCGTGGCAGACACTGCCGCCGATCGTTCCGCGATTGCGCACGGCCCGGTAAGCGATGCCCGCCGCCACCGAACGCATGGCGCCGGCCGTCACGTCAGGAACGCTTCCATCTTCAATATTGGCATGAGTAATGCACGCCCCGATGAAAAGAGCGTCGGATTTCTGCTCGACATGAAGGAGCTCGCGAATGCCCGTGATATCGACAAGGATGCGCGGCCGGGCGAGTCGAAGATTGAGCATGGGCCCCAGCGACTGGGCGCCCGCGACGACACGCGCGGCGCCCTGCGATTGGGCAAGTATTCGCGAGGCTTCTGCTATGCTCGCGGCGCGGATGAACTCGAAAGCGGCCGGCTTCATGGATCCCCGGCGGCACGGCTGGGAACGGCGCCGCTTTCAATCGCGGCAAGGATGCGCTCGGGCGTAACCGGCAGATCGTGCACTTCCACCGCCAGTGGCCGCAACGCATCATTCACGGCAGAAACGATTGCGGCGGGTGGACCGACGGCGCCGCCTTCGCCCAGGCCCTTGATGCCAAATTCGGTGTAAGGCGAGGGCGTCTGCATATGGAGCACGCGGATGCCGGGCACTTCGGTCGCGCCGGGAAGCATGTAGTCGAGCATGGTCGAAGCGAGCGGCTGGCCCTGCGCGTCAAAGGGCATGGCTTCGTAGAGGCATGTGCCGATGCCTTGAGCGGTGCCGCCGTGAATTTGTCCGTCGACAATCATGGGATTGACGAGCGTCCCGCCATCTTCGACCACGACATAGTCGAGAATCTCTGTGACGCCCGTCTCGGGATCGACAGCAACAACCGCGGCATGAGCTGCATAAGTGAACGTGCCGCTGTCGCGCGCTGCACGGTAGCCGGCGGTCACATCGAGCCCTCCTGTGTCGATATTCGGCGGCAGAGTCTGCGGTTGCAGGTACCAGGCTCGCGCAACCTCGCGAAGCGTGACGCTGCTGTTGCCTGCGATGACCTTGCCATCCGCAACAGTGACGTTCGCGGCGTCGGTTTGCATGAGCCACGCGCCAATGTGTGCCGCACGCTTTGCCAGCAGCCGCGATGCGGTCGCGACAGCGCCGCCACCATGCACCATCGACCGCGAACCCCATGTGGCGGTCGAATAGGGCGTGTTCAGTGTGTCGCCCTGGATGACCTTGATTCGATCGAATTCGACACCGAGAATCTCATGAGCCACCTGAGCGTAGGTCGTTTCATGACCCTGCCCATGCGAATGCGTGCCGACATGAATCTCGACCTCTCCATCCGCGGTAAGCTTGATATTCGCCTGTTCATAGCCAGGGACGATCGGCCGACCCCATGACGCGAGCACGGAAGTGCCATGCGCTCCCTGCTCGACGAAGAAGGAAAGGCCGACGCCGATCAACCGGCCGTCCGTTTCAGGGCGTTTTTGACGTTCTCTGATAGCCTTGAGCTTTATGGCCTCAACTGCGCGCCGCAAGCATTCGGGATGGTCACCGCTGTCAAAATGTTTGCCGACCACATTGTTAAACGGCATCTGTTCCGGTTGAACCATGTTTCGGAGCCGGACCTCGTATGGTTCGAGTCCCGCCTCGCGCGCAATTGCATCCATGATCACCTCAATCGCGAGGCATACGCCTGTTCTCGCGACGCCGCGGTAAGGAATGATCGGGCACTTGTTGGTTGCAACGGCGGCTGATTTGCATTGGTACGACGAAAACACATACGGCCCGGGCAACAGGTTTGCGATTTGGGCCGCCTCCACCGATGACGAAATCGGGTAGGATGAATATGCGCCGGCATCGACCCGGCCGACACATTCTATGGCAAGCAGCTTGCCGTCCGCGTTCGCATAGCCCGTGATCTCGTAATGATGCTCGCGGCAGTTTGCATTTGCGGTGAGATGTTCACGGCAATCTTCAAGCCAGCGCACGGGATGATCGAGTTGCAAGGCCAGCCAGCCGAGAGCAACCTCTTCGCGGCAGAGCAGGCCCTTGTAGCCGAACCCCCCGCCGACATCGGGCGAAATGATGCGTATTTTGCCGTGTTCGATTCCGAGGCATTCCGCAAGGCCGGTCTGAACCGAGTTGGGAAATTGAGTTGATGTGATCAGCGTGAGATAGCGCAGCCTCTGGTCGCGATAGGCGACGACGCCTCGTCCCTCCATCGGAAACATGCAGTGGCGGGCAGTCCGGATATTGCGGCTTATCCTGATCGGCGCGGATTTGACCGCGACATCGAGGGGCACGCCTTCGTTGAATTCGACAAAGATGTTGTCGCCCCATTCGTCATGAACGAGCGGCGATCCGGGGGCAGACGCGGCGAGCATGTCGGTGACAACGGGCAATTCCTCGAATTCGAGTGTCACTGAAGCGGCGATATCCTCCGCTTCGGCGCGAGTATCGGCGATACACATCGCAACCATCTCGCCAACGAAACGCACTTTATGGACAGCCAGGATGGGCTCGACCGAATATTTGAAGCCCTTGAGCGCAGGCGCGGAGACAATAGGCTTGACGCCGGCGAGGTCACTTGCGGTGAAGACCGCGCCGCGAAATTTGTCGGGTATATCGACCTTTCGAAGCCGGGCATGGGCGACCGGACTTCGAACAAAGGCGATTTCGCGCGTCCCGGCGAGACGAAAATCGCCGACATATTGGCCATGCCCGCGCAGAAAACGGTCGTCCTCCTTGCGAAGAGCCGATGCGCCAATTCCGAACGCCGCCATAAGATCTGTGCTTTCGCCGCCAAGAAGTGACTTTATATCGGCAGGATATTGTGCTTGTTTTTAGATTGATAGCAACACGGAAAGGTTGTAACAGCTTGATCTGTCGGCGTTTTCGTGACGGTCTTTCGGCTTGCACTGTAATTGACGCGGCCTTGCTCTCACCCGCGTGCTGAACGGATTGGATTTCAACTCGCGGATCAACGATGGAAGGGGGCCGTCCGAAATCATGTCCGAAATATCGAAGGTCTACGACCGCAGCCGCGTGCCTTTGTACATCCAGGTCGCTTCAGTCATGCGGCGCCGAATAGAGACGAAGCAGTGGCTGCCGGGTCAAAAAATTTCGACTTTGGTCGAGCTGGAACGCGAATTTGAGGTTGCCCGCGTAACGATCCGTCAGGCAATCGACATTTTGCGGGAAGAGGGCCTTCTGCATTCGCAGCAGGGCCGGGGGACATTCGTCGCCGAGACCCCGGTTTCGCGCTATTGGTTCAAGCTTGCGACGACCTGGGATGCCCTCGTCGATACAATCAAGGACAACGTTGTCAAGCGGATCAAGGTGGATGTGCCGCCGCCGGCTCCGGTCCTGCGAGAGGAAGAAGGAGAACTCGCGTCCAAATATATTTTTATGCGCAGCGTGCAATACAAAGACGGCCAGCCGTACGGAATCGTCAGCGTTCATCTCGCTGACAGCGTCTATCGCCGCGCCCCGGACGAATTTCGTCAACATCCCGCGCTTTCTGTGCTGGCCGGTTTGAAAAATATTGAAGTGCGGGATGCACACCAGACGGTGGTGATTGGCAGTGCCGACCCTTTGACGGCCGGGCTCCTGCATATCGAGCTGGGCGCGCCAATCGCAGAATGCCGCTGCGTCGTGATCGACGGCAAGGGAATCGCGATCTATGTTGCCGACATTATTTACCGCAGCGACGCGATCAAGCTGCACATCGATCTGCTTGCCGGCACGCGCGCGTTGCGGCCGGCTACCCGCGGCCGCAATGAAAAACGCGGCTCGCCGAACGGCGATCCCGCGGCGTTGCGCAGTTGCAATTGAGATCGTACTAAGTTTAGCATCATAGAACCAGGGTGCCGGATTGCCCGGGCGCGGCTTGGTTGCCGACGGTGACGCGGCGTCAACTGCGCGTGCCATTTCGCTTGAAGGGCTGGAGTAGGTCGCTGTGACAGGGCAAGGCGTCGGCGCGCGCGTCCTCCGGAAAGAAGACGACCGCCTGTTGCGCGGGCGCGGACAGTTCGTTGCCGATTTGCGC
>DATEKG010000230.1:0-4027 GCA_035277565.1 Pseudolabrys sp.
GCCATAGCGGACGCCCTACTCAGAACGCTGGTGCAGTCGAAGAAAGGTCCTCGCCGGTTATGGATGTAGTCAAAGCAGGAATCTGCAGCTTCGTGAAGCCCATCAGGCCGCCGAGAATGAAAAACTCGAACGGCAAGTGCTGTAGAGACAGTGTAATCGTCGGTATCGGCCCGCCGGGCCGCCCCGCGAAACCCAATCCGGACCGTGAGTAAACGATGACGACATTCGACGGAGTGATCCGCGGAAATATGTCACACATGCCCGTATTGTACGGCGAAGTTGCATCGGAACATGATGAGCTGCCGCGGCCAAACACGATAGTATTCATCGCTTGCGCATCATACGCGCCGGCCGCCGCGCACGCTTGCGATCCGCTGCAGGTGCACGATGCGCTGGCCCCGTCGCAGGTCACCACATAGTTCGGCATTGGATCTCCTGGCTGGGTAAGCAGCCCCAATACCGAGACGCTCAACGACCTGAGGCCCGATGCGACAGGATCGGACGTCGCCGCGATACGTGTACCGATCTGAACAGCCTTGGCAGCAACATTCCATTGATAGAAGACAAAAAGAAATTCAATCGAGCCGAGGACGAATACGAGCATTATCGTCATTGTCAGCGCCACCTCGACCAATACGGCGCCGAGCTCGTCACGTGACAATCGAACAATAATCATCGCGACGGCCTCAGCTCGGTCCGATGACGCGTTCAGAATGTGCGACGGCAATGACCGGCAATTGCAGGCCCAACAGGTTGAAAAATCCCAATGATGGGTCGACAAATCGCGTAGCGACCGTAACGACGTAGACAATCGCTCCACCCCGATAAAAGCTGGTCGCCGGCGGAGGCGATGCATTTTCGATCGCGCTGCAACTCACAACGATCTGTGCGCCCGACCAGCCCTTCACGCGATCCTGACCACCGGAAGGAAAGCCGGTGGCGGCGAGATTTCTTGCGATTCTTGTTGCTTCACTCCAGTTGGGCGAGTTGGGGAGGCAGGCATCCTGCGAGCGCGCCAGGTAGCGTGCAGCATCGCGCAAACCGTACGAAATCACGTGTTGCTGATAGAAGAACCAGGAGAACTCATAGATGCCGAACAAAAGCACCACCAGCAGGGGCAACACGACCGCTCCCTCGACCAGCGCCGAAGCACGGGTGTCACGAAGCATCGAACGTGCCGGGCCAAACACTGCAAGCTGCCTATGAATGGATCCACTCATCGGTAGAGCTGCACAATGTCGTGGTTCCCGCGATCGCCAGGACCGATGAGCCCAACGGTTTCCACGTAAAGATCGGTTTGCGAACGCTGCAGTGGAAGGGTCAGGAAAAATTTGGCGAAGGCTGCAACCGGTATGTTAAATTGGGCTGAACCGGCGAGATTCAGGCTCAGGCAATTGACAACGGCGGCCTGAAGAATACGGCGATCGGGGACGTCCGAGAGGTCGCCGCCTGCATAGCAGGCAGGCGCTCCCGATTCTCCGCCCGGCGATCGATCCGCGACAAAACCATTGTCGATCTCGTAGCGATACACGCTGTATCGGCTGGGCGGATTTGCATTACTGACGACCGCGCCATCGATCGTAGGAAGCGGCCGTCCGTCTGCGCCGTGATTGACCTGCCAGTAGGTCTCGATATCCCAGTTCCCTTGACCCATGCCGCCATCCATGTACGGCCAATTTCGATCGAGCGGCAAACCTGTCGCCTGCTGGGGCGGGCTGCCAATCGGCCAGTTCGAAGCGGCATTGGCGGTGCATGAGCCGGCCCCACCGGTAATGTATCCCTTGCGCACATTGACCGCAGGGCGAAAATTCAAATCGTTTCGCTGGCCGGCCATCGATCTTTCGTAGATATCAAACCGCACATTCATTGCATCGCTGACGGCCGCCAGATAGCCGGCCCTGAAGTTGACCGCCGACTGCGAGAAGCACACGGCGGGCCGCACGCGCGCAAGCGCATCGACCAATCCGGTGCCGTCCTGGAGCGACGGCGAGAGCAGAAATCCATAGTCGCCCGGAACATATGGCTCCAGGGAACTTCCATATTGTCGAAGCCGGATCAATCTTCGTCGAATGGCTGGATCGTGCGTCGCTTCTTCCAGCGCCCGGGTTGCCTGCTCGTAGCCCATTCCCGGCAATTCGAATGGATTGCATACGAACAGTGGCGTCACATGGCACACAACCTGATTGAAGCCTGCAACCGCCGAGGCGCCGACGGCCAGCGGCTTCAGATTGCCAACCAGACTTGGAATTATCGTCCTCAGACTGATGGGGCGTACCGCAACCGACACGTAGCGCGCAGTGGTCGGATCGTTGGCGAGCGTCGCGGCGCTCAACGGGCTCAGGTCACTGGCCGGCAGCTGACTGTAGAACTGAATCTGTGACACGCGGACATTTCGATCGACGCCGGTTCCAAATATCGACGAGTTGACCACAAGATTATTGACCGCATTGACCGCACGGATTTCCGAACTCGGCAAGCGGTCCAGTTCGGCGGCTCCGGCGAGAGCCAACGCGTCGGCGCCGTTTTGCAACTGCGTCTGCAAACTCATATATCGCGCCCCGTCGAGCGCCAGCAGTGCAACGCCGATAATGACGACGAGCATGACCGTCACGTAAGGCAAGATGACGCCGGACGTATCGCGCCAGAATGCGGTGACCGGTGGGCCAAGTCGTTTGAGCAGAACTGGAGTCATCGTCGGCATGATGGCATGACCGCCGTGCGACCAGCAGGTTAACACGTCTGGAATGCCGTCAAGGGTTGCCCGGCGAGCTGACCGGCGCGAGCGGATAAAGCGGCGGGGCTCCCGCGGCCGCGGGAGGCGCGGCCCCACCCGCTGCATTTGCAGATCCCGAAGCCTGCCCCTTTCCGCCCCCCTCATAGCGCTCGACCGCTCCCACCATTCGCGGACCGTTTCCGGGAATCCGCCGGTTGGCGGCGTAAGGCGGCCAGGGATCGATCGTTTGCGTGGAGGCATTGACATCCTGCGCATCGCCGGCCGCTAGTGTGACGGTGTCTGTGCGCTGCACGTATTGAGTCGCAGGATTCGGGAATTCAGTTATGCAGCCGCTTGTCGCCGTCGCGAGGCACAAGAGCAGGAAGCGCCAAAAGAACTTCATGACCTGTGCTCCACTATCTTTTGACAACAGGAACGGCGGGCTCTGATACCGGCTCGATAATGTGACCATAAGGTCCGTGGACGTCGCCACCGCTCGTCACGAATTGCTCGTACACTTTGGGCAGCTCGGAAGCGCCACCAAGGAAAAAGTCGGCGTCATTGCTCGGCAAGGAGCTGTCGAGCGGAGTTGCGAGCCTTTGGCCCGGCGCCGCCGGCTGCACCAGATGCGGCGTGACAATCACCACGAGATCTGTCTCGTGCTTTAGATAACTGTCGCTGCTGAACAACGGCCCCAATACGGGGACAGAGCCAAGCCAGGGAATCTGGTTTCGGTTGCGGAGATTGTTTGCCTGCAGCAGACCTGCGATTGCAAAGCTCTGGCCATCACGCAGCTCGACTGTCGTCACGGCGTCCCGCTTGACCAAAGATGGAATCGTCGTGCCCGAAATCGTAACGGCATTGGCGAAATCAAGCTCGCTGACCTCCGGCGCAATGCGCAAGTTGATGATACCGTTTGCCAGAACGGTCGGCGTAAACGATAGCCTCACGCCAAACGGTTTGAATTCGATCGTCGGGGTTACCAGGCCGTTTGCCGAAGTCGCCGCAATTGGCACCGGAAATTCGCCGCCCGCGAGGAATTGAGCGGTGTCGCCGGAGAGGGCCATCAGATTCGGCTCGGCCAGGTTGCGCGCCAATCCCTGGTTTTCGAGCGCAGTTACCAGCACATCAATGTTGGTGCCTCCGTTCACCAGATGCGCAAGAACAACTCCAAATGGCTGCGAGCTGACGCCCGCGAGCGTACCTGCTGTCTGAAACAACGGGACGCCGCCGGGTCCGGTATTATTCGGCGTATTGTTGATAAAGCCACCCTGGCCGGTATTGAATCCGGCCGTCCCGGTCCGGTTACTGGCG
>DATEKG010000231.1:0-3659 GCA_035277565.1 Pseudolabrys sp.
GTTGACGTCGAAGACCAGCAGAGCGCCGCACTCACTCGCTTCCAGCGCCTGTTTGGTCCGCCCAAGCCGGTAGCGATGCAGACGGCGGTAGTCGACGCGTTCCTCGAAGTCGACGCCCATCGTACCGAGGGAGGGCAGCGCCCGAACCCAGTTGTAGCGGGGGTTGATGTCTTCGGCGCGGATTTGCAGCGGCTCGCGCGTTCTCTCGTCCATGGACATCTCCTTAGGAATTATTGTGCGGGCTTAATGACCGCGGGGTCAGCCGCATTATATGCCCTTCCGTTGGCGCTGTCGGCAATAAGTAACAGGCGGTCATTTTACCGCTGCCCCGGCATGTCTCGCTTGCATCTCTCGCCCCGGGCAACCGGTCGAAGAACGGCGTGCTTTCGCGCGCCTGTGTCCCGGCCGTCTCGCTTATAAAGGCGGAGCCTTGCCCTCCTGATCCAGATCACCGGGACAAGCCGGCAAGCCCGGTGATGAGTCCCGGCGCGCTATGCGACCTTTTTGCCCCAGAGCCGGGCCGATGCGATATCGGCACCCTTGCGCACGGCCGCGAGCTTGAGCCACACCACGGGCTCGATCACCCATTCGCGCTTGGTAAAGGTGCCGAAGCCGCAGTCCGTCGAGGCGATCACACGTTCACGTTCGCCGACGGCGCGCACGGCTTCCTCAATGCGGCGCGCGACGACCTCAGGGTGCTCGACGAAATTGCTGGTGGTTTCGACGACGCCGGGGACAAGCAGCATGTCCTTCGGCAGTGGATGCTTCCTGAGCGCATCATATTCGTGAGCATGGCGCGGATTGGAGAATTCGATCGACAGCGCGCCGACCTTCGCCTGATAGAGCGCAGGCAGGATCTTTTCGAGCGGAATATCGTGGATGTGCGGGCCTTCCCAATTGCCGTAACACACATGCAGCCGCACACGGTCACGCGGAATGCCGGCAATGCCGTCATTGATCGCCTGCACGTGCCGTTCGACGCGCTTGACGAAGCCCGCATCGTCGAGGTCGCGATACATCATCGTGCGATCCATGGCGAGATCGGGTGCGTCGATCTGCAGAATCAGCCCGGCCTTATGGATCGTCTGGTACTCGTTCTTCATCTCGCGCGCGATCGCATCGAGATAGTCGTCATGCGATTTGTAGAATGCATTCAGCATCGTTGTTGAAACGATGCCCGGGGAAGGCGCCGTCATGAAGCGCTCGGAAAAAGCGCCGAGTTCGTCTGCGATCCGGTTGAAGCCGGCCGTCTCTTCCATGATCGGCTTGAGATCCTTGTATTTGATGTCGGCCTGCGCTTCCGGCGCGGCCTGCTGACTCTTTGCCGAACTCGGGAATCGGCGCATCAGATACGCCACAAGGTCCGGAAACTCTTCGAATTCGCGGCCACGTCGCCGTTTCGACACGCCGGCAAAGCCTGTCATGCGCTGTGGCACGTAGATCTGGAATCCGATACGGCGCTGTTCGCCGTCATTGCCGATGTCGATGCCTGCCTGCATCTGCCTTTCGACGACATGCCGCACCGCCCTGTCCATTTCGGAGCTCATGACCTTGGGATCGTAGGGCTTGCCTTCCTCCTGGGCCATCAGCAGGTCCGACAGCGCCTCGTTGCGCGGCAAGCTGCCGACATGAGTTGTAAGGATGCGGTCGCGGCTGAAAATCATCGAACGACTCCGGCTCTGTTTCTTATGGCCAATCGGCAGCGGGCTGACTTTAGACAGGCGGGCACATTAGCCGCAATCCGCGGCCCGTACAGCGAGACCGTGGAATGGGCTCCATAACCGCCGCGACACGGCGGAAATATAATCGCATTGCCGTCGCGGCCTGCGCCTCGCATAATTCGTGAAAATGAGCGGCATTTCGACCACCAGGGAGGGAGCGATGACAGCGGCGGTTTCGGTGGCGGCCGAAGCGGTGGGAGCGGTCCCGCGTGACTACAATTTTGCCGCTGACGTTCTCCGGCAAAACCTTGATGCAGGCCGGGCTGGCAAGGCCGCGTATATCGACGCGCGCGGCACTTTCACCTACGGCCAGCTCGCCGAACGTGTTGCGCGCTTTGGCGCCGCCTTGCGCAAGCTCGGAATCAATCGCGAGGAGCGCGTGCTGCTGGCCATGCTCGACACGATCGACTGGCCGACGGCATTTCTCGGCTGTCTCAAGGCGGGCATCGTCGCCATTCCCGTCAACACGCTTCTGACCGAAGACGATTATCGATTCATGCTGGCGGACAGCCGGGCGAAATGCCTGATCGTGTCGGACGCGCTGTTCCCGCGTTTCGAGACGCTTATCAAACAGAGTCCTGACCTCGAGCACGTGATCGTGTCCGGGTCGAATGCGAACGGGTACCCCCTGTTCGAAGACCTCATCGATGCGGCCGCGCCGGAGCCTTACACCGCACCGACGACCTGCGATGATATCGCTTTCTGGCTCTACACGTCGGGATCGACGGGAAAGCCCAAGGGCGCAGTTCATGTGCACGCGAGCCTCAAGCTGACGGCCGATCTTTATGGCACGCCGGTCGCGGGCCTGAAGGAAAGCGATGTTTGCTATTCGGTCGCGAAGCTCTTCTTCGCCTATGGCCTCGGCAACGCCATGACCTTTCCTCTCACGGTTGGCGCGACCACGGTGCTTAACGCGGAGCGGCCGACGCCCGATGGCGTTGCGGCGGTGCTCAGGAAATATCCGATCACGGTGTTCTATGCGGTGCCCACTTTCTACGCGGCATTTTTGGCGAGCCCCAATGCACCGCAGAAATCCGACGTGAAGATCAGACGCTACATTTCGGCGGGCGAGGCTCTGCCCGAGGAGATCGCCCGGCGCTGGAAAGAACGCTACGGTGTCGAAATTTCCGACGGGCTCGGCACGACGGAAATGCTGCACATCTATCTGACGAACGCGCCGGGAGCGACCAAGTACGGCACGACCGGGAGGCCGGTACCGGGTTACGAGATCAAGCTCATCGGTGATGACGGCCAGCCCGTGAAAAAGGGGGAGATGGGCGAACTCTATGTGCGGGGCCCCACCAGCGCGATCATGTACTGGAACAATCGCGAGAAGTCGCGTTCGACCTTTCAGGGCGAGTGGACGCGCTCCGGCGACAAATACATCGAGGACGACGAAGGCTACTACATCTGCTGCGGTCGGCAGGATGACATGCTGAAAGTGTCGGGCATGTATGTTTCGCCGTTTGAAGTCGAGGCGGCGCTGTCATCGCACCCCGACGTACTTGAGGCCGCGGTCGTCGGGTGGAATGACGAGCAAAAGCTCATCAAGCCGAAGGCCTTTGTCGTGCTCAAAGCGCCCGAAAAAGCAAATGATGCGCTTGTCCGCGCGCTTCAGGAGCATGTGAAACAGAAGCTAGCCCCGTACAAATATCCACGCTGGATCGAGTTTCGGAAGGATTTGCCGAAGACCGCGACCGGTAAGATTCAGCGGTTCAAGCTAAGGGCGGAAGGCAATCCATAAGTGTCATGCCTGCGGAAGCGGGTATCCAGCAATCACCGGATTAAAGCATGACCGCAAGCACCTGGAATGCCGGATCGCCCGCTTTCGCGGACGATGACGCCGTTTGTTAATGGGACAACCGTGCCTTTAGATGACTCCGGCTTCCTTCCCATTGGCCCGTATAGCCTCGAATATCGTCTTGTCGGCCCGCCGCC
>DATEKG010000232.1:0-28574 GCA_035277565.1 Pseudolabrys sp.
GCGGCGTGACGGCGACATGGACCATTTCAGTCCGGCATTGCGGGCAGGTTGCGCTTGTGTCTTTCAGACCGACCTGAGACATCGCTTTTGCGCCCTGAATGCCGCCACGCTAAAGCGGCCTGAAACCGCAGGAATGACCTGCAAAGCTAGGCCACGAAGTTTAAGAGTTGGTTTACTGCGCGGAACACTGAGGCGGAGCCGTTACAACTACCTCGAAAGTAATAGATCCCCCGGCTGCTAGCGGACTGCCGCAATTTCAACATCGGTCTTGTTCGGAACGGGAAGTGGAGCCGCAATAAACTTTTCAGCGCGATGCGTGGATTTCAAGGTCGTCATGAAGCCGGAAAACCAGGCGTGCAATGAATGTCGCAGGAGAACATCCATCATGTCCTGCCAGCGCGCAAAGCGTTCTTCCCTTGGCATCATGAGCGCCGAGGCAATTCGTTGCGCCGTGGTTTCGATATCACTGGGGTCGACCTGCAACGCCGCACTTAATTCACGCGCTGCTCCTGCCGAGCGCGACAGAACGAGCACGCCCGGATCGGCGGGATCCTGTGCGGCGACATATTCCTTCGCGACAAGGTTCATGCCGTCGCGCAGCGGCGTGACAACACCCACCCTGGCGGCTCGGTAAAAGCCTGCCAATTTGGACTGACAGAAGCTCCTGGTGACGTAACGGACTGGCGTCCAGTCGACGTCGCCATGCCTGGCATTGACCTCGCCGGCAAGTGCCGCGATGTCATGTTGAAGGTTCCGGTAGATTTCGATGCTGGAGCGGGACGGTATCGCGATCTGCAGCATTGACAATTGCCGCTTGAGACGCGGGTACCTTTCAAAAAGCCGATCATAGGCGCGCAGCCGTTCTCTCAAGCCCTTCGAGTAATCGATGCGGTCAACACCGATCAGGAGTTGCGACCCATTCAGGCTGGCGCGGAGACGCCGGGTGTCGCTGTCTTGCGAAGCGCGCTGCGCCTGTTCGGCAAATTCCTGAACCGCAATGCCGATCGGGAAAGTCGCAAAGCGGCAGCTGGTGTCGCGCGTGCGCACGGTCGTTCCCGAACTTGGCGCGCGCAGTTCCTTAGTCACGAATTCAGCAAAATTCTTGCGGTCGGTGTCGGTCTGAAAGCCGATGAGGTCGTAGGAGAGCATGGCGTCGGCAAGCTCGCGCGCCTGATCGAGTGAGGCAAAAATGCGCGGGCTCGGCCATGGCGTGTGCAGAAAAAAGCCAATTCTCTGCATGACGCCCAGTTTTCGTAGTTCGAGGGCAAGCGGAAGAAAATGATAGTCATGCACCCAGATGCATGACTGCCGGCCGCCGAAGGTGGTGACCATTCTCGCCATGTAGGCGTTCATCGCCCGATACGAGGCATAGTCGCTTGCGGAGACTCTGACCAAATCGGTGCGGGAGTGGAGCAGCGGCCACAGGGCGGAATTCGAATAGCCTTTGTAGAAGCCCGAGTAATGCTGTTCAGGAACGTCGACAGTGGCGATGCTGCCATGGCCGTGAGACTGGATCTGAACGAGAGGCGTGGCTCCGGGCGGAATGTTCCGCGTTCTACCACTCGAACCGAACCACACGACGCCCGATTTTTTAACTGCGGGCAGCAGCGCTGCCGCAAGGCCTCCCGTCATGGCTCGGTCGGGTCCAATCGGAGCGACCCGGTTTGATACGACAATGTCCACTGTTCGTCCCGCCGCCCAGCACCGAATCCCCCGATTCTTGTTGTTGCGAGACAAACGAACGGTGGCGTGAAAAGTTCCGGCGTGTGCACGGTAAAGCTCGTACTCGAACTCAGACGCGCTTGTAGATATTGAATGGAACCAAACCGAAGCGCTCGGACAGCGCGCTTTCGTGCTCGCATTCAGCGCCAAATGGACCAAGAACCTCTGCGTAGCGTCCCGCCGGCAGGTGCAGCGTTGCATCAAAGCCCACCGGCCATTTGCGACCCCGGTCGGTTGCACTCGCGAAGTGACGCCCGAATGCCATGACGAGCTGCTGATTTCGGCGATGGCGCGTGAAGGCGACGATGCGCGAGGCATCCGGCCCACTGACCTCGACCGGATCATAGGCGCCGGCGCGGAACAGGTCGGCATGTGCGCAACGCAATCGTAGAATTTTTCTTGTCAGTTCGAACTTGATGCGTCCGGTGTCCCAGGCGGCGGCAAGTTCCCGCCAATGATCCGGGCCGGAGGCGAGAAGGCTTGTACGCAACGAAAAATCGACCGGCCGGCGGTTGTCCGGATCGACCAGCGACAAGTCCCAGAGCTCGGTCCCCTGATAGAAGTCGGGTACGCCCGGCACGGTTAGCTTGAGCGCCAGTTGGGAAAGGGAATTGAGCGCGCCGATCAGGGCGACCCGTTTCGCAAAGGCTCCGAAGGACTCGAGAAAGTCTTGTGATATCCGCTGGTTGAGTATGCGTGCAACGAAGTTCGTGAGCGCCCGCTCGTAGTGCTCGCTCGGTTCGGTCCAGCTTGTTTGCTCTTTTCCCTCGCGCGCGGCCTTGATCGTGTAGCCCAGGAGGCGCTCTGCGAACCCGCCCTCGGACTTTCCCGGCCATGCGCCCAGCATCGCCTGATAGAGCATGTATTCGTGGGCGAGCGTCGGCATGCGGCACCCATCGGCATGTTCCACCAAATGTAAATTCCGCAACTGCCAGTCACGAACGGCCGCATCCCATTCCTCGGCGAGGTCGGAAATGGCCGCGATGCGCATGCGGGCGTCTTCCCCGCGCTTGGTGTCATGGGTGGCCGTTGCGATCATTCCGCCGGACCGGGCGTCTGCGCGTTGCCCAGCAAAGGCATGAAATTTCGAGAGCGCTAGTTCACCTTCTCTCGGGTCGCCGCCGACCTCGTTGAAAGCGAGCAGCGGTCCGTATCGGTAGAAGGCGGTGTCTTCCATCGCTTTCGCCATCAGCGGACCCGTAAATTGCTGTAGCTTGAATGCGAAATTCCGCACGCGCGGGGCGCTGTAGCCGGCGTTGGCGGCGAGATCGAGGGTCACGGCGCCGGCAAGAAAATCGATGATCTGGATATCGGGTCCGCGCCAGCGCTTTCGTACGCGCGCGAGCACGTCGAGGATAAGCTTGCGATCGTGCCCGGAAGGACCGGCAGCGGTGACATAGGTACGGTAGACGGGAAATTCGATGACGTACAAAGTAAGCGCGGCGCGCAGCCGCTCGATTGTGAAGTCCCGTGTCGAAAAATGTCCAGCCGCAATTCGCGACAGTCTCCCGCAAAGCACATTGAATTCGCTCGCCAGAATCGTCGCGATGATCTGCCGCTTGGCGTCCTCGAGGATTTCGTCGAATTCACGTTTGTCGCCGGTGAAATCACGCCAGCCCGCCGCAAGGCGGTCAAGACCGCGGCCGTCGGCCAGCAAGTGCGTGAACATGTTCAGCCACTCGTAGCCGGTTGTGCCCGCTATGCCCGGGAGCGGCGGTATTTGTTCGTCGGCAGCAAGAATTTTCTCGATGACGATGTAGAAGGAGGGCGGCAGGCCAGCTTCGCGTCGGGTCTTCCGGACCAGCCGGCTGAGCCGTTTGGTGTATTGCGCCGGATCGCGCAGGCCGTCGACATGATCGAGCCGCAGGCCCTGCAGCTCGTCATGGGCGACAATCTGCATGATCAGTGTATGGATGGCACGAAATGTTGCGCTATGCTCGACCCGCAGGCCGGCGAGATCGCTGATGTCGAAGAAGCGACGATAGTTCACTGCTGAAAAGGCGATACGCCAATAGGCGATCCGGTAATATTGGCGCTCGAGCAGCCGGTGCAGCAGATTAGCGCCATCTGCGCCGCGATAGGCCGCCAGCCCGCTGTCGAAGATTGCTTTTGTGCCGGCGATCGTTTTCAAGGCCTCTTTGAGTGCTGGGGCGTCCCGATAGGAGGGCGCGCCCGGATTGCTGTAAGTGTCGGCAAGAGCGAGCAAGCTGCGGCCGGCGGGATCATCGGCAGCGTTGGCGCTTGTAACGGCGGTGCGTATGACTTCGTCATAGCGCTGCGGATTGATCGGAAGCTTATGTTCGAAATACCAGGCGGCGATGCTGCCTGTTTCGGACTCATATCTGAGTTCGATTTCCCCGTTCTGCAGCGCGTCGCCATAGGGCCGGCCGAGGATCGGCAGCAGCACGCCGGGATGATGGCGGTGCGGCAGCGCATCCCAGTCGATGTCGAATGCGGCCGCGTAAGGAGACTTCGGTCCCCATTCCAGCACATCAAGCCACCAGGCGTTGTCGGCACTGCCGACACCCATATGGTTGGGAACGAAGTCGAGGATGAGTCCGAGACCGTCGGCTTTGAGCGCAGCGTTGAAACGCGCAAAACCCTCGCCGCCGCCGAGTTCAGGGTTGAGCGCCGTGTGGTCGACAATATCGTAGCCGTGGGTGCTGCCGGGACGCGCCTTGAGGAACGGAGAGGCATAGACGTGGCTGATGCCGAGCCGCTTGAGATAGGGAACGAGCGCTGCGGCGTCGTCGAATCCGAAGGATCTGGTCAACTGAAGGCGATAGGTCGCGATCGGAACGGCGCGCGCCATCAGATTGACTCGATTGCCGCAAAGACCGACCAGGCCTGCAACATCGCGGGCGGATACCCGCCCCATACAGGTTCGCCAGTGTACCTGCTCGGACACGGTGCCGGCGTCTCGGAGAGATTGGCGACGAGATGGAGATATTGCGCGTCAGCCCGCCAGCGTGCGTTCAGGACACCGGCGATGAAGCTGACTTCTGCGCCTCTCGTGATTGACGGCAGCATCGGTACGATAGCCTCCTTGCGGGTGGCGAGCAGCGAGCGGGTCAGGGCAAGGCGCTCCCGATGCGGCGATCGTGCCGCAGCGTCCCAATCAAGAACGGCGCTTGCGCGCGTTTCGGGCGAGAGGGGGTCCGGCACTTCGTCGCCGTAACGTGCATAGGCCTCGGCAAATTCGGCCTTGCGTCCGTTGCGGACGGCCTCGGCGAGTTCGCCCGCGAAGTCGCAGAAAAACGGAAACGGGTGTTCGGCGCCCCATTCGTCACCCATGAACAGGAGCGGCGGCGAAGGTTGCAGGAGCAGGACTGAAAGCGCCGCTGCCAGAGCTTCGGGCTTCGTCAGCGCCGACAACCTTTCGCCAATGGGACGATTTCCGATCTGGTCATGGTTCTGGATGAAATTTACAAATGCGGCGGGCGGCAGATGCCGGCTCGGCTCGCCCCGGTGGCGCCCCTTGCGATGCCGCGAGGGCTCGCCCTGATAGGCGAAGCCTTCGGCCAGGGTGCGCTCGATATGCCGTTCCGTATCGTAGTCGCCGTAGTAGCCGGTGTGTTCGCCGGTCAGCAGCACATGCCACGCATGGTGATAGTCGTCGTTCCACTGCGCGCGGTAATGTCCTGCCGGCGGGTCTTCCCCCGGCGCCAGGAACGGGGCCCGGTTGTCGTCGTTTTCGAGCACGAGATGAGTGTGCCTGCCGGATGCACGTGCAAGCTCGCCGACGGCTGTGCTGAGTTCTGTGAGGACGTGCGGTTCGCCCGGCCTGACGACAGCGTGCACAGCATCGAGGCGAAGGCCGTCGAAGCGATAATTGTGCAGCCAATGCAGAGCATTTTCGATGGCGAAACGGCGGACCTCAGGCACGCGATAGTCGATCGCCCCGCCCCACGGGGTGTGCGCGTCGGCAAAAAACTGTGGTGCGATACGGCCGAGATAATTTCCCTCGGGGCCGAAGTGGTTGTAGACAACGTCGAGGAACACCATCAGCCCGCGCAGATGCGCGGCGTCGATCAGCGCCTTGAGATCCTCGGGCCGGCCGTAGCTTGAGTCGGGCGCAAACGGGAGGACGCCGTCATATCCCCAGTTCCAGCGGCCGGGAAAATCGGCCAAGGGCATCAGTTCGATCGCAGTGATTCCCGTTGCAGCAATGTGGTCGAGCGCCCCAATCGCGGTGCGATAGTTGCCGCCGGGGGTGAAAGTGCCGACATGTATTTCCAAGAACACGGTGTCCTGCCAGAGCCGTCCTTTCCAGTCGTTGCATTGCCAATCATAGGAATGGTCGATGACTTCGCTGGGGCCATGCACGTCGTCAGGCTGGAAATGCGAGGCGGGGTCGGGAATTTGAATGTCGTCGTCAATCTCGAACCTGTAACGCGTTCTGGCCGCCGTTCCGCGCACTTTCAAAGCAAACCATTCGCCGCTTTTCGTCATGGGCAGCTTGCGATCGAGCACGAGCGTTACGTTGCGCGCAGCCGGTGCCCATAATCGAAACGTCACGCCGTCGTTCGACAGCAGCGGCCCGAATTGCGGCGCAAGCCTCAAGGCTCGCCTGCAAAAGCGAGGAGAGAACGCGGCTGCGCACTCCAATGGGCGCCGAGCTCAAGGACGGCGGAATTGGATTGGCCGTTCGCGGTGTCGATCAGGCACTGCCAGCGCGCGACGGCAGGCCATTGCGGCCCAGTGACATTGACCGGTTCATCGGCGCCATTGAAGACAATGAGCAAAGGTTCGCCGCCCTCGGCTGCCGCTCCCAGAACATAGGCGAGAAAGCGTCCGTCCGGAAAATTCCAGTCGGCTTCCGACATTTCCGCACCGGCGGGCGTCAGCCATTTGACGTCATAAGAACCGTCATCTTTTTTGCCTACGACCCAACGGTGCGGCTTGAGCTGCGGAAAGCGCTGCCGCATCCAGGCCAGCCTGCTGATAAATTCCGTGAGGTCGTCGTCGCTTCCGAGTCCGGACCAGTCCACCCAGCCCGTATCGTTATCCTGGCAATAGGCGTTGTTGTTGCCGGTCTGCGAATTGCCCGCTTCGTCGCCGGCGAGGAGAAGGGGAATGCCCTGTGCCAGAAACAGCGATGCGATCAGATTGCGACGCAGCTTGCGCCGCAGCGCGACGATTGCCGCGTTGTCAGTCGGACCCTCTACGCCGCAATTCGTGCTGTTGTTATCGTCGGAACCGTCACGGTTCTCTTCGCCATTCGCCTCGTTATGCTTCTGCTCATAGCTCACGAGATCCATCAAAGTGAATCCATCATGCACCGTCACGTGGTTGATGCTGCTGCGCGGGCCGCGCCCGTTATGCTGGAACTGCGCCGACGAACCCGTCATGCAGTGCGCGATGTCGCCTATCAGGTTGCCGTCGCCGCGCCAGAAGCGGCGGGTGGTATTCCGGTAGAAATCATTCCACTCCGACCACCCGGTCGGAAAAGCGCCGACCTGGTAGCCGCCGAGCCCCACGTCCCAAGGCTCCGCGATGAGTTTGACGTTGCACAGGACCGGGTCCTGCTGCACGGCAGCGAAAAAAGGAGCGTTGGTACCGAAGGCTGGTCCGCGGCCGAGCGTCGTTGCCAGATCAAAGCGGAAGCCATCGACATGGAATGCCTCGACCCATAGCCGCAGCGAATCCATCACCATCTGCAAGACGCGCGGGTTGGCGAGCTTGAGCGAATTGCCGGTGCCGGTGAAGTCGTCATAGTAACGCGGCTTATCGGGCATCAGCCAGTAGTAGGAAGCGTTGTCGATTCCGCGGTAGCAGAGCGTCGGCCCCATATGATTGCCTTCGCATGTGTGGTTGTAGACGACGTCAAGGATCACTTCGATGCCGGCGTCATGCAGTGCGGCGACCGTCGAGCGGAAATCATTGATCGCGTTGCCTGTGGCGTAACGCGCTTCCGGAGCAAAGAAGCTCAGTGTGTTGTAACCCCAATAGTTATTCAGGCCGCGATCGACCAGGTGGCGCTCATCGATAAACGCGTGGATCGGCAGCAGCTCGACGGCGCTCACACCAAGACTCCGCAGGTGCGCGATGATGGCCGGCTCGGACAGGCCGCGGAATTTGCCGCGCACCCTTTCCGCAACGTCGGTCCGCTTTTCCGTCAGCCCTTTGACATGCGCCTCATAGATAATGGTGTCTTCCCAGGGTATCTCCGGACGTCGCGACTGTGTCCATGTGTGCGCGACATCCACGACCACGGATTTGAACATCGTGCGTGCGTTGTCCCGGCGGTCGAACGACAGATCGGCCTGCTTGTGCCCGGTGCGGTAGCCGAAATGCGCGTCGTTCCACGCAAATGTTCCCCCCAGCCGCTTGCTGTAAGGGTCGATCAGTAGCTTGTGCGGATTGAAACGATGGCCCGCTTCGGGCGCATAAGGGCCATGGACCCGGTACCCATAGAGTTGCCCCGGCGCGACATGGGAAAGGTAGACATGCCAAACATCGTCGGTGCGTTCGGGCATTGCCACGCGCTCGATTTCACGCCGGCCATAGCGGTCAAACAGGCACAATTCGACCTTGGTGGCGTTTGCGGAGAACAACGCAAAGTTCGTTCCGCGGCCATCCCAGGTGGCGCCGAGCGGATGCGGCGAGCCCGGGGAGGCGTGGCCGTTACGCGGCTTCAGGAACGAAAAAGACGGCAGCAAGGGGTGGGACAACAATATGAAGCTCCGGGCTGTCACGCGTCACAACGGTCGATACCTCTCCGGCGTTCCCCACATTGCTCCCGCCGTAGACGGCCGCATCTGAATTGAATGCTTCGCGCCAGCGGCCCGAGAAAGGCACGCGCACGCGGTAGTCGCGGAGCACCTGCGGCGTGAAATTCACGACGACGACGCAGCGGTCGTGAGTGTCTCGTCCCTTGCGCAGCCAGGCAAAGACGCTGTTGTTGGCGTCGTCGGCGACCAGCCATTCGAAACCACCGGCATCGCAATCGAGCTCATGCAGGGCGCGCAGCTCGCGATAGAGCCTGTTGAGGTCGCGGACAAGGCGCTGGATGCCGGCGTGGGCGGGTTGTTCAAGCAAGTGCCAGGGAAGGCTGACGTCGTGATTCCACTCGCTGTCCTGGCCGAATTCCGAGCCCATGAAGAGAAGCTTCTTGCCGGGATGGCCATACATGAAGGCGTAATAGGCGCGAAGATTCGCAAAACGCTGCCAGCCGTCTCCGGGCATGCGTCCGAGAATCGACCGTTTGCCGTGCACGACTTCGTCGTGAGACAGCGGCAAGATGAAATTTTCCGAGAACGCATAGTGCAGCCCGAACAGGATGCTGCCGTGGTGATGCCGCCGGTAGATCGGATCCTTTGAAATGTAATCCAGCGTGTCGTGCATCCACCCCATGTTCCATTTGTAACCGAAGCCGAGCCCGCCCCAGTCGATCGGGCGGGATACCATTGGCCACGCCGTCGATTCCTCTGCGGCGGTTGTCGCGTGGGGAAACTGTTTGAACACTTCGGCGTTTGTTCGCCGCATGAACGCGATCGCGTCGATATTCTCACGCCCGCCGTACCGGTTCGGGATCCATCCGCCTTCCGGCCGGCTGTAGTCGAGATAGAGCATTGATGCGACGGCATCGACGCGCAGCCCGTCGACGCAATAGCGGTCCAGCCAGAAGAGACCGTTGGCAATCAGGAAATTTGCAACTTCTGTCCGCCCATAGTTGTAGATCAGCGTGCCCCAATCGAGATGGCGGCCCTGCCTGGGATCGGCGTGCTCGTAGATTGCCGTGCCGTCGAAATTCGAAAGCCCATGCGGATCATCGGGAAAATGGCCGGGCACCCAATCAAGCAGCACCCCGATGCCGGCCGCATGCAGCGCGTCGACCAGTTGTGCAAATTCGGTCGGCGATCCGAAACGGCTGGTTGGTGCGAAGAGTCCGGTCGGCTGATATCCCCACGAGCCGTCAAACGGATGCTCCATCACCGGCAATAGTTCGACGTGGGTGAAGCCCATATCGGCGGCGTAAGCAGGCAGTTGCTCCGCCAGCTCGCGATAGGTCAGCCAGAACTCGCCAAATTCGCCCTTGCGCCGCCACGAGCCTAGATGGACTTCGTAGATCGACATCGGCGCGTCGAGCGAATTGATGTTGTCGCGAGCATGTCTGGGGCGGGGCTGCCGCGCGCTGTCGATGATCACGGAGGCGGTGAGGGGCCGCATCTCGCTGCCGAAGCCTACCGGATCCGATTTCAGCAGCAGGTCGCCGGAACGTGTGATGATTTCATATTTATATTTGTCGCCGGCGGTGGCGCCGGGCACGAAGATTTCCCAATAGCCATTGCCGCGCACGCGCATGGCATGGCGCCGCCCGTCCCAGATATTGAAGTCGCCGACAACACTCACCCGCCGCGCATTTGGCGCCCAGACAACGAAAGCCACGCCGGAGACATGCTCCATTTCCATGGGATGCGCGCCGAGCCTGTCGTAGAGCGTGAGGTGATTGCCTTCGCCGAGCAGGTACAGGTCGAAATCGGAAAGGACCGGCGGAAACCGGTACGGGTCTTCCAGTTCAACCTCACGGTCACCAAAGCGTACGCGCAGGCGATAATGTGCCGGATCATCGAGCGGACCGGCAAAAAGGCCGGCGGGATCGATGCATTCGAGTTCGCGCTCGCGCTTTCCGCTGACCGCTACGACGCGACTGGCGTCGGGCAAGAAGACGCGTACGACAGTGCGATCATGTTCCGTATGTGGGCCGAGATAGTGGAACGGGTCGGCATTGCGGCCGGCAATGATCTCACGCGCGCCGACGGAGAGATCACTCATGAGATCACCCCGCGCTCCGTGATGATGCGCCATGCTCCTTCGAGAGGAATGTGCGCCCAGGCTGGCCGGTTGGTCAGTTCATATTCTATCTCGTAGAACGCCTTCTCGATTTTGAAGATGTCCACGAGATCGCGCGTCTGCGCCTCGTCGGCCGGCCAGACATTTGATCCCGCGATTGTTTCCCGGTATCCATCCCAAAACGAATCGCAGAGACGCGCGCCGCACGAACGAATCCGCTGTGCCAGTTGCGCGCGCTCTTCGGAGGAAATGTTCGGGGCCCGGCCGATGGCCGCGCTGGTTGCATAGTCGATGGACCGGAGAAATCCCGCCACATCGCGCGCGGGCGGCGCCTTCTTGCGGCGATGGTCAAGCGGCTGTTTGGGTTCACCCTCGAAGTCGAGGATATATACATCGTCCTTGGCGATCAGGATCTGGCCCAGGTGGAAGTCGCCGTGCACCCGGGTCTTGCTGCCGTCAAAGCGCATCGCCCGCAGGCTTTGAACGTAGGCGAGGATGGTTTCGCGCTGGCTCAGGAGATCCCGCGCCAGGGGCGCTGCCAGTTCATCAAGCCGTTCGGCACCGGATTGCAGCATGTCGAATATCCGCCCGCATCGGACAAGGAGCGCGTCGCACCAGTGCTCGCAGTCGCTCGCAGTGATCGGCTCCGGCACGAAGGCTTCCAATTCATTGCTGCGTGCAAGAGCGCCATGCAGCTCGGCCGTGCGGCGTCCGATTTGACGCATCCGCTGGAGCATCGAGGTCATTTCCGACGTTTCGGATGCGGCCTCGTCGGGCACCAGCCGCAATTCGTCGACAAGGCGGTCAAGCGAGGCGCTGGTGACGCTCCAGGCGTCACCCTGGTTTTCTATGAAGGCATGAACGGTGACGAGCGCCGTCGAGTTCCCTCCTTCCGTTAGTTCCGCGGTGCCCAGCAGGGCTGGCGCATTTTTGTAATGCGCGGTGTCGGCGAGGAATCGGCCGATCTCGACTTCGGGGTGAACGCCGGTGGTCACGCGGCGGAGTATTTTTACCACATAGCGATTGTCGACCACGGTGCTGCTGTTCGATTGTTCGCGGTCGATTGCGTTGATGGTCTTGATTTCCGGCAGCGGAGCATTCGCAAATATCGATGTCGGCCGGAACTCGAGCGCCTTGTCGCCGCTGGCCACCGTTTCTCCCGCGTGAATCTTTGTCAGCAGCACGGAGATGAAATCGTGTTCTGTCGTCGCGTCGAGGAGGGTGCCTTCGCTTGCGCCGCGCCGAACGGCGGCGAGTACGCTCGCCGGGTTTCGATCGAGGGCGGTGTAGCGCGACCACCGGATCGTCAGCGGCAGGAAATAGCGGCTGACACCGCTGCGCCCGGCCAACTCCACCACAACGAATGCAACGCGGCCCCCGTCATGCTCGACCGGCACCGCCGCCGAAACCCTGGGCGAAATCGAGCGCGCATCCTTGTCCGCAAACCAGCGACGTTCCGGCATGAAAGCCGGGAGAACTTCCGATTCGAAAGTTCGCCGCGTCCAGGTCGACAACGCATTTTCCCATCCATGGCCGACGACGAGTGTGGTGATCTCGCGCGGAAGGACTTTTTCCGGCTCGCTGTGCGAGTCCGCATTGAGCGAGAACCAGAAGAAGCCATAGGGCGGCAGTGTGATGAGATAGGGGAGGTCACCGATGCGCGGGAAATTCGTCCGGCCAAGCATTTCCTGAGGAACGCGCCCTTTCCATTGGCTCATGTCGAGTTCTACGGCCTGCGCGGATCGCGACATGTTTGCCACGCACAGAATGGCTTCGTTCTCGATCTGCCGCACATAGGCCAAAACGGCGCGGTTCGCCGGCCGGATGAAAGTGAGATTTCCCCGCCCGAATACCTTTGTCGACTTCCGTACGCCGATCAGGCGCTTCATCCAGTTGAGCAGCGACGACAGAGAGCGGGTCTGTGCCTCGACATTGACGGCGTTGAATCCGTAGACCGGGTCCATGATACAGGGCAGGTAGAGTTGCGCCGGGTCGCATCGCGAAAATCCGCCATTGCGGTCGGGCGCCCATTGCATCGGCGTGCGCACGCTGTTGCGGTCGCCGAGATAGATATTGTCGCCCATCCCGATTTCGTCCCCGTAATAGATGATCGGTGTGCCGGGCATTGAGAGCAGGATCGAGTTCATCAGTTCGATCTTGCGCCGGTCATTGTCCATGAGAGGCGCAAGCCGCCGACGGATACCGAGATTGATACGCGCGCGCGGGTCCGCGGCGTAGGTCGACCACAGATCGTCGCGCTCGGAATCGGTCACCATTTCCAGTGTGAGCTCGTCATGGTTGCGCAGAAACATCGCCCATTGGCAATTTGGCGGAATTTCCGGCGTCTGCCGCATGATGTCGGTGATCGGGAAGCGATCTTCCTGTGCGATCGCCATGTAGATTCGAGGCATCAGCGGAAAGTGATAGGCCATGTGGCATTCATCGCCATCGCCGAAGTACTGCTGCACATCTTCCGGCCACTGATTGGCTTCCGCGAGCAGCACCTTGCCCGGCGAATAGGTGTCAAGCTGGGTGCGCAACACCTTGAGGACTTCATGCGTTTCCGGGAGGTTTTCGTTGTTGGTGCCTTCGCGTTCGCACAGGTAAGGAACGGCATCGAGCCGGAAGCCGTCCACTCCCGCATCGAGCCAGCGTTTCATCACCTGCAGCACGGCCCGCACCACGCGCGGATTGTCGTAATTGAGATCCGGCTGGTGCGAAAAGAAACGGTGCCAGTAAAACGCACCGGCCTCGGCGTCCCAGGTCCAGTTCGACTTTTCCGTGTCGGTGAAAATGATGCGCGTGCCCCTGTATTTCTGGTCCGAATTGCTCCAGACGTACCAGTTGCGTGCGCTTGTCCCGCGACCACTGCGCTTGGCGCGCTTGAACCAGTCATGCTGGTCCGATGTGTGGTTGATGACGAGTTCGGTAATTACACGTAGTTCACGACGTTTGGCTTCCTGCATGAATCGCCGGAAATCCCGCATGGTCCCGAACGCAGGATTGATGTCGCCGTAATCGGAAATGTCGTAGCCATCGTCGCGCCCGGGGCTCGGATAGAACGGCAGCAGCCAGAGCGTGGTGACGCCGAGGTCGCGCAGATAGTCCAGACGCTCGGTGAGACCGGCGAAATCGCCGATCCCGTCGCCATTGCTGTCGCGGAACGCTTTGACGTGCAATTGGTAGATGATTGCGTCCTTGAACCACAGCCCGTCATCCACGGTCTGCGGCGCGATAGCGATGTCGGGCCGGACATTCATCTGAATGGCTCACGGCAAGCAGCGGAACACAAGGGCAGGGTCATCGGCGCCATCGATATGGAGCCGTACGCCTCCCCATTCGAGGAGGTGCCGGCTGCCGCTCTTCAGGTTTTCGATCTCGCGCACGGGTTGGCCGGCCGGTCCGATCCGGTGGTCGCCGAAATGGAGCCAGAACTCGTGATGGCCATTCGCGAGTGCAATCGCGCAGGCAACCGCGTTGTCATCGCCAACTGATCGCTTCAGAAATCCAGTTACGTTGTCGTTGTCGACCTGCAGAAATTGCAGGTTGGCGGTTTGCAGCAGGGCACTGTTTTGGCGCCTGATGGTGTTGAGGCGGCCGAGGTAGTCCTTGATATTGCCCGCGGCATTCCAGTCGCGCGTCTTGATCTCGTATTTTTCGGAATTGAGGTATTCCTCGCGGCCCGGGATCGGCTCATGCTCGAGCAGTTCGAAACCATTGTAGATTCCGTAATTCGAAGAAAGCAGCGCGGCGAGAGCGGCACGTGACTTGAATATCCACGGCTCGCCTGACTGCAGCTGGACCGGCAGGATGTCCGGAGTGGTCACGAAAAAATTCGGACGAAAATAATCACGCTCCGGATATCCGGTGATTTCGCTAAGGTAAGCCTGCAGTTCTTCCTTGCCGGTGCGCCAGGTGAAGTAGGTGTAGGATTGCGAGAAGCCGAGTTTGGCCAGCGCCTTCATGACTTTCGGACGCGTGAACGCCTCGGACAGGAAGATGACGTCGGGGTATCGCCTGCGCACTTCACGCAGCAGCCATTCCCAGAACGGAAAGGGCTTCGTGTGCGGATTGTCGACGCGGAATATGCGCACACCCTGTTCGATCCAGAACAGCATGACGTTGCGCAGGGCGTCCCATATCGCAATGCGATGGTCGCTGCCGAAATCCGGGTTGACGATGTCCTCATACTTCTTCGGCGGGTTTTCCGCGAAGCGGATGCTGCCGTCGGAACGCAACTGGAACCACTCCGGATGCTCGCTCAGCCAGGGATGGTCGAGCGAGCACTGCACGGCAAAATCGAGCGCCACTTCCATGTCATGTTCGCGGCACACGTCGACGAGCCGCCTGAAGTCCGCAAGCGTACCCAGCTGGGGTTCGACGGCATCATGTCCGCCGTGCTCATTGCCGATGGCATAAAAGCTCCCGGGATCGCTCGGCCCCGCATCGAGTGAATTGTTGCGGCCTTTGCGATTCGTGCGGCCGACCGGGTGGATCGGTGTCAGGTAAAGGACATCGAAACCGAGCGCCGAAATTTCAGGTACGCGGGCAATGCAGTCGTCGAATGTGCCGTGCCGCCCGGGAATGGCCCCTTGGCTGCGCGGTACCATCTCGTACCAGGCGCCGGCGCGGGCGCGTTCGCGCTCGGCAAGCAGTTGCACGACGTCGCTGCGGCTAAGGTCAGGTCGCGTCTCGGTTTTTGCCATGGCGGCCGCGAGCACTTCATCGAGCAGCACGGTCACATTGCCCTCGGCTGCGAACTTTTTCTCGTAGGCGTCGATGACGAGACGCGCCTTGCGCGCGCGCGGCTTGAGGCGGCTGATAAGCAGCAAGCCCTCGCGCAGCGGCAACGAAAGGTCCTGGCCGGCCTCTTTCCTGATTGCAAATTCCCTGCGCCATGTCGCGAACGGGTCTGTCCAGGCTTCGATGGCGTAGAGGTAGAGCCCGGGCTTCGGCGGCGTGAACTGGGCACGCCAGCGGTCGTTGTTGTGATGCTGCATCGGCTCGCTCTGCCAATCCGAAGCCGATTCCAGGCGCCAGAGCAGTGCCGCGGTGATGACATCATGGCCTTCGCGAAAGATATCGGCCCAGACCTCGACGATTTCGCCGGCTATTCGTTTAACCGGGAAACGTCCACCGTCGACGGATGGATAGATGTCTTCAATGAAGAAACGGGGACCTGTCGGATCAGCCGGAGCATGTTCCCATTGCCCCGCGGAGAAAGGACTGCGTAGGCGTACCTCAGCACGCTCCGTTCCAGCTGAGTTCATTGGTATGGTCTCGACCTGCCCGAGACGAAAACCACATGAATTCTCGAAAGTTCCGATCGAAAATGGATGATTTGACCGCGGAAGCAGAACAATGGGGGGTCGAAAGCGGGTATTTTGACATATTCGGCCGCTGGCACGTGCCAAGCGCGGAAACGCGCCGGCGGCTGGTTGCCGCGCTGTCACGCGGACCCGCAGGACCCGCCGATGCGGCGCAGCCCGGCAATCTCATTCGCGCGTTTCAGGGCGACGGCCGGAGGTACTGGGTTCTCGCCGTCCAGCTTTACGCCCTGCGCTCGCGGCGCAATTGGGGGCACGGAGATTTTGGCGATCTCGCACGCCTCATTCCCATTGTCGCCGCACGCGGCGCTGCCGGCATCGGACTAAATCCTTTGCACGCGCTGTTTCCCGACCGCGCGCGAGAAGCGAGCCCCTATGCGCCAAACAGCCGGCATTTTCTGAACTTGCTCTATATTGACGTCGATGCGATTCCGGAATTTTCCGGATTATCGCGGGGCGCTTTCCAGATTGATGCCTTGCGTGCGGGCGAACTGGTGGACTACGACGAGGTTGCGCGCGCCAAATGCGCAGCACTGCGCAGTGCTTATTCCCATTTCGTTGCGTCGGCCGCTGCAGGGCGTCGCGCCGAATTTGAAGACTTTCGACGGCAGCAAGGTAAGCCGCTACGCGATTTTGCGGCCTTCGAGGTTCTGCGAGCCCGTTTCGGTCCGGTTGCCTGGCCGGACTGGCCGAAGCCTTGGTCGCGGCCGACCCGCGAGGACCTGCTTGAGTTGCGCGCGACGGACAGTGCCGAGTGCGAATTCCACGAATTTGTGCAATGGGTCGCCGACCGCCAGCTGGGCGAGTGCAAGGCGATCGCACATCGGTGCGGCATGCCTTTCGGCCTCTATCTGGACGTTGCCGTTGGTATCCATCCGCACGGCGCGGATGCCTGGAGCAGGCAGGATGCCGTCCTGTCGGATATTTCCATCGGCGCGCCGCCCGATGAGTTCAACCCGGACGGACAGAACTGGGGCCTTGTACCGTTCAATCCCTGCGCGCTTGCCTCGGACAATTTCGCGTTGATGCGTTCCTTGATGAAGTCGGTGATGCGGCATGCCGGGGCGATCCGCATCGACCACGTCCTTGGCCTGCAGCGCGTGTTCATGATCCCAAAAGGGTGCAGCGCGGCAGAGGGCGCCTATGTGCGCTTCCCTTTTGAACCATCGCTGCACGCCATTGCGCAGGAAAGCCAGGCTGCGCGATGCGTCGTTATTGGCGAAGACCTCGGAACAGTGCCGGAAGGATTTCGTGAGACGATCGCCCGCTGGGGACTCTGGAGCTATCGCGTCATGTTGTTCGAGCGTGAAGGGAACGGCCGTTTTCGCCCCCCGGAGAATTATCCGGCCGAAAGTCTGGCCACATTCAACACGCACGACCTGCCGAGTCTGCGAGCCTGGTTCGATGCGCATGATCTGCGCACCAGACAAAGCCTTGGCCTGCCAAGCGCAGAGCAAGATGATGCCCGCGCCTGGGCGCACGAGTGCCTGCGTTCGATTTTCAGGGAGCGCGTCCCTGCATATGCCGCCAACGAGCTTTTGGCGGTTGCCGCTTTTCTCGCTCAAACCCCTTCGCGTCTGGTGGCGATTGCCCTCGACGACGTGATGAGCGTTCTCGAGCAAATCAACATTCCAGGGACGGTCGACGAGCATCCGAACTGGCAGCGGAGGCTTCCGGTCGCTCTCGAAGACCTCGAGGACCATGAGGGCCTGCGGCGCGTCGCTGATGTATTTGCCCGGTTCGGCCGCAGCAAAAGCTAGCCGGCGGCAACTTTCCATATATCGCGGGCATATTCCCGGATTGCGCGGTCGGATGAGAACCAGCCTATCCGCGCCGTATTGGCTATGGAGACCCGCCACCATTCGGCGGCCGATCGCCACAATTCGTCCACACGGCGCTGGGCCTGCCAATAGGCGTCGAAATCGGCGGCCACCATGAATGGATCATGGCCGAGAAGGGACTCGACGATGGGTGCGAACCGTTGAGGATCGTCCGGCGACAATCGCCCGCTGGTGAGCACATCAATGACAGCTGCCAGCCGCGGAGAGGCGGCGACAGCGTCGGCGCCGGCAAATTGTCCTCGACGTTTTTCCGTCACCTTCTCCGCTGTCAGCCCGAAAATGACGATATTGTCTGGACCGACATGCTCGCGAATTTCGATATTGGCGCCATCCAGCGTTCCAATCGTGATTGCACCGTTGAGCGCGAATTTCATGTTTCCCGTGCCTGACGCTTCCATGCCGGCGGTCGAGATCTGTTCCGACAGGTCCGCGGCCGGAATGAGCCGTTCGGCCCAGGTCGCGTTGTAATTGGGTACGAAAACCACTTTCAGCCGGCCGCCGACGATCGGGTCCGAATTGACAGCTTCGGCCACATCATTCGCGAGCTTGATGATGAGCTTGGCGCGCTCATAGCCGGCCGCCGCCTTGCCGGCGAAAATCTTCACGCGGGGGACGAACTCGCCATCGGGATGAAACCGGATTTCATCATAGAGCGCGATCGTCTCGAGAATATTGAGAATCTGCCGCTTGTATTCGTGAATGCGTTTGATGTGAACGTCGAACAGGGCATGCGGGTCAATCCGGACCCCTGTTGCCGCATGCAAGGTCGTTGCGAGAGCGTTCTTGTTGACCAGGCGCGCGTGCTTGAAGCGTTCGACAAGACCTTTGTCATCGGCCCGATCGTCGAGGGCGCGCAGGCATTCGGGTTCATCCAGAACGCGCTCACCCAGGTCCGCGACCAGCAACTCGGTCAACGGGCGATTTGCCTCATAGAGCCAGCGACGGAAGGTGATGCCGTTCGTCTTGTTCACGACCCTCGTGGCTGCCGTGCGGGCAAGATCCTGGAAAACCGTCTTCCGCAGCAGATCGGTATGAAGTTGCGAAACGCCGTTGACGGTGTGGCTGCCGATGAAAGCGAGGTGGGCCATGCGGATGCGCTTGTCGCCGGTTTCCTCGACGAGCGAGACGCGCGAAAGAAATTCGGGTTCGTGCAGGCCGCGCCGTTCGGTTTCCTGCAAATGGTGCCAGTTAATGAGATAGATGATCTGCAGGTGACGGGGCAGCAGCTTGCCGAAAATCTCCGTCGGCCAGCATTCGAGCGCCTCGGGCAGGAGAGTATGATTGGTGTAGCTCAGCGTCGCACGCGTGATCGACCAGGCCTGTTCCCAGGCGATATCGTGGTCATCCACCAGGATCCGCATCAGCTCGGCGACGGCTATTGCGGGATGTGTATCATTGAGCTGGATCGCAGCCTGCTCGGACAGATTGTGCAGCGTGGGAAACTCTTCGAGGTGCCGGCGTATCAGATCCTGCAGCGATGCCGAGGTGAAGAAATATTCCTGCCGCAGCCGGAGCTCCCGGCCTTCGCGTGTTGAATCATCGGGATAGAGAAACCGAGAGATCGCCTCGCTCTCGCTGCGGGCCGCCATCGCTCCGGCAAAGTCGCCCCGGTTGAAGATTGCGAACTGAACAGGCGTCATCGCGCGCGCTGACCAGAGCCGGAGCATATTGACGCGGCGGCCGCGCCAGCCGACAACGGGCGTATCGTGCGGGACGGCAAGAACGCGCTCGGCCGGGTACCAGAGCGCACGCGCGGTCGTCTCGTTTCCTCCGAGGTATTCGACGGTGCCGCCAAAGCCGACAGAATAGGGCTTGTTGCGCTGGGTGAACTCCCAGGGATTGCCGTGCGCCAGCCAATTCTCGGGAATCTCCTTCTGCCAGCCACTCTCGAAGCGCTGCTCGAACAAGCCGTTCTCGTAGCGGATCCCGTAGCCATAGGCCGGAATATCGACCGCCGAGAGACTATCCATGAAGCAGGCGGCGAGCCGGCCGAGGCCGCCATTGCCCAGGGCGGGATCCGGCTCGACGTCGCGCAGGCTTTCGAGGTCGACGCCGAGATCCGCGAGGGCCGCCCGCGCCGCGTCGACGAGCTGAAGATTGCAGAGCGTATCGAAAAGCACCCGGCCCAGGAGGAATTCGATGGAAAGATAGTAGACGCGTTTCCTGCGCTCGCGCTTTGTGGCGGCTCGCGACTGCATCCAGATGTCGATGGCGCGGTCGCGGACCGCAAGCGCCGTGGCATGATACCAATCGAGATCGCTCGCGGTATCCTTCGTCTTTCCCAGCGTATAAGTGAGCTTTGCCTCGATAGCTTCGCGCAGCCGTGCCTGCTCGTATCCGTGCGGAGACGGCGAATGCATCAACTTGCGTTGGAGAGATTTCGCTGTGGCCATTTGCGGCTCGATGAAAATTCCGGGAGCTAGGCGCCGATCGCAAAAAGAAAAAGTTCCATGACGGATTTACCCTCCGTGACCATCAATGCCCCGAACATCGAACACACTCAAAATCGAAAATGAAAATAATCCACCGCTATTCAAGATGCGGACCTTAAATTCGTTCCCCGGCGCAACAGCATGGAACCGGAGACGATGTCAATTTGAATTATTGTCTCACCGTATGATGGTGTGGAGTTATTACTCTCTTCCCTTTCGTCGGAAAACGCGGCCATCACGGTTGGGAAAACTGGAGCGCCTGCCGCGACTTCCCGCCCAGGCCGGCAATAACGAAATCGATCATCTCGAAGAGGCGGAGGCCGGCTCCGGCTTCAGATGCGAAGCGCAAGTCCAACGCCGAGAATCGCGATGACAATGACAATCACCGCGACGGTACGCGCGAAACGCGCGGTCGGCGGAGCGACGGCGGGCGCAACCGGCGAGCGGCGGCGCTGCGCCGCAATCTGCTGGATTCTCGCAACGGCGTTCTCGATGCGCACGAATTCAGGGTGTACAAATGCGCCGAGCGCCGTCAGGTGAATCGCAGCGCTGGCGCGCTCGAACAGCGGGCCGCCGAGATCGCTTTCCAGCTGCTGGATGGCGCGCGTCAATGACGGCTGCGCCACTCCGCAGCGTTGTGCCGCGCGGGTGAAATTGCGCTCTTCGCAGATCGCGAGAAAGTAGCAGATCTGATGCATCTTGATCGGCATGCGCTTGACTTCAGTGCAGTTTATTTCCATGCGATCTCGAGTGCATGGCTGACAAACGGCGCCGAAATCGCAACACCGATGGCCAGCCCGTAGAAGACGAGCCACACGGTCGCGACCAGTTCATCGCGCCGATAGTCGCCCGGACGGTCTTGTTTCAAAGCCTGCCGGGAAGACTTGATCGATTTGCGCATCGTCGCTCTCCATGTTGGAGAATCCGCTACCATGCGCCCGGTTTGAGTGACGGTGACCTAGGTCACATTGCGCGCCGCAAATTCGCGCGGGCGGCCTCCGGCATCCGCGCCGTCGGTTTCCGGCAGGAAACGCCGCCATGAGGCCCGCCTGCCGTTCCGCCGGCGAGCGCGATTGCGCCCGCCTATAAATTGATTGTCGCAATTAGAGGAATTTTAGCCTAACTGACTGATCTTGCCGATGACAGTATTGGGCAGGCCGGCGGGGCGGCTATGCTGCTGGTTTGATGATTTTGAAGTATATTGGTTTTTTCTGAAACGCGGCGCTGGATCATGCCGATACAAGCAGGGGCGAGCGGGCATAGCCGGGTGCAGGCGTTCGACAAGAATGCCCTGTTGCGCGCCCATTCCTTTTTCAAGGATCTTGGCGAATCGGTCATCGAGCGACTGGCGCCGCGCGTCATTACGCAGAAGGTGAAAAAGGGTTCCGTCATCTTCCACAAGGGCGATGTGGGTGCGCGCCTTTACGCGGTGCGCACTGGTGCCGTCAGAGTCAGTGCGCCGTCCGAGCAGGGCAAGGATGCGATATTCAACCTGATCGTTCCCGGCGAGCTTTTCGGCGAGATTGCTTTTCTCGACGGAGGTCAACGTACGGCAGACGCGGTCGCCATCGACGATTGCGAGCTGATGGTGATCGAGCGTCGCGACTTCATTCCCCTGATCCAGGCCGATCCGGAACTGTCCGTCAGGCTCATCAAGATTCTGTGCGGGCGCCTGCGCCGGACGAGCGAGCAGGTCGAAGATATCGTTTTCCTCGGGCTGCCGAACCGCCTCGCCAAGGTCCTGCTGCATCTTTATCACAATTCGCCTGAAGCGCCGCGGTCCAGCAAGATCCACATCACGCAGCGTGAAATCAGCCAGATGATCGGCGTTTCGCGCGAAAGCGCGAACAAGCAGCTGCAGGACTGGCAGCGCCGCAAATGGATCAAGCTCGAGCGCGGCGGTGTCGTGATCTGCGCGCCTGACGCGTTGCGTAAACTGATCCACGAGACTGCCGAATAGCCGGCCGGCGGTGCCTCTAGCCGGCGTCGATGAAAGTGAGCGGCCGCGCGACGGCCTCAAGCGGCTTGCGTTCGGCACTCACGGCCCAGCGCCAGGCGGCACCCCCTGCAAGGATCATCAGGAGTGATCCAAGAAGATAACCGCCGAACACGCTCGATCGCGAACCGGTGTCGATGAGTATACCAAACAGGGACGGCGCCGCGACGCCGCCGATGCCGGTTCCGACGGCGTAGAAAAATGCAATTGCAAGCGCGCGGATTTCCAGCGGGAAGGTTTCACTCACGGTCAGGTAGGCCGAGCTCGCGGCCGCGGAGGCGAAAAAGAAGATCGCCATCCAGCAGGCCGTCATCGCCGACGCGCCGATGAGCTGCCGCTCGAAGAGCCAGCCTGTAAGCGCAAGCAACACCCCCGACAAAATATAGGTTATGGCGATCATCGGCCGGCGGCCGTAAGTGTCGAAAAAGCGGCCGATCAAGACCGGGCCGAGGAAATTGCCGACTGCGAACGGCACGATATACCAGCCCACCTTGTTTGCCGGCACGCTGAAAAAGTCCGTGAGGATAAGCGCATAGGTGAAAAAAATTGCATTGTAGAAAAACGCCTGCGCAGCCATCAGGCACAGCCCGACCAGCGTTCGCTTGTGATGCTGCCTGAAAAGGACATGCCCGACGAGCCTGAGCGGCGTCGATCTGCGTGCGCGCAAACGCGCGCGCGGCAGATCGTGCGCGGGCGGAAGATCGTCAAATCGGCCTTCAATGTCGGCGACCACGGCTGATGCCTTTTCGGGATAGCCGTGCGTGACCAGCCATCGCGGGCTCTCGGGGATCCAGAAACGCATGAAAAAGATCATGCACGCGAGTCCGGAGCCGATCAGAAATCCGAGTCGCCAGCCGAAATCCGGATCGACGAATGCCGGATCCAGCAGGATCAGGGAGCCAAGTGCGCCGACGGCGGCGCCGATCCAGAAGCTGCCATTGATGACGAGATCGGTCCACCCGCGCACCCGCGCCGGAACAAGCTCCTGGATGGTGGAGTTGATTGCGGAATACTCACCGCCGATTCCCGCCCCGGTGAGGAAACGGAACAAGGTAAAGCTTGCGATATTCCAGGAAACCGCGGTTGCGGCCGTGGCAAGCAGATAAAGCGCGAGCGTCATGAAAAATAGCTTCTTGCGGCCGAGCCGGTCGGTCAGCCAGCCGAAAAAAATGGCGCCGAGGACCGCGCCGGCGAGATAGGCACTGCTGGCAAGCCCGACATCGGCATTGGAGAAATGCAGCACGGGGCTTTCCTTGAGCGCGCCGGCGAAACTTCCCGCCAGCGTTACTTCAAGCCCGTCGAGGATCCATGTGATGCCGAGCGCAGCGACAACCAGCGTATGAAAACGCCCCCACGGCAGGCGGTCGAGCCGGGCCGGAATATCGGTTTCGAAAACGTCGTCCCGCGAAGCCATCACGGTCCTAACTCGCCATATCCTAACTCGCCATGTCCCGGCCGGTTGCGCTGCGTGCCTTACGCCGTTTCGCCGCGCCGGCGGAAAATCCGTAACCCAAAATAAATGATTAACGATTGGAAGCGGCGATTTTGGGCCGGTATTTCGGCCCGGCAGCAGCGGTCGAAATAACGGAAAATCAATGGCTTCTCGCTAGTTTCTGTCTGCTTGCAGTGAATGGCGATGTGCTTTGCGGCCTCGAACGGATGATCAACCTTCGAACGATATGGCAGCCGATCGTCAGGCATCGTTCGATGCTGCTCGGTACGATTTTGATCGGCATCATCTGGGCGACGCTGTTTCTTTTTCTCGCCAATGAGCGCCGGAGCACCGAACGCGCCGCGGTCCAGAACTTCACAAATCTCGCCGGCGCCTTCGAGCTCCAACTTTCGCATTCGTTGAGTGAGATTGATCGCTCGCTTGCGGTCATCGGCGCGCTCTATGCGCAAGACGCCAGTCGACTGAGCCAGGCAGCGTTGGTCAAATCGAACAGATTGTTGTCCGACGGCATATCGCGGCTGGAGATCGTCGGCAGTGACGGACGCGTCAGGCTCAGCACCGATCACACCGAAGGTCGCGGTGACGACGTCAGCGAACAGGATTATTTCATCGCCCAGCGCGATGCACGGACTGATGAACTTTTCATCGGTCGGCCGATGCATTCGGCAACGACCGGTGACTGGTCGATCCCGCTGTCGCGGCGCATTGCGGGAAACGACGGATCGTTCGCCGGGGTGGTGCATGCCTCGCTCGATTCCTCTTACCTCACGAGGCTCTACAACTCGGTCAACATCGGCCGTGACAGTTATATCCGGATCGTCGGGCTTGACGGAATCGTCCGCGCCACCAGCGGACAGACCATGGCCCTTATCGGGAAAAGTTTCGCGAAGGGCGATCTGTTCAGGAGTATCTCGAAGGCGCCGAAGGGCTGGTTCTACACGCCAAGCACGCTGAGCGACAACGTCCAGAGATTGGTCGCCTATCGCGTGGTTTATGACTACCCGCTCATCATCATTGCCGCCGTTGCATCCCACGAGATTTTCGCGCGGCTGGAGACCCAGAAAATCCGTGGCTTTCTGACGGCCGCAATTCTTTCGTTCCTTGTTGCGCTCGTCATGCTCTTCAGCATCAGGGGGCAGCGTGCGCGGGAGGCCGCGCAAGCCCGTCTCGAGCAGGCCAACATGCTCCTGAATGCGACGCTCGCGAACATGCCGCACGGAATCTGCATGTTCGACGCCGAGAGGCGTCTTGTGCTGGCGAACGAGCTTTACAGCACGATGTACGGGATAAACCCGAAAGACATCAAATCGGGAATGACGCTCAGGGAAGTTCTGGAGGCGCGCGTCGCGACCGGATGTTGCCCGAAAGACAGCGATAAATACATTGCCGATCGCGAGCGCGAGGCGTTTCTGCCCGACCCCGGCTATATCATCAATGAACTGCAGGACGGCCGCACCTTTGCCGTATCCCGCCGCACGATTCCCAATGGCGGTTCGGTTGCCGTCCACCAGGACATTACGGCGCATCTCCACACCGAACAGCAGCTTGATGAAACCAAGCAGTTCCTCAATTCGATCATCGAGAACATCCCGATCGCGGTTGTGGTCAAGGACGCGGTGACGCGTGAATTCGTGCTCGTCAATCGCGCATTCGAAGCCATGCTTAAGGTCGGACGCGACGAGGTTCTCGGCAAGACCGTGTTCGACCTCTATCGGAGCAAGGATGCCGAACGCATCGATGCGTCCGACAGCGAGGCGCTCGGCGGGGACGTCGGACGTTGCGCTCTTGACTATGAACTCGAAATGCCCGACGGCGAGATGCGCGTGCTTGCAACCAACAGGCTGGTTGTGCGTGATGCGTCGGGGACGGCGCGGCACCTCGTCGTTGTGATCGACGACATTACCGAGCGGAAGAAATCCGAGCAGCGCATTGCCTTCATGGCGCACCACGACGTGCTTACCGGCCTGGCCAACCGCCTCTCGATCATGGACAAGATCGAAGAGGCCGTCGCGCGGCATCGCAGGCGAGGGGATTCCTTCGCTGTCCTGCTGCTGGATCTCGATCGTTTCAAGCACGTGAATGACACGTTGGGTCATGCGGTCGGCGATGCGCTGCTGCGGGAAACGGCTGTGCGCCTCAAGGCATCGCTGCGTGAAACGGACGTCCTGGCGCGCCTGGGCGGCGACGAGTTTGCAATCGTGCAGGACCGCGACAGCTCCCAGCGCGAGGCGGCGAGCGCCCTGGCCGAGCGGATCATCAATGTGATTTCGCAGCCTTTCCATATCGAAGGCAACGAGGTCAACATCGCCACCAGCATCGGCATCGCGCTCGCGCCCGAACACGCAACGAGCTCCGACAGCCTGATGAAAATGGCGGATCTGGCCCTTTATCGCGCCAAATCCGCCGGACGCAACGGCTACTGGTTCTTCGATCCTGAAATGAGCCTGGCGGCAAGCGCCCGCCACGAGCTGGAAAACGAGCTCCGCCGCGCGCTCCAGAACGGCGAGCTGGAGCTTCACTATCAGCCTGTCGTCGATACCAGGACATGCGTCATCTGCGGGGCGGAAGCCCTGATCCGCTGGCGGCACCCGACCAAGGGCCTTATCCCGCCGGATCAATTCATTCCGCTCGCCGAGGAAACCGGAATGATCACGCAAATCGGCGAGTGGCTGCTGCAGGCCGCCTGCGCCGACGCGATGAACTGGCCGGTCGGCATCAAGGTCGCCGTCAACCTTTCGGCGGTGCAGTTCCGCAAGAACAATCTGGTCGACATCGTCATCTACGCGCTTGCCCAGTCGGGGCTGCCGCCGGAGCGGCTTGAACTCGAGATCACCGAGACGGCCTTGATCGAGTCAGCCACGGAATGTCTGCCGATCCTGCGGCAATTCAAGAATCTGGGAATTTCCATCGCCCTGGACGATTTCGGAACCGGATACTCCTCGTTGAGCCAGCTGATGATCTTCCCCTTCGACAAGATCAAGGTCGACAGGTCGTTCACGCAAAACCTCACGAAGCGGACCGAATGCGCCGCGATCATCGCGGCGACACTGACCCTTGCGCGCAGTCTCGATATTGAAACGACCGCCGAAGGTGTGGAAACCGCCGACCAGTACCGGCTCCTGAGTCTGGCCGGCGTGACGTCGTTGCAGGGTTATCTGTTCCAGCGTCCGTGTCCGTCTTCGGAAATCGATTTCACCAGCACCTTTACGATCCCGAAGGTCGAAGATGCCGCCTAGCCCGACCGTGCCCGATCAGGCGAGCGACCGGCGGACGCATGGACCGCGCGCGGTCGTCCTCCTCGCGCGCCAGTCGTTGCTCGACGAGCTCGAGACGATGATCTCGCAGCGAAATATCGCGACGCGGGCGGACATCCTGCGCCGGATTACCGATCTCTTTGTCGCCGGCGCCGCGCATTTCGACAGCGAGCAGAAATCGCTGTTCGACGACGTGATGGGCCGCCTGGTCGACGAGATCGAACAATCCGCTCGCACGGCCTTCGGAGAGCGAATATCCGCCGTTGCCGGCGCCCCGGTGGGGGTCACGCGCAGGCTCGCGCTCGACGATTCAATCGATGTTGCCGGTCCGGTTTTGCAGCGGTCGGAGTCCCTCGACGACGAAACACTTGTCACCGGTGCACGCACCAAGGGCCAGGATCACCTGCTGGCCATCTCGCAGCGCCGGGAGCTGAGCGAAACCGTCACCGATGTGCTTGTCGAGCGGGGAAACCAGAAAGTCGTCATGAGCACTGCGGCGAATACCGGTGCCCGGTTTTCCGATTACGGCTATTCAACCCTGGTCACGCGATCCGAGGGCGACAATGAACTTGCGCTCCTGGTCTGGTCGCGTCCTGAAATCCCGCGCGAGCATCTGCTGACACTGTTCGAATCCGCGTCCGAGACGGTCCGGAAGAAATTCGAGACCATGGATCGGGGAAAAGCGGAGCTCGTCCAGGGCATGATCAGGCAGGCCGCGGATCAGATTCAGACGCAACTGCGGGACAGCTCGTCGAATTTTGCGGCCGCGCGCGCCCATGTGGAACAGCTTTATCAGCGGGGAGAGCTGACCGAAGTGCGGCTCTGCAGCTTCGCGGAGCTGGGCAAATTCGATGAAACCGCGGCGGCAATATCGTTGCTGAGCGGCCTGCCGGTCGGCGCGATCGAGCGGGCGCTGGTGCATGATGCCGGCGATCAGGTCCTGGTGCTGGCGAAGTCGATCGACCTGTCCTGGAAAACGGCGCGCGCCATTCTCGGTTTGCGGAATGGCGGCGGCCGCGCGCCCGTGGATACGGCCGAATATCGCGAGCGGTACAAGCGTTTGCGTCCGGAAACTGCGCGCGCCGCGATCAAGTTCTACAGGCTGCGCGAGCGCGCCGCCAGCACCGAAAACAGATAGCGCGCCGGCGGTTCAATCCGGCGGAAAATGTCCCGGTCAGGACGGGGATTGCGCGGCCCGCTGACCCGCCGTCGTGCCGGCAATCCTGCCGAAAACCGATCCGGCCATGAGCCCCGTGCCGCCCGGATAGTTGAAGTAAAACAGCCCTCCGACCAGTTCGCCGGCTGCATGCAGACCGGCGATCACATGGCCGTCGGTGTCGATGACGCGGCCCGAGGTATCGATCTTCAGACCACCGAAGGTGAAGGTTATGCCGCACGTGACCGCATAGGCCTCGAAGGGCGGCTCGTCGATCGCATTCGCCCAGTTGCTCTTGTTGACGGCGAGACCTTCGGTCCGGCGGCCGTCCTTCACATTGGGATTAAAGGCGATGTCGGTGCGTACCGCCTTGTTGTATGCCCTGATCGTTTCCAGCGCGCGTCTTGAATCGACATCGTCGAGCTTTTTGACAAGCTCCTCGAGAGTGTCGGCGCGAACTTTCGTCACCTGCCGGATGCGATACTCGTCGCGCAGCATTGGAATGATCTTCTTGTCGAAGATCTGCCAGGCAAACTGGCCCGGCTGCATCAGGATGACGCGCCCGTATTTCGCGTAGGTGTAGTTGCGGAAATCCGC
>DATEKG010000233.1:0-11477 GCA_035277565.1 Pseudolabrys sp.
GGGCCGGCCGAACCGCGTTTCTTTTGGGAAATATGTCCCGCCCCACACCGGCTCCGCCTTCGGCGTAAGGAACATCGTGAGCGGCCAGCCGCCCTGCTCGCCCAGAAGATGCAGCGCATTCATATATATCTGGTCGATATCAGGACGTTCCTCGCGGTCGACCTTGATGTTGACGAAGAGCTCGTTCATGACGCGCGCGGTCGCTTCGTCTTCGAACGATTCATGTGCCATGACATGGCACCAGTGGCAGGCAGCATAACCAACCGACAGCAGGATCGGCTTGTTTGCGTGCCGTGCTTCGGCGAGCGCCTCGGGGCCCCAGGTCCACCACTCGACCGGATTGTGCTTGTGCTGAAGCAGGTAGGGCGAGGTGGCCTGGGCGAGCCTGTTCACATGCGCCGCATTTTTTTGAGAAGACATCGCCGCAACCTAGCGTGAATTGAGTTGGACGGGAAATCGAACCCGCGCTGTTGCACACGTCCATTGAGTGACTGCTGCAATGGCTATGGCAGAATCGCGAATGCCCTTGCAGGGAAACCGAGACCATTTCGAACCTTGGGCCACGTCACCACGATGACCGCGCCCTTCGGTGGAACCTTGTCGAGGTTGGCCATGACCTCGATCTGATAGTGGCCGTGTTGGAGGATGTATGTTTCCGAGTCCATTTTGTCAGTGGTGTCGGTATCCATGGCTTCGTGCCCGGTCGCGACGATACCGCGGTGTTCATAGAGGAACCTGATCGTTTCGAATGCCCATGCCGGAAACGGCGTTCGCTTGAATCGCTCGGGGTCGCGGTCCCAGTCCTTGTACATGTCGGTGCGCAAGGCGACGAATGATCCGGACGGAACGCGGCCGTGCTTTCTCTCCCAAGCCCTGAGATCGGTAACGGAAAACGCGTGGTTCGGATCGCGCGCTAGGTAAGGCGTATCGTCGAGTACGATGAGCGGAAGGATCATCTGCTTGAGCGGAATCTCATCCATGGTGATTCCGTTTTCGGCGAAATGAGCCGGTGGGTCGACATGCGTGCCGTATTGCCCGACCATCTCGTAGAACGTAGCGCGAAAGCCGTCATCCTTGATTGTGTACGGTTTGTGTGTCCTGGGATCGGCGGCCGCGGTCATTTTTGCCTGACCGAAGCCCGACCATACCGGCGTTTGCGGACCGAAGCTGTGGGTGAGATCGACGAATTGCTTTGATGCGATGACCCGGTATGCACGCGCCAGGTCGCCCTGTGCCTGCGCTGTCGGAGCTGTCCAGGCGACGATTGAAAGCCACAGTAGAGAGGAAAATCCGAGCCGAACTGTCATATCGCCCTCCTCGACCGATCGCGCAATCGAGCGATCATAGCGCGGAGGACAGGTAACGTACCGATCCAAGCGAGCGGGGCATGTCGGTAACTCGCCGTGCAGGCGCAGGGCTTGACCCCTGCCCTAACTCGGCGCTTCCGTGCGGCAAATGCCGAAGTCCGTCGACGATACGATTTATGCGCTTTCCTCAGGCAGACCGCCGGCCGCTATCGCGGTGGTTCGCATTTCAGGGCCGCGCGCCGGCCCCGCCTTGTCGGCACTCACTGGCAAAGTGCCGACGCCGCGCAAGGCCGCGCTCGCGCGGGTTGTCGGCAGCGATGGAACGTTGATCGATCAGGCGCTCAGCCTCTGGTTTCCGGCGCCGAACAGCGAGACCGGCGAAGATGTCGCCGAGCTGCAATTGCACGGCGGCCGGGCGGTTATTGCGGCGGTGTTCAAGGCGCTGTCGCGGATTGAAGGACTGCGCCCGGCTGAACCCGGCGAATTCACGCGCCGCGGATTCGAAAACGGAAAACTCGATCTGACTGCCGTTGAAGGGTTGGCCGATCTTGTCATGGCGGAGACGGAGGGACAGCGGCGGCAGGCTGTCCGGCAAATGACGGGAGCGCTCGGCGACCGTGTCGAAGCCTGGCGCACACAGCTGATCCAGGCGCTCGCGCTCATCGAGGCGCGGATCGATTTTTCTGACGAGGCGGACGTGCCTGACGACCTGCTCGCGCCGGCCCTGCAGATCGCGCATTCGCTGGTCAAGGAAATTGCCGGCGCGCTGGCGGACGGCGGGCGAGGGGAGCGGCTTCGCGAAGGGGTCGTCGTTGCCATTGCCGGTCCGCCGAATGCCGGCAAGTCGACTTTGCTCAACAAGATCGCAAGGCGGGAAGCTGCGATCGTGTCGCCGGTGGCAGGGACGACACGTGATGTGATCGAGGTGCATCTTGATCTGAACGGACTGCCGTTGACCTTGCTCGACACAGCCGGGATTCGACCGACCGATGATCCCGTCGAGAAAGAGGGCGTACGACGGGCAAGCGAGCGCGCCGCGGCGGCTGATCTTGTTCTCTGGGTCGTGGACGCGAGTGATCGCCAGGAAGCGATGCCGCCATCGGCTTTGGCAACGCAAGGCCCGCAGAGGATTTGGCTCGTTGCCAACAAGATTGATCGCCTGGTGCAAGGTGGACAAAGGATTGAACGCGAGAATCAATCGATTCGTAACAATGAACGAGGCGGCCGCCTTAATAGGGTCCTAACGGACGTGGCTAATAGATGGTTAACAACTAGCAGTGAATATAAATTCACGCCGGGTGAATCCTTGTTCGGGGTTTCGGCTTTGTCAGGGGAGGGACTCGAAAACTTGTTAGGCGGCCTCGCTCGTTTCGCCGATCGATTTCTTGCCGGCAGCGAGCCTGCTCTCGTTACGCGTGAGCGGCATCGCCGCGCTCTGGGCGAGGTGGAAGCGGCCCTGAGACGCGCGCTCGCGCCGAGCATGTCCCGGCGTGAAGATTTGATCGCCGAGGAATTGCGGGCAGCTGCTCACGCCCTGGGGCGCCTGACCGGCCGGGTGGACGTTGAAGACATTCTGGACGTCATTTTCAGGGACTTCTGCATAGGAAAATAAACCTCCGCAGTTTCCTCGAAGCCCTGATCTTCATGATCGCCGGCGTCTGGAGAATGTTCCACGTGAAACACTTTTTTGACCCCATCTCCGGCCTCCGCTAGAACCCCGCCATTCGAGGCTCTGATGGCGCAACGATTCGACGTCGTGGTGATTGGCGGCGGCCACGCCGGCTGTGAGGCCGCGGCCGCAGCGGCACGCATGGGGGCTCGAACCGGGCTGGTGACGCACCGATTTTCGACCATCGGCGCCATGTCCTGTAACCCCGCGATCGGGGGCCTCGGCAAAGGCCATCTTGTGCGGGAAATCGACGCTCTTGATGGACTCATGGGCCGCGTCGCCGACCTTGGCGGCATCCAATTTCGCGTCCTCAACCGCCGCAAAGGCCCCGCTGTCCGCGGCCCGCGAGCCCAGGCCGATCGCAAACTCTACGCGGCGGCCATGCAGGCCGCGCTCCAGGGAATTCCCAATCTGGAGGTGGTCGAGTCCGAGGCTGATGATCTCGTGATTGTTAAGGGGCGCGTTCAAGGAGTCCGCTTGGCAGATGGGCGCATGATCACCACGGGCGCGGCCGTTCTGACGACCGGCACATTTCTGCGCGGCCTTATTCACATTGGCGAGAAGCAAATTCCAGCCGGCCGGGTCGGGGAGGCGCCCGCGGTCGGCCTCTCCCGAACGCTCGGGAATCTCGATTTTACACTCGGCCGGCTGAAGACCGGGACTCCGCCGCGCCTGGACGGCAGGACGATCGCCTGGTCGACCCTAGAAATGCAGCCTGGCGACAATCCTCCCGAACCGTTCTCGGCCATGACGGTCCGCCTTCCGAATCCGCAGGTCGAATGCGGCGTGACGCGGACGACCGCGGCGACCCACAAGGTCATCCGGGACAATGTGCACCGTTCGCCCATGTATTCCGGCCAGATCGCGAGCCGCGGGCCGCGCTATTGCCCTTCGATCGAAGACAAGATCGTGAAGTTTGGCGAACGTGACGGCCACCAGATCTTCCTCGAGCCTGAAGGATTGGACGATCACACCGTCTATCCCAACGGAATTTCGACCTCGCTTCCGGAAGACGTTCAGCACGCACTGGTCGCGACAATTCCCGGACTGCAGAACGCGCGTTTCATCCGCCCCGGATATGCGATCGAATACGACTACGTGGATCCACGCGAGCTCAGGCCGACCCTGCAGACAAAACGCGTGCGCGGCTTGTTTCTGGCCGGGCAGATCAACGGCACAACGGGCTATGAAGAAGCGGCAGCCCAAGGGCTCCTTGCAGGTATCAACGCGGCTGCCCTGGCGGGCGAGGGGCACGAAATCATTATCGATCGCGCGCAGGCCTATCTCGGCGTGATGATCGATGATCTCGTCACGCGCGGCGTCAGCGAACCATATCGCATGTTCACATCGCGCGCGGAGTACAGGCTGCAGCTGCGCGCGGACAATGCCGATCAGCGTCTGACCGATTTGGGAATCACGGTCGGCTGCGTCGGGGCAGAACGCGCGCGCATCCATCGCGAAAAAACCAACGCGCTGAATGACGCGCGCGCCTTCGCGAAATCAGTTTCCCTCACGCCGAAAGAAGCCGGGCGCCACGGCCTGTCTCTGAACAAGGATGGACAGCGGCGGACCGCGTTCGAACTGCTTTCGTACCCGAACGTGACTATTGGAGATCTCGCGCGGATATGGCCGCGCTTTGCCTCGCTTGCACCAAAGGTCGCGGAGCAAATCGAGATCGACGCGAAATACGATGTCTATCTTTCGCGTCAGGCCGCCGACATTGCGTCGTATCGCCGCGATGAAAGTTTCGAGCTGCCGGACGATTTTGACTACGCATCCTTGCCCGGTCTGTCGAACGAGATGAAACAGAAGCTGCAGACCCACAAACCGCGGACGATCGGCCACGCGAGCCGAATCGACGGCGTCACGCCAGCTGCGTTGACGCTACTTGTCGCTCACGTCCGGCGCGGCAGAAAGCCGGCCACGAAAACCGCGTGAGAAAGACAGGGCAGGCAGCAACCGATCTCGCGGCCGACAAAGCACGTGCGCTCAGGCTGTGTCCTGTTTCACGTGAAACGGAAACCCGACTCGATGCCTTCGTCAGTACGCTGCTGCGCTGGCAAAGCAGTCACAATCTGATCGCGCCGTCGACCATCTCTGAAATTTGGACCCGCCATGTCGCTGATTCGCTTCAGCTCGTGCCGCTTGCACCGGAAGCCTATGCCTGGATCGACCTCGGCTCCGGCGGCGGATTTCCTGGAATTCCGATTGCCTGTGCCATAGCCGAGCGGCCCGGTGCGAAGGTCTATCTCATTGAAAGTAATAGCAAAAAGGCCGCGTTTTTGCGGGAGGCGGTGAGGGCGACCTGTGCGCCCGCCACCGTGCATTGCCTGCGGGCCGAAAAATTTGGGGATAGCTGTGCAGAACCCGTCCACGCCGTGACGGCACGGGCCCTCGCCTCATTGAAAATTCTCTGCGATCTGGCGTTTCCTTTCGTTTCGCGGGGGGCGGTCGCCATCTTCCCCAAGGGTCAAGATGTAGATGCTGAATTGACCGATGCCGCTAAATATTGGAGACTTCAGGCTTCGAGAGTGCCCAGCAAGATCAGTCCCGACGGCTCGATCGTTATTATTCGCGGCCTTGAGCGCCTCTAGGGCGGCTACAGTCCGACGGCCAGCGTGATTCGGGACCAAGCGCATAGCCGCAATTCAGACCGATGGAAACTCGACCATGACCGATACGCCGAGCGCACCCACAGCAGACGATCTGCAAGTCGTTCCCTTCGGTAAGGTGGCTGCCCGTCCAGATACAGCGCGTCCGCGCGTGCTCGGCATCGCCAACCAGAAGGGCGGCGTCGGCAAGACGACGACGGCCATCAATCTCGGCACCGCGCTCGCCGCAATCGGTGAGCACGTGCTGATTGTCGATCTCGATCCGCAGGGCAATGCGTCGACCGGTCTGGGCATCGAACGCAAGTCGCGACGGACTTCCACCTACGATGTTCTCACCGGCGCAGCGCCGATACGCGATGCTGTGTTGCCGACATCCGTGCCGCAGCTTTACATCGCGCCGTCGACTCTCGATCTTTCGGGTCTCGAACTGGAAATCGGCCAACAGCGCGATCGTGCATTCCGCCTGCGCAACGCATTGCGCCAGCTCAACAGCGGAACACGTGCTTACGATTTCACATATGTGCTCGTTGATTGTCCGCCGTCTCTCAACTTGCTCACCGTCAACGCCATGGCTGCAGCGGACTCAATTCTCGTGCCGTTGCAATGCGAGTTCTTCGCGCTCGAAGGTCTCTCGCAACTTTTGAAAACGGTCGACCAGGTGAAGACGACTCTCAATCCGACATTGTCGATCCACGGAATCGTGCTGACGATGTACGACTCGCGCAACAATCTCTCCAATCAGGTTGTCGCCGATGTTCGTCAGTTCATGGGAAACAAGGTCTACGAGACGATCATTCCTCGCAACGTACGGATCTCCGAAGCGCCGTCCTATGGAAAACCTGTGCTGGTCTACGATCTCAAATGCGTCGGCAGCGAAGCGTATTTGCGCCTCGCAACCGAGATCATCCAGCGTGAGAAAACGCTGAAAGCCGGTTAGCAAATTTCAGATTTGCAATGACACGGCTGCAAAATTAAAGCGGCAGACGGAGAGGCAAAGCGTGGCGAGAAGTTCAGGAGCGGCGATGGCGGATCATTCGCGACTGGGACGCGGCCTTGCCGCACTAATGGGCGATGTCGGCGAGGAAACTTCCGCCGCCGACATTGGCCGGAAGCCGCGGCGGACTGCCATCGAAAATCTGCGTCCAAATCCGCGCAATCCGCGGCGCTTGTTCACCGATGCCGAGCTTGATGAACTTGCGGAATCAGTCCGCGAGCGCGGAATCATTCAGCCGATTGTCGTGCGCGCATTGCAGGGCGACAAATTCGAAATCATCGCCGGTGAACGCCGGTGGCGCGCGGCGCAACGAGCCGGGCTTCACGACGTCCCCATCGCGGTCATCGAGGCCAGCGATGCACAGTCGCTCGAATTTGCGATCATCGAGAACGTTCAGCGCGCTGATCTCAATCCAATCGAGGAAGCGAGCGGTTATTTCGCGCTCATGGACGACTTCAACAGAACGCAGGAAGACGTCGCAAAGATCGTCGGTAAAAGCCGGCCGCACGTTGCGAATACGTTGCGCCTCCTCAAGCTATCGGAACCGGTGAAGCAGCTTGTGCGCTCCGGCAAGATTTCCGCCGGACACGCGAGGCTCCTGGTCGGTCAACCCAATGCCGAACTGATTGCGCGCGAAATCATTGCGCAGGGCCTGAGCGTGCGGCAGGTCGAAGAGGACATGCGCAAGGGCAGCGCAGCCCCGGCCCGCGAAGTCCGGCGCGAGGCTAAAGGGCAAGGCGTTTCAGTAAAAGATCCAGACACACGCTCTCTCGAACGCCGTCTTTCGGATGCACTCGGCCTGGAGGTCAGCGTGGATCACCGCGGTGAAAGCGGCACATTGCGCATCAAATACCGGAATTTGGAACAGCTCGACGCGGTCTTGCGAAAGCTGGGCGGATGAGACGACCAGCCGACTAATTGGCATCCGCGCGCAGCTCTTCTCTCGAGCCTTGTCTGGACGGGCGGTGGAACCGCGCGCGCAAAGCCTCAAGCTCAGCCGCGGCATCGAGTCTTGATGAGCGCGCCGGCTCGCGCCCTTCAGCAGCGGCAAAGTCGATAAGATATACTTCTCCTACCGGACCGGGCGTCCAATCCTCGCCTGGCAAGAGGGTTACCTTCGCGTCGTCGAGCAGTCCCCGCGCAAGGAATGGATCGAAATAGCGCATGCTGCGCTCGCTCAGATCAAGCACCCGTCCGGGCCTCAGCGGTCCGACATCGTTGATTTTCACAATCAGGCGTTTTTCGCCGCTGGCCACCAGCGCAAATCGCGGCTGATAAAGCTTGCCGTAACGCACGCCGCCCAACCGACCTCGCAATCCGACCTGGATTGCGGCGGTCCAGCCGGCCGGGTCATACAGCTCGCCGGATGCAGTTTCCGCTCCGCCTTCTTCCTTTCCTTCGCGATAGGGATTGTAGGTGGAGACGCCGCCAACGAGCCTCGCACGTGCAACCATAGCTTCATCCTGAATGCGCGAAAGCCCGATCGCCGTCGCGATCCTAAGCATCGCCCGATAGGCCGTTGAGAATTTCGCCGAAGTGTCGCGGGAAGCGTAAAAGAGGAAATCGAGATCGCTGTTGCCAGCGCCTGTGACTGCCGCATCAAGCGTGTCCAACACGTTGTGAATGGGACGCAGCACCGCAGGAAGCGCTGTCAAACCGCCGACAGCGGAACGAAAGTCGCGCACCGAAATGACGGCGTCGGTTTTCAGCTCGCACACGTGATCCTTGATCGGCGAGGAGTCGATATCGACGAGCAACACCAGCTCGCTTTCACCTTCAGCCGATGAACCTGAATTCGTAAAGGACAGGACGACCGCGTCGACATTCATGCCCGCCGACGCATCGACCGATTTCATTCCACAGAGCAATGTGATTGCGAGCACGGACGCGAAAGCCGCTTTCGCGCGGGCGGCGGAAAGAAATGACAGAATGGCATTTCGCATGGGACACGACGCTCGCGAGGCCATCATCACCGTCGGAAGTTGAATTGCTTTCGACGCAATGCTGTAGCGATGGCGGCTAAAACCCGCGTAAAATGTGTCGTGAAACTGTTCTTAGAGTTTGAAGTAAATGCGTTGCAGCTGGAACAATCGGGATTCGTGCCGGCGACCTCGCGCACGGAGGCTTGCGGCACCGATAAGGTTGATCACCCGGACAATATTGTAGGCCAGCACGCCGAGGGCTGTTTCACCTCTGCCCCTCTTGCGGCCCCGCGCGAGGAAGCGACGTCCGGATGTCATTCGTTTGATGGTTCCGAAGGGATGCTCCGAGGCGCATCGGCGTTTTTCTTCTTTCCAGCGTTCTTTATCGCGAATAAAGTCGAGTCACCCGCCAGAAGAGCTTTGTCGAATGCGCGCGCGCCGCGATGTCGCTCTACGCCTCCTCAAAATCATGCTCGCGGCGTCGATCCTTATTCCCGCGGCCATATTTTCCTACGCCAGCTTGGTGGCATATCACGCGGCCTTTGACAGAGCCGACGAACAGCTGTCAGCGCGGATGGACATCATCGCCGAATATGCCATGCGCGTATTCCAGTCGGTCGACCTGACATTCACAAGCGTCAATTCCCTCATCGGCAACCTGTCGGATGACGAAATCAAGAAATCGCAGCAGACTCTTCACGATAAGCTGAGCAAGCTTGAAAAGTCCGTTGTCGCGATCAACGGCATTTTGATCATCGACAAGAACGGCCGCGCGCTTGTTTCTTCCGCCGTCAATCCGGTTCCTGCAAGCGCAGCGGTTTCCGACCGCGACTACTTCCGCGCTCAAGTCGAACGTGATGGCGGGACCTATGTCGGTGCGATTCTGAAGCCGCGGGTGCGGAGCGACGCATTTTTTGGCGTAAGCCGCCGGCGGCCGCTCCAGAACGGCCAGTTTGACGGAATTGTCATGGTCTCCGTCGTGCCGAGGGTGTTCCAGGATTTCTATGCCCAGCTCGCACGCGATAGCGGGCCAAGTTTCTCGCTCATTCGCAAGGACGGGGTAATCCTCGCCCGCTATCCGGACTCGTCCGGAGACACCGACCGGTTTGGATTCATCCACAGCGTTGCCGCGCAACCCAAGGGCGGCCTTGTTACTTCGACGGCGCCCGATGGAATCGAGAGACGCATTGGCTACCGGCAACTCGATTATGCGGACCTGTATGTGACAAGCGGGCTGCCGACGCAGAAGGTCTTGTCAGAGTGGATGCATACGATGGCCGCTCACCTTATTTTCGGAATCCCGGCAACGGCGTTCCTGTTCGTACTTGTTCTGCTGACGACAAGACGCACCAAGGCGCTTTATGCCGAAGTGGAGCGCCGTGAGCTTGCCGAGCAGGCGTTGCGCCAGTCACAAAAAATGGAAGCCGTCGGCCAGCTGACCGGGGGAGTTGCGCATGACTTCAACAATCTTCTGACCGTCATCATCGGCAATCTCGGCATTGCGAAGCGCGGCGTCGTTGAGTCGCGCGCGGAGCGCGCGCTTGAAAATGCGCTTATCGGAGCGGAGCGCGCCGCGCAATTGACGCAGCGCCTGCTTGCGTTTTCGCGCCGACAGCCGCTCAACCCGAGGGTAACCGACGTCAACAAGCTCATTACAAGTATATCCGATCTCCTCACGCGGACGCTCGGCGAGAAGATCGAGCTTGAAACAATCAGCGGCGCCGGCCTGTGGAAGGCGGAGGTCGATGTATCGGAGCTCGAGTCAACGCTCCTCAATCTTGCGTTGAATGCACGTGACGCGATGCCGGAAGGCGGGAAGCTGACAATCGAGACCAGCAACGCCTATCTCGACGAGCAATACTGCCGGCAGCACGAAGGGCTCTTACCTGGCCAATACATTGTCATTGCCGTAACTGACAACGGCGCCGGAATGTCGGCCGACACCGTGGATCGCGCGTTCGAGCCGTTCTTTACCACCAAGGAAGCAGGAAAAGGCACAGGCCTCGGCCTGAGCCAAGTCTACGGTTTCATGAAGCAGTCGGGCGGGCACGTGAGAATCTACAGCGAGACCGGGGTTGGTACGACAATCAAACTTTATTTGCCGCGCCGCGACGGAGATGAAGCAGGCATTTCGAACGATGATCAGGCGGGGTCCGATCGCGGTCAGGGCGAGACAATTCTGATCGTCGAGGATGACGACGGTGTACGGCAATACGCGTCCGAAATCTTGCGAGATCTGAACTACCAGATCATTGAAGCCCGGGATTCCGCATCGGCGCTGCGCCTTCTCGACGCAAAGAAAGAATTCGACCTGCTACTGACCGATGTCGTGCTCCCTGGCAAGAACGGCCGCGAGCTTGCGGATGAAGTGGAACGCCAGAGGCCGGGAACGAAAGTGATCTTCATGACCGGTTATTCGCGCAATGCGATTGTGCATCACGGCCGCCTGGATCGTGGCACGGAATTGCTGCAGAAACCGCTGACCGAGCGTGCGCTCGCACGCAAGATTCGCCAAGTGCTCGACTCACGTCAGCTTGCGCGTTAGCTCAATGGCAGGATGTGCGCGCTTTTTCGGCAAACACCGCGTCGAGCGTGAATGCATTCGGACAATATGAGCGGTAGTGTTCAGCGGCCGTACCCGCCGCGAGCTCATGCTGACACCGCCTTTTCTGCTGGCAGTTGACACATAGCCTCTGCATATCGCGCAGCGTTGCGGGATCAGCTTTCATGAGGACTTCTGGATCCACGCGCAGCGCGAGCAGCAATTTCTCGAGCAGGGCGGCTGAGTCAGGCCCTTTGGATGCGAGCGATCGCAATTCATCGAGCGGTACGCTCAAATCCTTGGCGATCTGTCTCACCTCATCCGGGCTGCAGCGCTGGAATTCGTCATGGAGCGCTGCCAGATTTCGGTATTTGTTGATCCAGTTGGCGATTGCTCCAAGAATGAAATCGACGGACGGATAGTCCGAATGC
>DATEKG010000234.1:0-8057 GCA_035277565.1 Pseudolabrys sp.
CATGGGCAACATTGTCGGGCTGCTCATCGTGCTCACCTGCGTTCCGCTGTTTGCCTCCATCCTGCGCATTCCGTTCAGCGTCATCGCGCCGGTGATCATGGTGTTCTGCGCGATCGGCGCCTACACCGTGCACAACAACACCTTCGACGTGGTGATGATGCTGGTGTTCGGCGTCGGCGGGTATTTCATGAAGAAGTGCAATTATCCGCTCGCGCCGATGGTGCTCGCGATCGTGCTGGGCGATAAGGCGGAAGAGTCGTTCCGCCAGTCGCTGCTCGCCTCGCAGGGCAGCCTTGTCGTGTTCTGGTCCAATGGCCTGGTGAGCACGATCATGACGCTCGGCCTGGTCGCGCTGTTCTGGCCGATTATCCAGTCCAGCTGGACGCGCCTGCGTTCCGGCAAAAAAGGCCTGCGGCCGGCCGAATAGCAGGTTGCCGATACGGTCCCTTCAATAGTACCCGGCGCCGAAAGGCGCGGCCGGGCAAAAATACGGCCCACCGGTCTCCTGCTGCTGCAGATTCTGAAAGCGGTTGCGTGCGTTCGGGCTCCTGGCATATTGTATACCAGCCATGAGCAGTCGAGACCGTAATCCGCGTCGTGCCGGCGTATCTCCCCGCAAACCGGCAGCCCGCGCGCCGCTTGCACCCCATCCGGCGCTTGCCCCCATCGATGTGACGCCGAGTTTCAAGCACAAGGCGTACACGGCCCTGAAAAACGCGATTGTTGCGATGGATATCTATCGCAGCCGCGACGACATCCGCCTGGACGAACGCAAGCTTGCCCAGGATTTCGGGATCAGCCGTACGCCCGTTCGCGAGGCGATGGCACAGCTCGAGAGCGAGGGCTTTGTCCGCTCGGTCCCCCGCCGCGGCATCTATGTCGTGCGCAAGACCAGGCGCGAAGTGATCCAGATGATCACCGCCTGGGCTGCGCTGGAGAGCATGGCGGCCCGCCTGATCACGCAGACGGCAACGGACGATGAAATCGCCGGCTTGCGCAAGATGTTCGCGACCTTCGAGAACGGGCAGCTGCGTGCGCATCTCGACGAATATTCCGACGTCAATATCGAATTCCACCAGACCATCATCAGGTTGAGCCGCAACGACGTGCTGATCGACCTTGCCGAAAATCTCTTCACGCATATGCGCATGATCCGCCGCACGACGATCGGCGAGCAGGACCGGGCGGACCGGTCCATTCGCGATCACATGAACATCATTGAAGCGCTGGAGGCGCGCGCGACGGAGCGTGCAGGGGAACTGGTGCGCGATCACGCGCTTGGGCTGGCCGAGCACGTATCGCGATATGCCGACTATCTGGACTGATCTGTGGATGTGACACGACGCGCGGTCACGCGCGAAACCGGGAACTGAATTCGAACGGGAGATTTCCCATGGCTGAAGCGGCAGTGAAAGAAAAGGGCGTCGAGACGGCAGGTGCGGAGCAGGAGCAGACGGACGGCTTCAGCCTGCTGATCGACGCGCTCAAGTTAAACGGGCTCACCACAATTTACGGCGTGCCCGGCATTCCGATCTCCGACTTTCTCCGGTTGGCGCAGGCCGAAGGCATCCGCGTCATCTCGTTCCGCCACGAGCAGAACGCCGGCTACGCGGCCTCGATCGCCGGCTTCCTCACCAGGAAGCCCGGCATCTGCCTGACCGTGTCGGCGCCCGGCTTTCTCAACGGCCTCACCGCGCTCGCCCACGCCACCACCAACTGCTTCCCGATGATCCAGATCTCGGGCTCGTCCGAGCGCGAGGTCGTCGACCTGCAGCAGGGCGATTACGAGGAGATGGACCAGCTCGCCATCGCCAAGCCGTTGTGCAAGGCGGCCTACCGCGTCCTGCACGCGCAGGACATCGGTATCGGCCTGGCGCGCGCAATCCGCGCCGCCGTGTCCGGCCGTCCGGGCGGTGTCTATCTCGACCTGCCGGCCAAGCTGTTCGGACAGGTGATGAACGCGGAAGAAGGCCGCAAATCGCTGGTCAAGGTGATCGACGCTGCGCCGGCCCAGATTCCGGCGCCGGACGCGATCAAGCGCGCGCTCGACGTGCTGAAGAGCGCCAAGCGACCGCTGATCGTCCTCGGCAAGGGTGCGGCCTATGCGCAGGCCGACGACGCCATCCGCCAGCTCGTCGAGAGGAGCGGCATTCCCTTCCTGCCGATGAGCATGGCCAAGGGCCTGCTGCCCGACACGCATCCGCAGTGCGCCGGCGCGGCGCGTTCCACCGTGCTGAAGGACAGCGATGTCGTCCTGCTGATCGGCGCGCGTCTCAACTGGCTGCTGTCGCACGGCAAGGGCAAGGCCTGGGGCGAGCCGCACACAAAGAGATTTATCCAGATCGACATCGAACCGAAGGAAATGGATTCAAATGTCGAAATCGTTGCGCCGGTCGTCGGCGACATCGGTTCGTGCGTCAAGGCGCTGCTCGACGGCATGGGCGGCAGCTGGGCGAAGGCGCCGGCGGACTGGACCTCTGCGGTCGCCAGGAAACGCGAGGAGAATGTGGCCAGGATGGCTCCGCGCCTGATGAACAACAATGTGCCGATGGACTATCACGGCGCGCTCGGCGTGCTGCGCACGATCGTCAAGGAGCGGCCGGACGCCATTCTCGTCAATGAGGGTGCCAATGCGCTCGATCTGACGCGCGGCATCATCGACATGTATCAGCCGCGCAAGCGTATTGACGTCGGTACCTGGGGCGTCATGGGCATCGGCATGGGCTATGCCATCGCCGCGGCGATCGAAACCGGCAAGCCGGTCCTGGCGATCGAGGGCGATTCGGCGTTCGGCTTCTCCGGCATGGAGATCGAGACCATCTGCCGCTACAAGCTGCCGGTTTGTGTCGTCGTCTTCAACAACAACGGCATCTACCGCGGCACCGACGTCAATCCCACCGGCGGCCCGGACGCCTCGCCGATGGTCTTCGTCAAGGACGCCCGCTACGACAAGATGATCGCCGCTTTCGGCGGCGTCGGTGCGAACGCAACGTCGCCCGACGAACTCAAGCGCGCGGTCAACGCCGCGATGGACAGCGGCAAGCCCACGCTCATCAACGCGGTGCTCGATCCTGCCGCCGGCAGCGAAAGCGGCCGTATCGGCAATCTGAACCCGCAAAGCAAGCTGCGCAAGAAATAGAGATCTGGAGGATGACGAGAATGGCCACGAAGAAGCAGAAGAAAGCGAAGCCCGCCAAAGGGAGAGTCGCTGCAAGGAAATCACGCAAGGTGGTGAAGCTCGCGGCGAAGAAGGCAAACGGCGTCAGGCGAACAAACGGCAATGGCCATCTGCCGCGGCCCTCGTCGAAGGCCTGGGGCCAGGCCGGCAAGGCTCTCGACGGCGTGCGTATCCTTGATTTCACACATGTGCAGTCCGGACCGACCTGCACGCAGCTGCTCGCCTGGTTCGGAGCGGACGTCATCAAGGTGGAGCGCCCGGGCGTCGGCGATATCACGCGCGGCCAGCTGGTGGATGTGAAGGGCGCGGATTCGCTCTACTTCACGATGCTCAACCACAACAAGCGGTCGATCACCATCGACTCGAAGCACCCGCAGGGCAAACGGGTCCTCGATGAGCTCGTGAAATGCTGCGACGTGCTGGTCGAAAACTTCGCGCCGGGCGCGCTCGATCGCATGGGCCTGACCTGGGAGCACATTCACAAGCTCAACCCGCGCATGGTCGTGGCGTCGGTCAAGGGATTCGGGCCCGGGCCGTATGAAGACTGCAAGGTCTATGAGAACGTCGCGCAATGCGCCGGCGGGTCGGCTTCGACGACGGGGTTCCGCGACGGGCCCCCGCTCGTCACCGGCGCGCAAATCGGCGACAGCGGAACAGGTCTTCACCTCGCGCTCGGGATTGTTTGCGCACTCTTTCAGCGCAACCGCACGGGTCGCGGCCAGAAGGTGCTCGCCGCCATGCAGGACGGCGTGCTCAATCTCTGCCGCGTCAAGCTGCGCGATCAGCAGCGGCTGAAAGCGGGGCCGCTGACTGAGTACAGCCAATTCAGCGAGGGAATTCCCTTCGGCGACGCAACCCCGCGTGCCGGCAACGATTCCGGCGGCGGTCAACCTGGATGGATCCTCAAGTGCAAGGGCTGGGAGAGCGATCCCGACGCTTACATCTATTTCATCACGCAGGCTCCGGTCTGGGGTCAAATCTGCGACGTGATCGGCGAGCCGGGCTGGAAGACGGATCCCGAATACGCGACGCCGCGCGCGCGGCTGCCCAAACTCAAGCAGATCTTCGCGCGTATCGAAGAATGGACGATGACCAAGACCAAGTTCGAGGTCATGGAGATCTGCAACAATGTCGACATTCCGGTGGGTCCGATTCTGTCGATGAAGGAAATCGCCGAGGAACCGTCGCTGCGCAAAACCGGCACGGTGGTCGAAGTCGATCATCCGACGCGCGGCAAGTACCTCACGGTGGGCAATCCGATCAAACTGTCGGATTCGATCTCCCACGTGAAGCGCTCGCCCCTGCTCGGCGAGCACACCGACGAAATCCTCAAAAATGTTCTCAGGCTTTCGGCGAAAGAGATCGCCGAAATCAAGAACTCGGGCGCCCTCTCGGCGCCAAAGAAGGAAGAGAAGGCGGCGTAATAGACCGCTCGTCCCCGCGAAAGCGGGGACCCAGGCCGACAAAGAACTGGATGCCCGTCTACGCGGGCATGAGCGGATAAAGGGAGGTTACCGTATGCGTATCGTGGTCCACGGCCAGCAGGCGTTCGGCAAGGCCGTTCTGGAAGCGCTGCTCGAGCGCGGAGACAACGTCGTTGCCGTGTATGTCGCGCCCGAAAAACCGGGCGCCAAGGCGGACCCGCTCAAAGAGGCGGCGCTCGCGGCCAAACTGCCGGTGCACCAGCCCGCTTCCTACAAGGACCCGAAGGTCTGGGAAGAGTTCAAGGCGCTCAAGCCGGATCTCCAGGTCATGGCTTTCGTGACGCTGTTCGTGCCGGAGGAATTCCTCAATATTCCGACGCACGGCTCGATTCAATATCATCCCTCATTGTTGCCGGCCTATCGCGGCGCATCCGCGATCAACTGGCCGATCATCAAAGGCGAGAAGGAAACCGGGCTTTCAATCTTCTGGCCGGATAACGGCCTCGATACCGGGGACGTTCTTGTCCAGAAAAAGACGCCGATCTCCGGCACCGACACGCTCGGCACCGTCTATTTCGATCGATTGTTTCCGATGGGCGTCGACGCCATGCTCGAAAGCGTCGATCTCGTAAAGGCCGGCAAGGCGCCGCGCATCAAGCAGGACGAATCGAAGGCGACTTACGAAGGCCGCTGCACGCCGGAAAATGCGCGGATCGACTGGGGCAAGCCGTGGGAGCAGATCGACCGGCTGATACGCGGTTGCAATCCGGCGCCGGGAGCGTGGTCGACGCTCGACGGGAAGCAGCTGAAAATCTTCGATGCCAAGCCGCTGCCGGCCCGCGATCCCAAGGGAATTGGCGGCAAGCTCGGCGAAATCGTTGCGGTTGAGGCGGACGGCTTCACCGTCGTTTGCGCCGATGGTCGCTTCAAGGTCACGCGCGTGCAGCCCGCCGACGGCAAGAAGATTGAAGCCGGCGAATGGGCGAAGTCCGCAAACGTCGCCGTCAAGACAAGATTTACCTGATCCCCTCCCGTCATGACCGTCCGGACATGACACACAACGGATGTTCGATAGCTATTGTCTCCAACCCAAACGCTTGAATGGATCGTCTCATGCCCGCCTCTCAGCACCAAAGTCCAAAATCCGATATTGAAATTTCCCAGTCCGCCAAGAAACGGCCGATTCTCGACATTGCCAGGGAAAAGCTCGGAATTTCTGCCGAGAACCTCGAGCCCTACGGCCACTACAAGGCCAAGGTGTCGATGGACTACGTCAAGTCGCTTGCCGGCAAAAAGAACGGCAAGCTGATCCTGGTCACGGCGATTTCACCGACGCCGGCGGGAGAGGGCAAGACCACGACGACCGTCGGCTTGACCGACGCTCTCAACCACATCGGCAAGAAGGCGATGCTTTGTCTGCGCGAACCGTCGCTCGGCCCTTCCTTCGGCATGAAGGGCGGCGCCGCAGGCGGCGGTTATGCCCAGGTCGTGCCGATGGAAGACATTAACCTGCATTTTACGGGTGATTTCCACGCGATCACCTCGGCGCACAATCTGCTTTCGGCCCTGATCGACAACCACATCTACTGGGGCAATGCGCTCGGCATCGACTCGCGCCGTGTCGTCTGGCGTCGCGTGATGGACATGAATGACCGCGCGCTGCGCGAGATCGTCTGTTCGCTCGGCGGTGTCGCCAATGGTTATCCGCGCGAAGCCGGCTTCGATATTACGGTCGCGTCCGAGGTGATGGCGATCTTCTGCCTGGCAAAGAATCTTGATGATCTCAAGGAGCGGCTCGGGAACATCATTGTCGCCTACACGCGCGAGCGCAAACCGGTGCGTGCCAAGGACCTGCATGCGCACGGCGCCATGACCGCACTCCTAAAGGAAGCGATCGCTCCGAATCTCGTGCAGACGCTGGAAGGAACGCCGGCCTTCATTCACGGCGGGCCCTTCGCCAATATCGCGCATGGCTGCAACTCGGTGGTTGCGACAACAACCGCGCTCAAGCTCGCCGACTACGTTGTGACGGAAGCCGGCTTCGGCGCCGACCTCGGCGCTGAGAAGTTCCTCGATATCAAGTGCCGCAAGACAGGACTTCGGCCCGACTGCGTCGTTGTCGTTGCGACGATCCGCGCCCTGAAAATGCACGGCGGCGTCAAGAAGGAAGATCTCAAGAAGGAAAACCTCAAGGCGCTGGAAGCGGGCATGTCGAATCTGCAACGTCACATCGAGAACGTGAAGAAATTCGGCCTGCCGGCGGTGGTTTCGATCAACCGGTTCTCGGCCGATACGGATGCGGAAATCGCCCTGGTCAAGGAAAAGTGCAGGTCGCTCGGCGTTGAAGCCCTGATGGCCGATCACTGGGCGATGGGCGGCGCCGGCGCCGCGGACGTCGCCAAGGCGGTCGTCAAGATCATCGACGAAGGAAAGGCAAATCTCAAATTCCTCTATGCCGATGAAACGCCGCTGTTCGACAAGGTACGCACGATCGCGAAAGAGCTTTACCGCGCCGACGATGCGACCGCCGACAAGTCGGTGAAGGACCAGCTCAAGACCTGGGAGGAGATGGGTTTCGGCAAGTTGCCGGTCTGCATCGCGAAGACGCAATACTCGTTTACAACCAATCCCGATGCCAAGGGCGCGCCGACCGGATTTACAATTCCGGTGCGCGAGGTGCGCCTGTCCGCCGGCGCCGAATTCGTGGTGGCCATTTGCGGTGAAATCCTCACCATGCCCGGCCTGCCCAAAACGCCGTCGGCCGATTCAATCGACGTCAAGGAGGGCAAGATCGTCGGCCTGTTCTGACCGCCACGCGTCGTTTTTGCCTGCGAAAGGGCCCGTCGGCAGCGGGCCCATTCGGTTTTTGGTTGCTCACGGAGAGGCTGCCGCATCGTTAATCTTTAAAATTTTAGATTGTTTTGCGTAGCCCGCGTACAGCGAGTTTTCGCAACTTGGCGGTAGGCTTCTGTCCGTCTTCGTCGCGGGGGAGGCCTCGTGCCGGTGCGGAATTGCCGCTGCTGACTTCAACGGTGTTGGCCATGTCGATAACAGCAAAATCCAACTACGACAGTGCGCTCGCGGAGAGCCGGTCGCTGCTCGATGAATTGATCAGCCCGGCTGAAAGCGCCAGCGCCAAGCATCGGGTGAAGATCGTCGACAGGGTTACCGACCTGTTCGCCGCCGGTTCCCGCAGCTACAGCAGCGATCAAATTGCCCTGTTCGACGACGTGCTGCAGCGCCTCGCGGCCGATATTGAGATCAAGGCGCGCGCGAAGCTCGCAGAGCGTCTGGCATCCATGCCGGCCGCCCCCCCGAAACTGGTCCGTTCACTGGCCTTTGACGACGCCATTGAAGTTGCCGCGCCCGTCCTCACGCATTCCGAACAGCTTTCCGACGACGATCTGGTCGAGAATGCCACGACGAAAAGCCAGGATCATCTTTATGCAATTGCA